>NZ_VPBT01000006.1:0-142885 GCF_013418555.1 Acinetobacter sp. YH12134 | reverse complement strand
AATTTCAAATTGTGCAGCTACCGCTCGAATAGAATAACCTTCCTCAAGCTTAGCTAAAATTTTACGTCTAAAATGTTCTGAATAACTCATTACACCATTGTATTGGTTTTATACTGATTTGACTATAGCTTAACGTACTTTTGCGCTGAATATTGGCGTTGCCTCGGTCTGGTCGAAACGCGCATTTAGTTTGAATGTCCATAAAAAAACCACCCAAACGGGTGGTTTTTTCGTCGTTGAACGCGAACCGGATTAACGGTTGATGTCGCGTTGAACTTCGCCAGTGTAAAGCTGACGAGGACGACCGATCTTGTAAGGACCGCTGTGCATTTCTAACCAGTGGCTGATCCAACCAACTGTACGTGCAAGCGCGAAGATCACAGTAAACATTTCTGTCGGAATACCAATCGCTTTCAGGATGATACCAGAGTAGAAGTCTACGTTTGGATACAGGTTACGCTTGATGAAGTATTCGTCAGAAAGCGCGATACGCTCAAGTTCCATTGCTAACGCTAATTGTGGATCGTTGATACCTAATGCACCAAGAACTTCGTCGCAAGTCTCTTTCATTACTTTCGCGCGTGGGTCGAAGTTTTTGTAAACACGGTGACCGAAGCCCATCAGTTTAACTTCTTTAGTCTTCACTTTTTCCATGAAGCCAGCAACGTTTTCTACAGTGCCGATTTCATCCAGCATCTTAAGAACTGCTTCGTTCGCACCACCGTGCGCAGGACCCCAAAGTGCAGAGATACCCGCAGCGATACAAGCATAAGGGTTAGCACCGGTAGAACCCGCTAAACGTACTGTAGACGTAGACGCGTTTTGCTCGTGGTCAGCGTGAAGAGTGAAGATACGGTCCATTGCTTTGGCAAGAATCGGGTTCACTTTGTAGTCACGGTCTGCAGGCGTAGCAAACATCATGTACAGGAAGTTTTCAGCGTAGCTTAAGTCGTTACGTGGGTAAACGAATGGTTGACCCACAGTGTACTTGTAGCTCCAAGCCGCTAAAGTAGGAATCTTCGCGATTAAACGGATCGCAGTGATTTCACGGTGGTTAACATCTTCGATGTCCAGGTTGTTGTGATAGAACGCAGATAATGCACCCACAACACCAACCATGATCGCCATAGGATGCGCATCACGACGGAAACCGTTATAGAAGCGGCTAACTTGGTCGTGAACCATGGTGTGGTTACGAACTTTCGCGTCAAATTCTTCTTTTTGCTCAGCTGTTGGAAGCTCGCCGTTTAATAACAGGTAGCAAGTTTCCAGGTAATCAGCTTTAGTCGCCAATTGATCAATCGGGTAACCGCGGTGTAACAGAACACCTTTGTTACCGTCAATGAATGTGATCTTAGATTCACAAGAAGCTGTCGCCATAAAACCAGGATCAAAAGTAAAGTGACCTGCAGCCAACACATCCTTAACGTCAATTACATCTGGGCCCAATGTGCCGCTGTAAATTGGTAATTCAATTTCTTTGCCATCAAGCTGTAAAACGGCTTTCTTGCCAGTTGCTTCAGACATTCAATAGATCTCCTGTCCTGGTGAATGTTGATCTGACTCGTAGTATCAATCTTTTAATGCGCGAATCAGACGGATCGAAAATTTGCTATAAGATTAGTGTGTACTGAAATTTTGTCAATTATACTTATGGATAAAAAGTGACGCTGACACAGCAGCTTAGTCAAAAAATATTCGTATGAAAAACTGAGTAAAATCACAGCACCGACGCGCTATAATAAGTCAAATTCCCGGACAGGTGCAGAAAAAAATAATAGGAATGCTTTAATTGTAAGCAATTTTTTAGCGTTAAAAGCTCTTGAAAAGCCAGGCTGCTGGAATTTTAAGCTTTCCGAAATGTATCTGTTTTTCATAACTTAGCTGGGCTTTGCCGGTTCTGCTGCTGCTTTGTTATTCATAAATAAAAGCGCTAAGTCTGTCATTTTTTTAGGTTTAACTGGTTAAAAAATAGCTGATTAAATCAGCCATTCAGCCAGTTAACTTGTTCTGATGCGCTGAAATTGCAAGTAAAGTCAGAGCAATCTGTCAGCTTTTGCAAGACTCAAAATCCAAATGCCGGCCTGAAGCGGGAAGCACGGGCAGGGCGCTGAAAATATTTCATGTTGTTTGCCTGATAGCAAATATTCAAGGAAAAAATATTCAGGCACCCAAAGATAAAGTGAAAAGATTCAACAATATAGTGTCTAGACATTTACTGTGCTGCTTTAGTCTAAATATTTCAGTCCGGTGAAAATTGCAATTATAGCTAAAACCAATAGCAGAAATATAAAATAAATTAATAAAAAACAGTGAGATGATGCCTTAAAGATGTATCCGGTTGATGTGTTTCATAAATTACCTATTTGTTAATGATTCTTATTTAAGGGTTTTTTGTTCAAAAAGCCCAGTGCGGTTGTTTGTATTTTAATAGTTGACGTTTTATAATTCAGTGTCGTTTTGAATATAGGCATTCGAATGCCTAGCAATGCCAGCTTTCCTTCGAATTAATTCCAACAAACTCCGGATGGAGTTTTTACTTACAGGATGCCCGCTGTGAAAAGCAACAGACCTGTCAATTTGTCCATGGGTCAAGTTTTATCAGTAAACTTAAAATCACCTGTGGCTATTGCATCAATTTTACACCGTCTTTCAGGTGTCATCGTATTTTTACTCGTACCGGTACTTCTTTGGTTATTAGACAAGTCTTTGTCTTCGCCAGAAGGTTTTGCAGAAGTACAGGAAATCTTTAACGGTTTCTTTGTCCGCTTTATCGTATGGGTATTTGTAGCCGGATTAATCTATCACTTCATCGCTGGTGTCAAGCATTTACTTGCTGACCTTGGTGTTGCAGAGGAACTGCAAAGTGGTCGTGTTGCAGCTACTATCGCATTAGTCTTGTCTGCGATTGGTATTCTCGCAGCCTTTGTATGGATTGTTCTCTAATGAAAAGTGCTACAGGTTTAACGGGTTCAGGTTCTCGCGACTGGTTTATCCAACGCGTAAGTGCTGTTGTTCTTGCTGTTTATACCGTTGTGGTATTTGGTTGGATTCTGCTGAATGGCGGATTTAACTTTGAACAGTGGTACGGCTTTATGATGACATTACCAATGAAGATTTTATCTTTATTGGCAGTCTTATCTCTTGTTGCACACGCATGGATTGGTATGTGGCAGGTATTCACAGATTACGTGACTACTCGTCAGATGGGTCCTTCAGCTTCAGGTTTACGCCTAGTGCTGACTTCAGCAGTGATTATTGCTGTTTTTGCATATGCAATCTGGGCAATCCAGATTTTCTGGGCGAATTGATAGGAAGATATCATGGGCGCGATTAACCCTAAAGAAGATTATTCAAACATTCCACACCAATTTTTTGACGCAGTCATCGTTGGTGGTGGTGGTTCAGGTATGCGTGCATCTTACCAACTTGCTCAAGCGGGTTTGAAAGTTGCAGTACTGACCAAAGTATTCCCAACACGTTCGCACACGGTTGCGGCGCAAGGTGGTATTGGTGCATCTCTTGGTAACATGCAAGAAGATAACTGGCACTACCACTTCTATGACACGGTTAAAGGTTCTGACTGGTTAGGCGACCAAGACGCGATCGAATTCATGACGCGTGAAGCGCCACAAGTGGTTTATGAATTAGAACACTTGGGTATGCCATTTGACCGTAACGCAGACGGTACAATTTACCAGCGTCCATTCGGTGGTCACTCTGCAAACTACGGTGAAAAAGCTGTGCCACGTGCATGTGCTGCTGCTGACCGTACAGGCCACGCGCTGCTTCACACGCTTTATCAAAGCAACGTGAAAATGGGGACTCAATTTTTCGTTGAATGGATTGCACTTGACTTAATCCGTAACGAAGCAGGCGACGTACTGGGTGTAACTGCAATTGACCAGGAAACAGGTAAAATTGCGGTATTCCAAGCTAAAGCGACGCTATTCGCTACTGGTGGTGCAGGTCGTGTTTACCGCGCCTCTACTAACGCGTATATCAACACGGGTGACGGTCTTGGTATGGCTGCTCGTGCAGGTATTCCATTACAGGATATGGAATTCTGGCAATTCCACCCAACAGGTGTTGCGGGCGCAGGCGTATTGTTAACGGAAGGCTGTCGTGGTGAGGGTGGTATCCTTCGTAACGATTCTGGCGAACCGTTCATGGAACGTTATGCTCCAACTTTAAAAGACTTGGCGCCACGTGACTTCGTATCACGTTCTATGGACCAGGAAATTAAAGAAGGCCGTGGTTGTGGTCCGAACAAAGACTACATCTTGCTGGATATGACGCACCTGGGTGCTGACACGATCATGAAACGTCTGCCATCTGTATTCGAGATTGGCAAGAAATTCGCGAACGTTGACTGTACTAAAGAGCCAATTCCGGTTGTACCAACAATCCATTACCAAATGGGTGGTATTCCGACCAACATTCATGGTCAGGTTGTTGTTCCAGAATCTCGTGAAACGACTCCACTGGTTGCCAACTACGACAAAGACACTGACACATATTCTACAAATGCAGAAGGCCGTGACTTTGCGAAACCTGTAAAAGGTTTCTATGCAATTGGTGAATGTTCATGTGTATCTGTACACGGTGCAAACCGTTTAGGTACTAACTCACTGCTTGACCTGGTGGTATTTGGTAAAGCGGCTGGTCAACATATCATTGAGTATGTAACTAAACAGCACGATGGCGAGTACGAACCACTACCTACAACTGTACTTGAAAACACGCTGAACCGTATTCGTAAACTTGACGAATCAACTTCAGGTGAAAACGCTCAAGAAGTTGCGGATGCAATTCGTAACATCGTTCAGGATCACGCAGGTGTATTCCGTACTTCAGCATTGCTTGAAGAAGGTGTGAAACAGATTCTTGCGCTTGAACCACGTGTTCGCAATATCCACCTGAAAGACAAATCTAAAGTCTTTAACACTGCACGTGTAGAAGCATTAGAAGTTGAAAACCTATACGAAGTCGCAAAAGCAACCTTGATTTCTGCTGCTGCGCGTAAAGAGTGTCGTGGTGCGCACACTGTTGTAGACTTTGAATTACCACCAGATCACCCGACTTATTCTTATGGTCGTCGTGATGATGAGTGGATGAAGCACACTCTGTGGTTCTCTGCAGACAACCGTCTTGAGTACAAACCAGTACGTTACAAGCCGCTTTCTGTTGCAGCTATTCCACCTAAACCACGTACATTCTAATCAGGAGAAACAAGATGAGTAGAGGTACTCGTACATTTCATATCTACCGCTATGATCCTGATAAGGATAAAGCACCGTACATGCAAACATTCAAGCTGGAATTGACTGATAAGCATCGTATGTTGCTTGACGCACTTTTGGCGTTGAAAGTACAAGACGAAACTTTAACGTTCCGTCGTTCTTGCCGCGAAGGTATTTGTGGTTCTGATGGTGTAAACATCAATGGTAAAAACGGTTTGGCGTGTCTTTGGAACCTGAACGATTTACCAAATGAAATCACCATTCGTCCATTACCAGGTCTGCCAGTGATCAAAGACCTAGTTGTTGATATGAATCAGTTCTACGACCAGTACAACAAGATTCAGCCATTCTTGATCAACAACCAGCCTGCGCCACCAAAAGAGCGTTTACAGTCTCAGGAAGACCGTGAGCACCTGGATGGCCTGTATGAATGTATTTTATGTGCATGCTGTTCAACTTCATGCCCATCATTCTGGTGGAACCCGGACAAATTCCTGGGTCCTTCAGCGCTGTTGAATGCTTACCGCTTCATCATCGATTCACGTGATACTGCAACTCAAGAGCGTCTGGCGCGTCTTGACGACCCGTTCTCGCTGTTCCGTTGTAAAGGCATCATGAACTGTGTGTCAGTTTGTCCGAAAGGTCTGAACCCAACCAAAGCAATCGGTCACATCCGTAACATGCTTCTGGATACTGCAGGTTAATCTGAACGCCAGTTTGGTGAACTCAAAAAAGCACATCTCCGGATGTGCTTTTTTTATGCTGCTTTATTGAACACTTGAGTGGGGTTGGTCTGATGAGATGCATTGCTGCATACAAACTGGGTATGAAAAGTGCAGGTGAATAGTTTTAAATCAATCCTCTACAAAAGTGTAATAGAGTGATGGTATTTTGTTTTAATACGCCCAGAAATGGGGCATGAGACTGCAAAAAGTGGTGCAAGATGTTATTATATAACGCAAGTTGAAGAGGGCAGATTGAAAGATGTGCTCTCTTTTGTTTTATGGAATAAAGAAGCCGTTGGACTTTGGTCTTAATTGCTTCTAATTATTAAATAAAGCACCATATGTTAGAGCAAAATATGTTTCTTGTATTTCGCCAATTTATAGGAGGTATACGTCAAAAAAATCAATTGAGAGTTGGAGATCATGTTACGATTAATAAACTTCTATATTTAAAAATTGAGGTTGAATTTATGTACATTTTTTCAACATTTAAAGAGATGTAGAAAGCCAGAAATTAGAGTAAACCTATTTAGAAAAGCTAATTTGCCGAATTAATTTTTCTAAGTCGATTTGCAAAAAAATTGCTCGGTTTTGGCCGAGTATAAAATGAGTGATGATGCCAATCAGGGCGTTATGATTCATTATTCACATTGGGTAGTCCTAATGTAGTGATAACGCCTCATGACAGTTGTCGAATGGGGACGAATGTCATGTTACCAATTTGACATTATCAATCATGGGTTTTGCTTAAAAAGCATCCTGAAAAATGTTTTTGCAATAGGAAATGGGTCCACAAATGCAAGAAGTTGCTGACGCTCTGCGTCTTGACACTGAACTTTCCGCTGATAGTGCAGCGTATATTGAAGAACTTTATGAGCAGTATTTAACGTCTCCAGAGTCAGTTGGTGAAGACTGGAGAGTGTACTTCGATAAATTCCCAAAAGGTGATCAACCTCATAGCAATGTACGTGAGCAATTCCTTTTATTGGGTCGCAACTCAAATCGTATTCAGTCTGTGGCTCAAAGCGCGGTAAGCTCTGAGCATGAACGTCGTCAAATAGGCGTCCTGCAACTGATCGCAGCGTATCGTAATCGTGGTCACCAAAAAGCAAAATTAGATCCGCTAGGTTTGGCAAAACGCGAAGAAGTGCCAGATCTTGATCTTGCTGCGCACGGTTTAACCAAATCTGATTTAGATACCGTATTCAACACAGGCAACCTGGCGATTGGTAAAACAGATACCACGCTGGGCGAAATGGTTGAAGCGATGGAAGCAACTTACTGCGGTTCAATTGGTGCAGAGTACATGCACATTGTTGACACCAAAGAGAAACGCTGGATTCAACAGCGCCTTGAAAGTGCTCGTGGTCAGTATGGCTTCAATGCAGAACAGAAAAAACACTTCCTTGAGCGTTTAACTGCCGCTGAAGGTCTGGAAAAATATTTAGGTAATAAATACGTTGGTGCAAAACGCTTTGGTGTGGAAGGTGGTGAATCTTTCATTCCAATGGTTAACGAACTAATTCAACGGGCCGGTGCGGTTGGTTGTAAAGAAGTCGTGATTGGTATGCCACACCGTGGCCGTCTGAACTTGCTGGTTAACATCATGGGTAAAAACCCGGCTGACCTGTTTGGCGAGTTCGAAGGTAAATCTTTACACAAGAAAGGTTCGGGTGACGTTAAGTACCACCAAGGTTTCTCATCTAACGTAATGACCCCAGGTGGCGAAGTTCACTTGGCATTGGCGTTTAACCCGTCGCACCTTGAAATTGTTGGACCTGTGGTTGAAGGTTCGGTACGTGCCCGTCAAGTACGTCGTAAAGACATTGGTGGTGATGACGTATTGCCATTAATCGTACACGGTGATGCTGCATTTGCAGGTCAGGGCGTGAACCAGGAAACTTTCCAGATGTCACAAACACGCGGTTATACCGTGGGTGGTACTGTGCACATCGTAATTAACAACCAGGTTGGTTTCACTACCTCTGATCCACGTGATGCGCGTTCTACAGAATACTGTACCGACATCGCGAAAATGGTTCAGGCGCCAGTATTCCACGTGAATGCTGATGATCCTGAAGCGGTAATCTTCGTAACGCAATTGGCACACGACTTCCGTCATACTTTCCGTAAAGACGTAGTGATTGACCTGTTCTGTTACCGTCGTCGTGGTCACAACGAAGCGGATGAGCCATCTGCAACCCAGCCACTGATGTATCAGGTGATCAACAAGAAAGCCACTACACGTACTTTGTATGCAGACCAACTAGTACAACAGGGCGTATTAGATCGCGCTGCTGCAGACCAAATGGTTGAAGACTACCGTGCCGATCTTGAAGCAGGTAATCACGTTGCCAATGCGCTGGTTCTTGAACCGAACAAGAAAATGTTTGTGGACTGGACGCCGTACCTGGGCCATGAATACACTGACGAATGGGATACCACTTTCCCGGCTGAGCGCTTAAAAGAGCTTGGTGAAGGCATGCGTAAACTTCCAGAAGGTTTCGTGATGCAGCGTCAGGTGTCTAAAGTGATTGACGAACGTCTGAAAATGCAGACCGGCGAAATGCCGCTGAACTGGGGTGCTGCTGAAACTCTAGCCTATGCAACACTGCTGGATCAGGGGTACTTGGTACGTATTACTGGTGAAGACGTAGGTCGTGGTACCTTCTCGCACCGTCATGCCAAACTGCATAACCAGGTTGATGGCGAAACTTATATTCCATTGTGCCATGTGAAAGAAAACCAGCCGCGTTTTGCTTTATATGACTCGCTATTGTCTGAAATGGCGGTACTGGCATTTGAATATGGTTATGCGACCACGATTCCACACGGTCTGATCATTTGGGAAGCACAATTTGGTGACTTCGCTAACTGTGCGCAAGTGGTGATTGACCAGTTCATCGCCTCTGGTGAAACCAAGTGGGAACGTGTATGTGGTTTAACCATGTTGCTGCCACACGGCTTTGAAGGTCAAGGTCCGGAACACTCATCTGCACGTTTAGAACGTTTCTTACAGCTGTGTGCTGAAGACAACATGCAAGTGATTACCCCGACTACACCAGCACAGATTTTCCACGCTTTACGTCGTCAGGCAATTCGTCCAATCCGTAAGCCAATGATTGTGATGTCACCGAAATCATTGCTGCGTCACAAGCTGGCAACTTCATCTCTTGATGAGCTAGCAACTGGTACCTTCCAGACCGTGATTGACGAAATCGACAGCAACATCAACAAGGCCGACGTGACCCGTCTGGTACTTTGTGGTGGTAAAGTGTATTACGACCTGCTTGAAAAACGTCGTGAAAAAGAATTGAACAACACGGCAATTGTTCGTATTGAACAGTTGTATCCATACCCAGAACAACGCATTGCGGAAATTCTTGAAGCTTATCCAAACGTGAAAGAACTGGTTTGGACTCAGGAAGAACCGAAGAACCAAGGTGCTTGGTTGTTCATCGCGCCGCGTCTATATGATGACGTGATGAAAGCTGGTAAACAGGTTCGTATCAGCTTTGCTGGTCGTGAGGCTTCTGCCGCTCCAGCGTGTGGTTCACCATATTTGCATGCAAAACAACAAGCTCAGCTCATCAATGACGCGCTTGCGATCGTAGCTGAATAACAGGAGATTCGAAGTAATGGCAACCGAAATTAAAGCACCGGTATTTCCAGAGTCAGTTGCAGATGGAACAATCGCGACTTGGCACAAACAACCAGGTGAAGCAGTATCACGTGATGAAGTGATCTGTGACATCGAAACTGACAAAGTTGTTCTGGAAGTTGTAGCTCCTGCAGACGGTACGATTGCTCAAATCATTAAAAATGAAGGTGATACTGTACTTTCAAATGAAGTGATTGCACAGTTTGAAGAAGGTGCTGTATCTGGCGCTGCGCAAACTCAAGCAGTTCAGTCTGAAGAGAAAGTTGAACAGGCGGCTGCGAAAACTGAAGCAGGTGCAGCACCTGTAGTTGAGCGTGCTCAACCTGTTGCGGACCAGGCACCAGCGGTGCGTAAAGCATTGACTGAAACCGGTATCAACGCTGCTGACGTACAAGGTACAGGCCGTGGCGGTCGCATCACCAAAGAAGATGTGGCAAACCATCAGGCGAAACCAGCGGCTGCGCCTTTAACTGCAGCAGTAGGCGAGCGTATCGAGAAACGTGTTCCTATGACGCGTTTACGTAAGCGTGTAGCTGAACGTTTACTTGCAGCGACTCAAGAAACTGCAATGTTGACGACGTTCAACGAAGTGAACATGAAACCAATCATGGAAATGCGTAAGCAATATAAAGACGCATTTGAAAAACGCCACGGTGCGCGTCTTGGCTTCATGTCATTCTTCGTAAAAGCTGCGACTGAAGCGCTAAAACGCTACCCAGCAGTAAACGCATCAATTGATGGCGACGATATCGTTTATCACGGTTACTATGACATCGGTGTAGCTGTATCTTCTGACCGTGGTCTGGTGGTTCCTGTATTACGTGATACAGACCGTATGAACTACGCTGAAGTTGAATCTGGCATTGGCGCTTATGCTGCGAAAGCGCGTGAAGGCAAACTTGCGATTGAAGACATGACTGGCGGTACATTCACCATTACTAACGGTGGTACTTTCGGTTCACTGCTGTCTACGCCAATTCTGAATACACCACAAACTGCTATTCTGGGTATGCACAAAATCCAGGAACGTCCTATGGCAGTCAATGGTCAGGTTGAAATCTTGCCAATGATGTATTTAGCGCTGTCTTATGACCACCGTTTAATCGATGGTAAAGAAGCGGTAGGTTTCCTTGTAACAATCAAAGAATTGTTAGAAGAGCCAGCTAAACTTATCCTTGACTTATAATTTATTAATTAAAAATCTCTCCTAACCCCTCTAAAAAAGAGGGGAAAGGTTCCCCCTTAAGCAAAAGGGGGAATTTAGAGAGATTGATTGGAGATAAAAATGTCTCAACAATTTGATTTAGTTGTTATTGGCGGTGGTCCAGGCGGTTATGAAGCAGCCATTCGTGCGGCTCAGCTTGGTTTTAAAGTGGCATGTATCGAAAAACGCATCCACAAAGGTAAACCATCTTTAGGTGGTACCTGCTTAAACGTGGGCTGTATCCCGTCTAAAGCACTGCTTGATTCTTCACACCGTTATGAAGATACCGTTCATCACCTGGCTGATCATGGTATTACGACAGGTGAAGTAAACTTTGACCTGTCTAAATTACTGGCACGTAAAGACAAGATCGTTGACCAGTTGACTGGCGGTATTGACCAGTTGCTGAAAGGCAATGGCATCGAATGGTTAAAAGGTACTGGTAAATTACTGGCGGGTAAGAAAGTTGAGTTTGTTCCTCACGAAGGTGAAACTCAGGTTCTAGAGCCAAAATATGTAATTCTTGCGTCTGGTTCTGTACCAGTGAACATTCCGGTAGCTCCTGTTGATCAAGACATTATTGTTGATTCTACTGGCGCGCTTGAGTTCCCTGAAGTACCGAAGCGTTTAGGCGTGATTGGTGCCGGCGTGATCGGTCTGGAGCTTGGTTCAGTATGGCGTCGTCTAGGTGCTGAAGTTGTTGTATTTGAAGCAATGGATGCCTTCTTGCCAATGGCGGATAAAGCGCTGGCAAAAGACTACCAGAAACTGCTGACCAAACAGGGTCTGGATATTCGTGTAGGCGCGAAAGTGTCTGGCACTGAAGTCAACGGTCGTGAAGTGACTGTAAAATACACCCAAGGCGGCGAAGAGAAAGAACAGACTTTCGACAAGCTGATCGTGTGTGTGGGTCGTCGTGCGTATGCTGAAGGCTTACTGGCTGATGACTGCGGTATCAAACTGACTGAACGTGGTCTGGTTGAAGTGAACGACTGGTGTGCGACTTCTGTTGAAGGCGTATACGCAATTGGTGACTTGGTACGCGGTCCAATGCTGGCACACAAAGCCATGGAAGAAGGCGTAATGGCAGTTGAACGTATTCACGGTCATGCTGCTCAAGTGAACTATGACACCATCATCTCTGTCATCTATACACACCCTGAAGCGGCGTGGGTAGGTTTAACAGAAGAGCAGGCCAAAGAAAAAGGTCATGAAGTGAAAACCGGTCAATTCGGTTTCGCAGTCAACGGCCGGGCTTTAGCTGCCGGTGAAGGTGCTGGTTTCGTGAAGTTCGTTGCCGATGCTAAAACAGATCGTTTACTGGGTATGCACGTGATTGGGCCTGCAGCGTCTGACATTGTTCACCAAGGTATGATCGCGCTTGAATTTGTATCTTCAGTTGAAGATTTACAATTAATGACATTCGGTCACCCAACCTTCTCTGAGGTGGTGCACGAAGCGGCACTGGCCGTCGATGGACGTGCCATCCACGCGATTCAGCGTAAGCGTAAATAAATAAAAAAAGAGCGGTTTCGACCGCTCTTTTTCATTTGGTGGTTGTTTTTGTTTGAATAATCATCTAAAACTAAAACGATAAAACTGTATAAATGTTAATACTCACGACGATGGATGTTGGAGTTTTAGCGAGTCATAAAAAAACGTGAAAAGTAGTAAAAGGTAAATAAATGAATCTACATGAGTACCAAGCCAAAGCGCTATTAAAAAAATATGGTATGCCGGTGCAGGAAGGTCTGCTTGCAACCAATGCAGATGAAGCAGTACAGGCATTTGAACAGCTCGGTGGCAAATTCGCTGTCATGAAAGCCCAGGTGCATGCGGGTGGCCGTGGTAAGGCGGGCGGTGTGAAAGTGGTGAAATCGGCTGAAGAAGCGGCAGAGTATGCCAATCAGCTGATCGGTACTCGACTGGTCACTTATCAGACCGATGCCAATGGCCAGCCGGTGAACAGTATTCTGGTGGCCCAAGATGTCTATCCGGTAGAACGTGAATTGTATTTGGGTGCCGTGGTGGATCGTTCTAGCCGTCGCGTGACCTTTATGGCCTCAACCGAAGGTGGGGTCGAAATTGAAAAAGTCGCAGAAGAAACCCCAGAAAAAATTATTAAAGTCGAAGTTGATCCACTAGTCGGCTTATTGCCATTTCAGGCACGTGAAGTTGCGTTTGCCCTGAACTTAAAAGATGGACAAATCAACCAGTTTGTCAAAATCATGACTGCGGCGTATCAGGCCTTTATTGAAAATGATTTTGCCCTGTTTGAAATTAACCCGCTGTCTGTACGTGAAAACGGCGAAATTTTATGTGTCGATGCCAAAGTTGGCATTGATTCCAATGCGCTGTACCGTTTGCCGGAAGTGGCGGCGCTGCGTGACAAGAGTCAGGAAAATGAGCGCGAACTGAAAGCCTCTGAGTTCGATCTGAACTATGTAGCGCTAGAAGGTAATATTGGCTGTATGGTCAATGGTGCCGGTCTTGCCATGGCAACCATGGACATCATCAAATTGTATGGTGGTCAACCGGCCAACTTCCTTGATGTCGGTGGCGGTGCAACCAAAGAGCGCGTGATTGAAGCATTTAAAATTATTCTGGCCGACAATTCGGTTCAGGGAGTATTAATCAATATTTTTGGTGGGATTGTACGTTGTGACATGATTGCGGAAGCGATTATTGCAGCAGTTCAGGAAGTCAATGTCAGCGTGCCGGTGGTGGTACGTCTGGAAGGAAACAATGCTGAACTGGGGGCCAAATTACTGGATGAATCTGGCCTGACCTTAATTTCTGCAAATGGCCTGGCCGATGCTGCAGAAAAAATTGTTGCTGCGGTAAAAGCTTAAGGAGATGCATCATGAGCGTATTAGTAAATAAAGACACAAAAGTATTGGTTCAGGGTTTCACTGGTAAAAACGGAACCTTTCATTCGGCTCAGGCGCTGGATTATGGCACGCGTGTTGTCGGCGGTGTAACTCCAGGTAAAGGTGGTCAAACCCATTTAGACCTGCCAGTATTTAACACCATGAAGCAGGCAGTTCGTGAAACTCAGGCCGATGCTTCGGTGATTTATGTACCCGCACCTTTTGTACTGGACTCGATTGTTGAAGCAGTCGATGCTGGTATTGAACTGATTGTGGTAATTACCGAAGGTGTACCAACCCTAGATATGCTAAAAGCCAAACGCTATTTAGAAACCAATGGTAATGGTACACGCTTAATAGGCCCGAACTGTCCGGGTATTATTACCCCGGGCGAATGTAAGATCGGGATTATGCCAGGTCATATTCATCAGCCAGGGAAAATCGGGATTATCTCGCGTTCAGGAACGCTGACCTATGAAGCGGTTGCGCAAACCACCAAATTGGGTCTGGGCCAGTCGACCTGTATCGGCATCGGCGGTGATCCGATTCCGGGCATGAACCAGATTGACTGTCTGAAACTGTTTCAGGACGATCCTCAAACTGAAGCCATTATCATGATTGGTGAGATTGGCGGCACAGCCGAAGAAGAAGCAGCCGAATACATTCAGGCGCATGTGACCAAGCCTGTGGTGGGCTATATTGCCGGTGTAACCGCACCAAAAGGCAAACGCATGGGCCATGCTGGCGCGATTATTTCTGGTGGTAAAGGAACCGCAGAGGAGAAATTTGCTGCCTTTGAACGTGCCGGAATGGCTTATACCCGTAGCCCGGCCGAGCTCGGTTCAACCATGCTGAAAGTATTGCAGGCCAAAGGTTTGGTGTAAAACCTACCTGACTAAAAAACCCCAGTTCTTGGGGTTTTTTATGGCAAAGAACATAGATAATGATGACGCTTCTATTGAGGAAAAAGTAAAGCATACAAAACAAATAAAATGATTGCTTTAGTAATTGTGATTTACATAACACTTTAATAGAATATCGAGCAATAATTATCAGAAACTTGAGAATTTATATGATCAAAATAACAATGATCATGCCGATTCAGTGTCTGTCGCTTTGCTCTTTTTTATTTTTTTCTTCTGCTCATGCCAATACGCTTGATCAGCAACGTGAGCACGCGGTGGAGATGGTTCGGTCCGGGCAGGTGGTCTCTGGACTCAATCGCTTGCAGGCGTTATTAGCTCAATTTCCCACAGATCAAAAGTTAATTGCGGATTATCTAGTTTTGGCCTATGGTCAGCCTGTGGTACATCCACAGGATTTATACCGCCTAACGCAGCAGATTCAACCTAAAACCTTTCCTGCCTATGCCCAGGTCAGCGCTATCAAGGTGCTCCGTGATGCCAAGCAGTACGCTCAGGCCAAAGCGTATCTGGCCCGGTTTCAGCCTTTAAATACCCAGGCCAGCGGCAAAGTCTGGCACGCGATACTGGAAGCCGAGTCGGGTCAGGCAGCAGCCGCTAAAACGTTGCTGAAAAACCTGCAATGGCAACAGCTTAGTGCCGATGACCTGAGTTTATTGTCTTATACCTATCGTATCCTGAATATGCCGGTACAAGCCTTGCAGGCAGCCGAAGCCGGATTAAAAAAGCAAAGCAGCATTGCAGGCCATGAACAATATGTACTGTCGCTGATGCTTAATGGCAAGCATCATGCAGCAGAGAACTATCTGCTGCAACAACAGTTAGCACAGAGCCATCCTCGTTTATTATTGCAAGTCAAACAGCACCAGTTTTCTACCCGGATTCAGAATGCAGTACAGGCCTATAAAACGGCACAACTGCGCAGTGAATATGCAACAGCCTATACCGAGCTGAATGCGGTACTGGCCGATATGGCTGCACATGAACCACAGGTGGCAGCTGACGCCGAACTGCAGCGCGCATTCTATGCCGATTATCTGTATGCCTTGGGACAGCGTAAGCGTCATCAGCAGGTCTTGAAAATTGTGCAACAGCAGCATCAGCCAATTGCAAACTGGCCGGCTTATGTACGCCATGCCATTGCCGATGCCTATCTGGCCACCCGACAACCGGAACTGGCTGAACCGGTGTATTTAAGCCTGTTTCAGGAAAAGAACTATGCAGACTATACGGTGTATGCCGGTTTGTATTATGCCTATATCGAACAGGAAAAATTCAAGCAGGCTGATCAGCTGATTCAGGACATGGACCGTCAGTTACCGCGTTATCGTTATAGCGAGGCCAAAGGCGTGGACCGCAGTACCCATGAAGACCGGGAGCAGTATCTGGCTTTAAAAGGGCTGAACTATGCCTACCGCAACGAACATGCCAAAGCCGAGCAGTATTTTGAAACCCTGGTTTCAATTGCACCGAATAATCTGGCCTATCAGAGCAATCTGGCACAAATTCAGCGCTGGCGTGAAAAACCACTGACTTCCCAACAAACGCTGGAGCAGTGGAATGGCCTGGATCAGGTCAGTCAAATCACCCAGATTAACCAGATGCAAAATGCCCAAGCCCTGAATGATATTAGGGGCTGGCGTCAGCTGAATCAGGCCTTGTTACAGACGGCTGCAGATGATACCGGTGTGCAATTAAGCCGCAAAGAATTAAAGGATCGCGATCATTTCAGCATTCAGCATGAAAGTTATTTTTCTGAAAGTCGTTCCGATCAGGAACAGTTGCTGAACCGTTTAAAAGGTTCAGAAGAGCGTACCCATTGGACCCGTCTTAACAGCCCGTGGCTAAATGAGCATTATCAGGTTTTTATTGACCATCAGCATCGGCAGGGGCGTTATGAAGATGGCACCCTGGATGATCCGCGTTTAGGTCTGGGTGTGGCCTGGTCCAAAGATCGCAAGTATGCCAGCCTGTTGCTGTCTCAATCTTTAGATGAAGACCGTGTGGGCGCTGCACTGGACTGGTCACACTGGTTAAATGATCATTGGCAATATCATCTGGCGGTGAATACCCAGGCCGATATTCCGTTGCAGGCAACGGCCAAAGCACATGAAGGACAGTCGTATCGGGCGGGTTTTAACTGGCAGGCCAACGAGTCGCGTAAAGCCGGTGCACAATTTCAATTGACCGATATTGATGATGGCAACACCCGTCAGGAATATCAGGCCTATTTTAGCCAGCAGTTTTATCAGGCCCCGCATCATCTGAGTCGTGCCACGCTCAGCGGCTATTATGGAAAAAATAAGCCCGTCGCCGTGGATTATTTTAATCCTGAATCCAGCCATAGTTTAGAGCTGAAACTGGAACATGACTGGATGACCTGGCGTCGTTATGAGCAACATTTTAATCAGCATTTTGAACTGACGCTGGGCACATTTGGACAGAAAGATTATTCCAATGAGCCGATATATAACCTGTTTTATCGCCATGACTGGCGTGTGTCACGAACCTGGAAACTGCACTATGGCATTGGTTGGGGCAGCCATCCGTACGATGGCAAAACAGAAGAAAAAACCTATGCAGTATTCGGCTTTGAAGGACGATTCTAATGCAAATGAAACCCGCTTTACTCCTGAGTGCCTGTATCGCTGCATGTGTTTATTCTCCTTTGACCGTGCAGGCCGAGACCAGCACAGCGCCAGCAGCAACTACAGCGCCGCTTGATGCGCAGGCCTATGAATTTGTTACCTTAACTTTTCATGATGTGCGTGATGACGTTGCCAAACAGGGTGACCGTGATCTATACGCCATCAGCACCCATAACTTTGCCCAGTTCCTGCAATGGATCAGGGAACATGGCTGGCAGCCTATTCGGTTAGAAGATGTCTGGCAGGCCCGTCAGCATAAGACAGCCTTACCGGAAAAAGCAGTATTAATAACTATTGATGATGGCGCGCTCAGCAGCTATAGCCATATTTTCCCCTTATTAAAACTGCATCAGGTTCCGGCTGTTTTTGCTATTCCGACCAGCTGGATTAATGGCAATACCAAAGATGCCTATGAAGCCTATGGAGAGGGCAACCTGATGAACTGGCCGCAGATGCGTGAAATGCAGCAATCCGGTCTGGTCGAGTTTGCCTCACATAGTGATGACCTGCATCACGGGATTATTGCCAATCCGCAGCTGAACCAGCAGCCGGCCGCGATTACCCGTGAATATTTCCCGGCCCAGCAGCGTTATGAATCTGATCGCGCCTATGCGACGCGGGTGGTGAAAGATTTACGTCAATCGAAGCAGATTCTAGATCGTGAATTAGGAATTAATACCCGTGCTATTTTCTGGCCGTATGGTGCGGTGACCAAGGAAACTGAAGCGCTGGCCCGTGAAGCCGGTCTACCAATGTCGTTTAGTCTGGGCAGCGTACTGACATTGGCCGATGCCGATACCACCTATCAGCGTGCCCTGATTACGGAAAACCCATCACCTGAAGAAGTGTTTGGTGAAATTAAAGACTTCTTAATGAATAGCCGGGCGCCGCATAAGCAGCGTAAAAGTTTATTACGCATTAACCTGGCAGATCTGGCGGGGAGCAATATCACCGCATCAGAAGCACATCTGAGCCAGCTGCTCAATCAGGTCAATGCCTTTCAATCCAATACGCTGGTCCTGAATGCGGTGGCCGATCAGAATGCCGATGGCAAAATTGATGTAGCTTATTTTCCGAATCGAAGCTTGCCAGTGGCTCAGGATTTGCTGAACCGGGTGGTATGGCAGGCCCGGACCCGGATTGCTAATCGGGTATATGCAGAAATGCCGCTGAGTCTGGAAACCCGGCAAGGTTATGATCTGGCAGAATTGACCGCAGATCTGGTGAAAAACAACAGCTCGATTGAAGGGCTGATGATTGAAACCGGCGATGCGTTACATTGCGCCGTATTTCAGGCCGAATGGAATGCAAGCTGTCAGGCACAGCTGCAACAGGTATTGAGCATCAAGAACCGGACCAAAAGCCAGGGTAAATACTATGCCAATATCAGTAATAACTATCAGACTGCATTAAAGCTGGAGATTCAGAATCAGCCACTTGACGGACTGAAAAAACTGCTGCAGCAACTTCCGGATCATGCTGATTTCCTGTATCTGGCTGTCGATCCGTTGGCATCCCCTCAAGCCATCAAAAATCTGCATCAGGCTTTAAACCAGTTAAATGATCGTGAAAAGCAGCATTTGATGATTAACTTGCAGATCAATTCGGATAGCACTGCAACAGAGTGGCGACATTATCAGCAGATATATCAGCAGCTGAGACGTCAGGGCATTCAAAAAATTGGTATTGATAATTATCAGCCGACCCATGGGCAGGCCGTGCATCAGCACCTGTACCAGGCGTTGAGCCTGAATGCAAGTCCGCTGAGTTATCGTGATCCCTATGTCCTGGAACAGGGAGAGCCGCAATGATGGAAGTGTTCTCGAAATTGAGTTTTAACGATTTTTATTTTGGTTTTGCATTTTTATATCCCTTGTTGATGGCCTGGCTGTGGATTGCGGGCGGGATCTGGTTTTATTTTAAACGGGAACATCGTCAGGATCATTTCCCTGAACCGAGCGATGAAGGCTGCAGTATCGTCATTCCTTGCTTCAATGAAGAAGAGCAGGTCAGACGTACCATCAAGTTTGCCATGCAAAGCCAGTATCCGGAATTTGAAGTGATTGCAGTCAATGATGGCAGTCAGGACCGGACTGCAGCAATTCTGGATGAGCTGGCTACGCAATATCCAAAGCTACGGGTGGTCCATCTGGCCGAAAACCAGGGCAAAGCCTATGCCTTAAGAGCCGGGGCAATGGTTAGTCGCTATGAATTTCTGGTCTGTATTGATGGTGATGCGCTGCTGCATCCACACGCAGTATTCTGGATGATGCATCAGCTGACCAGCTTTCCGCGTGTCGGGGCGGTTACCGGTAATCCACGGATTATTAACCGTTCCAGCGTGCTCGGTAAAATTCAGGTCGGTGAATTCTCTTCAATTATTGGATTGATTAAACGCGCGCAGCGTACCTATGGCCGGATTTTTACCGTATCAGGTGCGATTGCCGGTTTTCGTAAAACCGCGCTGGACCGGATTGGCTACTGGCGTGATGACATGATTACTGAAGATATTGATGTTTCGTGGCGTTTGCAGTTCGACCACTGGGATTTGCAGTATGTGCCCAAAGCCCTGTGTTATATCTATATGCCGGAAACCTTCAAAGGGTTATGGAAACAGCGCTTACGCTGGGCACAAGGCGGGATTGAAGTGCTGATTGCCTATGTGCCAAAACTGTTTAAATGGCGCCTTAGACGGATGTGGCCGATTGTGATTGAATCGATCATCAGCGTGCTATGGGCCTATGTGATTATGGGCATCTTTGTGCTGTATTTTTATGGGCTGTTTTTCCCCTTGCCGGGCGAGTGGGCAATTCAATCGATTCTGCCGCAGTGGTACGGGGTGATTTTGGGCCTGACCTGTTTGCTGCAGTTTCTGGTCAGCTTAATGATCGATCATCAATATGATAAAAACCGTACCTTGAGAACCTATTTCTGGGTAATCTGGTATCCGCTATTTTTCTGGCTGATTACCGCGCTGACCACGGTGGTGTCTGTGCCAAAAACTTTGCTGAAAAAGCAGAAACGTGCACGCTGGGTTAGCCCGGACCGTGGTTTTACCAAGGAGCACGAGCATGGCTAAATTTAAAATGATTGAGGATGAAGCTCAGCTGGAGCTACCAGAATATATTGATGAGCCGCGCTATGTACGTAACAAGGCCGCAGGCTATGGACTATTCTTTCTGGGCTGGCTGGCCTGGATCTGGTTATTCCTGCCTCTGATCACTATGTTGCTGTGGCTGTTTCAGGGCTATACCGTATATGAGCAGCTGTTTGTGATGTCGGCACCGCAAAGCTCGTTCAGCCTGTTTTATCTGGGGCTGGCGATTATGGTGTTTATTCTGATTCTGCTGATCTGGGCTGTGTATAACTGGCTGCGTTTTCGTGATAATGAGCGCCGGGCTTTTCCGGAGCATATTCAGACTGAGCAGCTGGCGGAAAGTTTTCAGGTCGACACAACTGAAATGGCGTATTTGCAGCAGGCCAAAAATCTGACCTTACATTATGATCAAGATGGACAGCTGGAAAAATTTGAAGTTCATCAGCCACTGTCTTCATCATAGAACATTGAAAAACAGCCATAAAAAACGCAGCCTTAGCTGCGTTTTTTTATTCACCTCATTTAAGTTGATGAAGTTTCCTGATTGATTTTCGGCTGAGATTTCAGGCTTTGGGTCAGACCGTTAATATCACCGCCATGAATACCCAGTTCACTCATCAGGCTGTCAATTAACGGCGCTTGCGAACGATAGCGCAGGGCACTGTTCACCACCTGATCAGACAGGGCCACCTGACCATGACCGTGTTCGCTGCCATCGACATGTGCGCTGCCCATCCCATTTAAACCATTGACGTGCAGAATCTTGATGTCATCAATATTTTCCATTGGCTTGACGCTTTCACGGATAATTTCTGGCAGGTATTTCAGCATGGCCAGACGTACCTGCATTTCGACCTGTTCCGTCGACAGGATGTTATTGGCTTCGTTGACTGCACGGGTACCTTCAGCATCAACCTGATACTGTTTTTCCATCGCTTGTGCCAGCAGGACTTTGGCATCGGCTTCACCACGCGCTTTTAAACGCAGCTGTTCTGCATTGGCTTCTGCGGTAATCCGCACCGCTTCCGCTTCATCGACCGCCGCCTGTTTGCCCGCTTCAGCAGCAACAGTAATGGCAATCGCATCTTTTTCAGCGGCCTGCTTGGCAGCCACCAGCTCGACTGCCTTGGCACGTTCTGCGCGCTGGGTTTCACGTACGGTAATCACTTCTTCTTCTGCTTTTACCGCTTGAGCACGGGCTAAATCGGCCTGCGCTTTGGCTTCAGATTCGGCACGGGATTTTTCCGCAATGGCAATGGCGCGGTCCTGTTCGGCCAGCTCAATGGTTTTCTTCTGTTCCACTTGGGCTTTTTGGACTAGCTGTTCTTTTAAAATATTTTCATTGGCGACATCACGTGCTGAGCCAATCCGTTTCAGTTCAATTTCACGTTCAGCAGCAATGCGGGCTTCTTCCGCTTCACGTTTTTTGGCTGCTTCCTGGGCTGCAATTTCCGCCAGCTGTTCAGCACGGCGTACCGAAATTTCACGTTCTTGCTGTAACTTGGCATATTCTTCTTCACGAAGAATCTGCAGGCGCGCCTGTTCGGCTTCCAGGTTTTTGGCTTTAATGGCTAAGTCGGCATCCTGTTCAATGTCGTTACGTTTACGACGACGGTCTTCAATGGTTTCGGTTAATTTGGTCAGACCTTCGGCATCGAAAGCATTTTGCGGGTTAAAGTAGCGGAAACTGGTCTGATCCAGTCCGGTTAAAGATACAGTTTCCAGTTCCAGACCGTTTTTAAACAGATCTTCCGACACCACCTGCTGTACTTTCTGTACGAAGTCGACGCGTTTTTCATGCAGTTCTTCCATCGCCATTTCTGCGGCTACGGCACGTAAAGAATCGACAAATTTACCTTCGACCAGATTTTTTAATTCATTCGGGGACATGGTTTTTTGCCCCAGCGTTTGTGCTGCGGTGGCAATAGATTCAGCGGTCGGTTTAACCCGCACATAAAATTCGGCCATGACATCGACACGCATACGGTCGCGGGTAATCAGGGCCTGATCTTCAGCACGGCGCACTTCCAGACGCAGGGTATTCATATTGACCGGAATAATTTCATGCAGCACCGGTAACACAATCGCCCCCCCGCCGAGAATGACATGCTCACCGCCAAAACCGGTACGCACAAAGGAAATTTCCTTGCTAGAGCGGCGATACAGGCGGGCCAGGATTAAACCAATCACAAATAAGGCCAGGAAAATAATTCCGGCAATAATCAAGACGTTATACATATTTGAACTTAACATTGTTATCTCTTGTGTTTTTCAGTTGTTAATTTAAATGCATGGCATAAAAGCCAATTTTGGTTCTCCCCGTTAAAATTACGGATTGACCCTGTTGAAAACTTTCGTCCTGTTCCGGTTCTACCAGAATATAGTGGGTCAGACCATGCTGATCCTGCACTTTGGCTTCTGCCGGAGAATTGGGAGTAGCCACACCTAAAATAATGGTGGCTGTGCGGCCAATCAGCTCGTCACTATAAATGGCGGTGGTTTCATCTTGCGGTAAAATGTGGGCAATCAGCATGGCGCTATAACGCACCAGGGGCATGCTCAGAAACAGACAGGCCGGTGCCATTATCCAGGCGGTAATATATTGTCCAGTCCATTGAAACAGTACCGATTGTAAAATCAGGCCAGACAGACCATATAAGGTCAGGAAAATAATCAGCCAGATCAGCAGCGGTACCCGGCCAATGTACAGCCAGTCTAAAAACTGGACCAACAGGCCACTAGAACCATCAATATTCACTTCCACATCTTTATGCGGAATTAAGTCATCCGGCAGAAACTGGTCCAGAATGCCCTGACTGCCGCCACCGGCCAGTAACAGAAACACTTCCAGCAGGGCAAAGAAAAACAGCAGGCAGATACAGACACTAAAAATCAGATTGGAAGGGTGAGTGAGCAAATCCCACATAACTGAATACTCTATTGTTCTGTTGTGTTTAAATTATTGATATTCAAAATATATATTATTATTGAATGCGCCTAGCATAGCATTAGGCCGCGTTTTTGTCTAAAAAACCTGCATATTTTAGGCAAAAAAATACGCAATGATTGGGGTGATCATTGCGTAGAACAACGAATCTGCTTGCACAGTTTCGGTAAAGGAGAAATGTTATGAATTAGGATTGCTCCTAGAACATGTGACTAGAATACGCCGGCGTTGGGCTGGGTTCAGCGGCGTTCAGGTAAATTCATGTTAAAGATTGTTGCTTCTATAAAAATTGTGTGACATTTCTCTCCATATTTTCTCCATCATTGTAAACGTAGCATAAAAAAGCCTTTCGCGAGGAAAGGCTTTTCAAGATCAGCATGGGGCTTAGAAGCGGAACACCCCTAAACCGGCTTTAACTTCATTTAAAGTGGCTTGAGTAATGTCACGGCACTTATCGGTACCGGTCTTTAAGATATCCATGATGTAATCCGGATCTTTGGCCAGTTCTAAACGGCGTTCACGGATTGGACCAATCAGCTCTTTTAAAATGCCTTCCAGACGTTTTTTCACGGTACCATCACCCAGACCACCACGGCGATAATGGGCTTTTAATTCTTCCAGTTCTTCTTTGTTCGGATCGAAAGCATCTAGGTAGGTAAATACCACGTTGCCTTCAACCTGGCCCGGATCTTCAATGCGGAGGTGGTTCGGGTCGGTGTACATGGCATTTACTGCTTTTTTAATGTCTTTGTCAGTAGCATCGAGCACAATGGTGTTGCCCAATGATTTTGACATTTTGGCTTTACCATCAAAACCAGGTAAACGGCCAACATTCGACAGCAGTGCTTTACATTCAGGCAGCAGGTCCTGACCTACCTGACGGTTAATGCGGCGTACAATTTCGTTGGTCTGTTCGATCATAGGAATCTGATCTTCACCCACGGGCACTACAGTCGCTTTAAACGCGGTAATATCGGCCGCTTGGGCAACTGGATAGCACAGGAAACCAGCTGGAATATCACGTTCAAAACCACGCATCTGAATTTCAGATTTAATGGTCGGGTTGCGCTCTAAACGTGCCACAGTGACAAAGTTTAAATACAGCATGGTCAGTTCATTCAAGGCCGGCAGGCAAGACTGAACACAAATGGTGGTTTTGGTCGGGTCAATGCCCACGGCCAGGTAATCGGTCGCCACTTCAATAATATTACGACGTACTTTTTCAAAGTTGTCGGCGTTATCAGTCAGGGCTTGAGCATCGGCAAGTAAAAGATGTTGATGGTGAGAATCCTGTAAACCTACACGTGAACGTAAAGAACCTACAAAATGACCGAGGTGAAGTTGTCCGGTTGGACGGTCGCCAGTCAAAATAACAGGACGATTATCTTGATTACTCATTATCTCTTCCAAGTCGTTGTTACGACATTTCTATACCGATGATTGGGCTACATTGTACGGCATAATATTTTTGAATGTCACGGGATAAGCCGAACAGAATCAACAATTGTCTGGAAATTTTAAAGATTTATTAATGAAGTAAATACAGAGTTTTGGAAGATTTCTCCTTAGAATAAGCCTAGAACACGATAAGGATAAAAATTATGGCGAGTAGCTTATTACTATTATTAGATGATATTGCCACTGTTTTAGATGATGTGGCGGTCATGAGTAAAATGGCCGCAAAGAAAACGGCCGGTGTACTCGGTGATGATCTGGCCCTGAATGCCCAGCAGGTCAGCGGTGTACGTTCGGAGCGGGAACTGCCGGTGGTCTGGCGCGTGGCCAAAGGTTCTTTTGTCAATAAACTGATTCTGGTGCCTCTAGCTCTACTGATTAGCGTGGTGGCGCCGTGGCTGATTAACCCGTTACTGGTCGTGGGCGGTTTATTCTTATGTTATGAAGGGGTTGAAAAAGTCCTGCATTCCTTGCACAAGAAAAAAGCCAAAACTGCCGAAGAAGCGCAGCAGGAATTAATTAAAACCGAAACCGATCTGGCCACGTTTGAAAATGAAAAAATCAAAGGGGCAGTCCGGACCGACTTTATTCTCTCGGCAGAGATTATTGTCATTTCCTTGGGTACTGTAGCTACCGCGGCCTTTGGTGTAAAAGTCACAGTGCTGAGTATTATTGCCATCGCCATGACCATTGGGGTCTATGGGTTAGTGGCATTTATTGTCAAGATTGATGATATTGGGCTGTATCTCTCGGAACAGGCTTCTAATTTTAAACAGTCGGTCGGGCGCGGCTTGTTGGCCTTTGCGCCAATCTTGATGAAAATCCTGTCGATTGTCGGGACTCTGGCCATGTTCCTGGTGGGCGGCGGGATTATCAACCACGCTATTCCATTGGTACATCACTTTACCGAAGACAGTGTGGAATACGTGCAGGAAATTCCCAATATCGGCAGTATTTTTGGTGCGCTTACTCCAACCTTGATCAATTTTGCTGTGGGCTTTATTGCCGGTTTGATTGTGGTGGCGCTAATTGGTCTGGTGAAAAAGGTCTGGCCCCGTTCCAAAGCCTCTTAAACTATGTAAAATTCTAGCCAAGAGATAAAGATAATAAGGAGATTGCTATGCGTTGGAAAGGTCGTCGCGTCAGTAGCAATGTAGAAGATCGTCGCGGTGGTGGCGGTGCCAAAGCCGGCGGGATCAGTATTCTGGGTCTGGTGGTGGCTTTTGTGGCCTGGAAGTTTTTTGGGGTCGATCCGCAAACAGCCTATCAGGCCACCAAACAGGTGACCAATCAGGGGCAGAGCGCGGAAACGCGTGGTCTGGAAAATCCGACGCCGGAGCAGCAGGAATCGATGGAGTTTATTGGCACTATTCTGGCCGATACCGAAGATACCTGGACGCAGGTGTTTGCCGAGCAGCTGAATCAGCAATATGTGCCGCCCAAACTGGTGATGTTTAATGGTGCGGTCAGTTCCGCCTGTGGCAATGCCAGCGCTGCCATGGGGCCGTTTTATTGCCCGGCCGATCAGAAAGTCTATTTAGATACTGGTTTCTTTAAAGATATGCGCACCCAGATGGGAATTTCCGGCGAGCAGAACCAGACCGAATTATCGCGTCAGGATCAGGCTGGAGATTTTGCCCAGGCTTATGTGATTGCACATGAAGTCGGCCATCATATTCAGACCATTCTGGGGATTTCCGGACAGGTACAGCAGATGCGTCAGCGTGCCAGTCAGGTCGAAGGCAACCAGTTATCGGTTCGTCAGGAACTTCAGGCCGATTGTCTGGCCGGTGTCTGGGCGCATCATAACCATCAGCGTACTCAATTCCTGGAACAGGGCGATGTACAGGAAGCGATGGATGCCGCACATAAAATTGGTGATGACTATTTGCAGAAACGTTCGAGTGGACAAGTAGTGCCGGATAGCTTTACCCATGGTACCAGTGCCCAGCGCGTGCAATGGTTTAATACTGGTCTGAAGTCGGGCAATATGAATGATTGCGATACCTTTGGACAAGCCATCTAAAGCGTTGCATCCGCTTTTTAACTCAAGGTGAATACAGGAGGATGTGCAACTGCATGTCCTCTAGTTTTTTAAGCCTAGCTTTTCTAACTAGCACAGCTTTTCATCCCAATAGATTTCAACACTCTAAGATTCTTTTTATGTCTATTCCAGCACGTCCCAGTCAGGAGTTGGCCGCTTATATCACCGCGGTGATTGCCCAGATTCCACCTGGTAAAGTTGCCACCTATGGTCAGATTGCAAAACTGGCCGGTTTGCCGAAACATGCGCGTCTGGTGGGTTATGTACTGAAACATCTGGCACTGGGGCATGTGTTGCCATGGCATCGGGTGCTAAATGCGCAAGGGAAAATTAGCCTAAGCAAAATCAATGCGCAGGGTGAAAATATACAGGCGTTAAAACTGATACAGGAGGGTGTAGTGGTCCTGAATAACAAGGTGAGCTTAAAGCAGTATCAATGGCAGCCCTAAAAATAAAAAATTCCCCATACCCGCAGGTACAGGGAATTTTCTGGAGGAAAGATTAACGTACGATGAGTACAGGAACATTACCTTCGCCCAGTACGCTTTGCGCGACGCTACCGAGGAATAACTTTTTCAAACCGGTACGGCCATGAGAACCCATCACAATCAGGTCTGCATTCATTTCAGTTGCAGCACGTGCAATTTCACGATGAATCACTTGACCTTCAAGCAGACGAGACTCAACTGCTACACCTTGTTCCTGGAATTTTGCTTTGGCTTCATCCAGTGTTTTGAGAATAGACACACGCGCACGTTCAATCAGGTCATTGGTCTGGCCTGCTGAAATGTATTCTGATGCAATATATGGATCGAGTGTTAACACCTGTGCAACGGTTACTTTACTGCCGAAAGCTTTGGCAAGCTCGACTGCTTTGGCAACTGCTGCGTAAGAAGTTTCAGAACCGTCCACTGGAACTAAAATGTGTTGAAATGCCATCGTTATTTCTCCTTATTGTGTCATTCAACAATAAAAAATTGAGGGAACACTTTCTATTGCCTTAATCTTATCTTAGCGCTTATTTTTAAATAATAAAACCCAGTAATTTCATAGGGATAATTATTTTTTAAGGAAGTTTAAGCCTTTCTAATTTAACATGTTTTTGAGTAATTAATCAGCAGTTTACACTAAAGTTGAAGGCTTATTTCATTAAGTCTGGCTTTAGAATGTGTTTAGCTCAGGTTTTTTGAGTTTTAATATCGATTAGATGAAAGTTTTGACCTGATGCTTGGCCTAAGCAAAAGTCCAAGGGAATAATCAGCAGTCTTTGAAATAATCAACCAAAGCAGCAACATCCTCTGTCTGTAACTGTTCCCGCATCTTTAAAAACTGCTTTTCATCCATCTCGTAAATTTTAAGGGAAAGCAGTTTTTCTATATCTTCTTGTGGAAAGCGATATTTAATAATTTTGGCAGGAACTCCTCCCACCACGGCATAAGGTGGAACGTCTTTTGTTACGACCGCACCACTTGCCACAATTGCACCTTCACCCAGCGTCACGCCTTGCATAATCATGGCACGTGAGCCAATCCAGCAACCATCACCAATAACAGTATCGCCAGCAGGTACAAAACTGCGCGTATCAAACGGAAAGGCAGAAATCCAGTCAGTTCGGTGTAACTGATTACCGCCCATCATAATCACGCATTCCGCCCCAAAACACACGAAATTGCCAATATAAAGCTGATCAATTGGCTTCTCAGGCGTAGAAGGCTTGTCATGCAAATAACGCACAACACAACGCTCAAAACCCTGATCCCAATAAGCAGAATAATAAGAATAGTTTCCCTTAATGTGAATATTAGGGTTTTTCATAGTTTTAGAAATAAATTCGAATTCACACCAATGCTTAACAGGGGAATTAATTAAGGGTTCAGCCATAAGAGCAATCAAAGAACAAGCGTAACGCCATTATAGCCGAAGTTAACTCAAATGCTTAAAGGCCTCAATTGCACGAACACGACTGCTTTTTAAATCTACAATCGGCTTTGGATAATCCAATTTTAGTTGTGGATTTTTCGCATAAGGTTCGTGAATTTGTTTCGCATTTAAATGTGAAATTTCAGGTACCCATTGACGAATATAATCGCCATTTGCATCAAACTTTTGCGACTGACTTACAGGGTTGAAAATACGGAAATACGGTGCAGCATCTGTTCCTGTAGATGCACACCACTGCCATCCACCGTTATTGGCAGCCAAATCACTATCAATTAAATGCTGCATAAACCATGATTCGCCTAAACGCCAATCTATCAGTAAATTTTTGCTTAAAAACATCGCGCAAATCATACGAGCACGGTTATGCATCCAACCCGTTGCAAGTAACTGTCGCATGCCAGCATCTACAATTGGGATACCTGTTTGCCCATGCTGCCAAGCCTGTAAATCTTCAGGAGCATTGCGCCATACAATGCGTTGAGTGTCTAATTTAAATGGTAAGTTTTTCGATACGCGAGGGTAGTCGAATAAAATATGCTGATAAAACTCACGCCAAAGGAGTTCATTTAACCAAATTTGTTGCCCATTGTTTTCAAATTCCATACAGCCGTGACTGTGGCGAAACAAAGCTTGTAAACATTGGCGAATAGAAAGAATGCCAATATTTAAATAAGCTGCAAGTTTACTCGTGCTATTCAAATTCGGGAAATCACGTTCAATATGATAATACTCAACTTGATTTTCAATAAACTCATCTAAAAGTTCCCAAGCATGATGCTCACCAATTTGCCAAAGATTCTGTAGGTTTTCGCTGATTACTTTTTCTTCTGAATCTGAGTAAATATCACTTAATTGTGGAACTTCTCTTGTAAAGTCATTGTGCTGTGGAATTGGTTTTTGAACCTCAATAGTTGGGTAGCATTGTGGCAAGCTTATGCTGAGTTTCTCATAGCATTGCTTTTTAAATGCACCAAATACTTGATATGGATGACCAGTTTTATTACGAATGCTTCCAACAGGGAAAATAGTTCGGTCATGATACAACTCAAAACGAATATTATTCTTTTCTAATAGCTGTTGAGTTTGAGCATCGCGTTTTAATTCATTTACACCCAATTCTATATCGGCATGAACAGCTTGAATATTATGATTTTGGCATAAGCTTAATAATTGATTTGGCAGGTCTTTCCATAATGGAATAGTTAAAATAACAAGTGGAATATTTAACGTGGCAAGTTCATTTTTTAGATGATTCAGTTGTCTTAAATAGAAGTCAATTTTAATTAGCGCATCATTGTGCACTTGCCATTGTTTTGGCGATAGCACGACTAAGGCAATGCATGGGCCAGCTTCGCGAGTATGCCAAAGAGCTGCATGATCATGAATTCTTAAATCTTGACGGAACCAAATAAGCTGCATTTTAAAATTTATAGAAAAATATTGACTATTAAAGCATATACATTTGCTGTAATTTTTTTGTGAACTTTTGTTTGAAAGATAATAAAAAAACCCCTCAAACGAGGGGCTTAGGCAATCTGGGCATTGAATTGATTAGATATATTCAACACTTACGATTTCGTATTCTACTTCACCTTGCGGGGTGACAATTTTTACGTCATCGCCTTCATTTTTGCCCAACAGGCCACGCGCGATTGGAGAGTTCACAGAAATCTTGTTAATTTTGAAATCTGCTTCGTCATCACCGACGATCTTGTAGGTTTTTTGCTCTTCAGTATCCAGGTTTTCAATCGTTACTGTAACACCAAAGACCACACGGCCATTTTGCTCTAATTCTTTCACATCAATAACCTGAGCCGCGCCCAGTTTACCTTCGATGTCTTGAATACGGCCTTCGCAAAAACCTTGCTGCTCGCGGGCCGCATGATATTCTGCATTTTCTTTTAAGTCACCGTGTTCACGTGCTTCTGCAATCGCAGCAGTAATACGTGGGCGTTCAACAGTTTTTAACTGGTGTAATTCTTTCTCTAAGGCGACTTTGCCTTCAGGAGTCATAGGATAACGTTGCATTGTTGTCCCTCAAGTTGAATATTAGAAAAATACAGCTCTATAAATGAAAAAAAGCCCGCCACCGAGAGGTGACGGGACTTCTCGGTATACAATTAACCTTTGCTTAAATCTTGCAAACGATAAACATCCATCGGCAATTTAATGGCTAACGCTTGGCATACCGCATCGGCACCATTCAGGGTAGTCGTATGATAGACCTTACCTTGCAGGGCAGAACGGCGGATTGAGAATGAATCCTGCTGCGCTTGTTTGCCTTCAGTGGTATTGATAATGAGGTGAATTTCGCCATTTTTCAAGCGGTCCACAATATTCGGACGACCTTCAGTTACTTTATTCACACGTTCACATTCAATTCCTGCGGCTTTGATCACATCATAAGTACCGCCGGTAGCGATAATTTTGAAGCCAAAGTCTGCAAGCTGTTTGGCAATACCTGCTGCACGTGGTTTATCAGAATCACGTACTGAAATGAATGCATGCTTGATTTCACCTTCGGTTGGCAAACCTGGTAAGCGTTCATTCGAGCCTAACACAGCTTTGTAGAATGCTTCACCAAAAGTTTTACCCACACCCATTACTTCGCCTGTAGATTTCATTTCAGGGCCAAGGATTGGGTCAACACCCGGGAACTTGTTGAATGGGAACACCGCTTCTTTAACAGAGAAGTGCTCAGGAATAATCTCGGTTGTGAAGCCTTGTGACTCCAGAGATTGACCCGCCATACAACGTGCAGCAATTTTCGCTAATGATTCACCGATACACTTAGATACGAACGGCACGGTACGAGAAGCACGTGGGTTCACTTCCAGAATGTAAACGTCATCGCCTTTTACCGCGAACTGTACGTTCATTAAACCGATAACGCCCAGCTCTTTGGCCATCGCTACGGTTTGACGACGCATTTCGTCCTGTACTTCGTTTGATAACGAGTAAGGTGGAATCGAACATGCAGAGTCACCTGAGTGAATACCCGCCTGTTCAATGTGCTGCATGATCCCGCCGATCACCACATCTTTACCGTCAGATACGCAGTCTACGTCAACTTCAATCGCATCATCCAGGAAGCGGTCAAGAAGAACAGGGGCATCATTCGACGCCTGAACGGCATCACGTAAGTAACGCTTCAATTCTTCTTCGTTGTACACGATTTCCATCGCACGGCCACCTAGTACGTATGATGGACGTACCACCAGTGGATAGCCCACTTTCGCCGCTTCAGCAATACCTTCTTCAGCAGATTTTACGATGCTGTTGTTTGGTTGACGCAGTTGCAGACGTTGAATCATTTGCTGGAAACGTTCACGGTCTTCGGCACGGTCAATCGCATCTGGAGATGTACCAATGATTGGTGCACCAGCCTCTTCTAACGCACGCGCCAGTTTCAGCGGTGTTTGACCACCGTACTGTACGATAATGCCTTTAGGCTTCTCGGTACGCACGATTTCAAGCACATCTTCCAAAGTAATTGGTTCGAAGTACAGACGATCTGAGGTGTCATAGTCAGTAGAAACCGTTTCAGGGTTACAGTTCACCATGATGGTTTCATAACCGTCTTCACGCATCGCAAGCGCCGCGTGTACACAGCAGTAATCGAATTCGATACCCTGACCAATACGGTTAGGACCACCACCGATGACCATGATCTTGTCTTTCGCAGATGGATTCGATTCACATTCTTCATCGTAAGTTGAATACATATAAGCGGTATCAGATTCGAATTCTGCCGCACATGTATCCACACGTTTGTAAACCGGAGTCACGCCCAGGTTCCAGCGGTGTTTACGGAATTGTTTTTGTGAAATACCCATCAGGTTGGCGATGCGCAGATCCGATAAACCTTTGCGTTTGAACGCACGGATATTGTCTGCGTTTAAATCACCGAAACCTAAAGTTTTGATCTGGTTTTCAGTATTGATGATGTCTTCAATCTGAATCAGGAACCAGCGGTCAATTTTGGTCGCTTCAAATACTTCGTCTAAAGTGAAGCCATGACGGAAGGCATCCGCTACGTACCAGATACGCTCTGGGCCTGGAACTTTAAGTTCTTGCAGGATTTTCTCGCGTGCGCCTTCAGTACCCACTTCGATTTTTTCATCAAAACCAGAAGCACCGACTTCTAGACCACGAAGGGCTTTGTTGACAGATTCCTGGAAGTTACGGCCAATTGCCATTACTTCACCCACAGATTTCATCTGAGTCGTCAGTGTTGCATCTGCTTGCGGGAATTTTTCGAAGTTGAAACGTGGAACCTTGGTTACAACGTAGTCAATTGATGGCTCGAACGATGCAGGAGTTGTACCGCCAGTGATGTCGTTTTTCAGCTCATCCAGGGTATAACCCACTGCCAGTTTCGCTGCGATTTTCGCAATCGGGAAACCTGTTGCTTTAGACGCAAGGGCAGATGAACGCGATACACGCGGGTTCATTTCAATGATAACCATACGGCCATCTTTCGGGTTAATACCGAACTGAACGTTAGAACCACCGGTTTCTACACCAATTTCACGCAGTACCGCTAAAGACGCGTTACGCATGAGTTGATATTCTTTGTCGGTCAATGTTTGTGCCGGAGCAACTGTGATGGAGTCACCAGTATGCACGCCCATTGGGTCAAAGTTTTCGATTGAACAGACGATAATACAGTTGTCGTTTTTGTCACGAACAACTTCCATCTCGTATTCTTTCCAGCCAATGAGTGATTCATCAATCAATAACTGGTGAGTCGGAGACAGGTCGAAACCACGTTCACAGATTTCAAGGAATTCTTCGCGGTTGTACGCGATACCGCCACCAGAACCACCCATGGTGAATGATGGACGAATAATCACAGGGAAACCGAAGCGCGCCTGAATGTCCAGCGCTTCTTCCATAGATTCCGCAATCGCAGCTTTTGGACATTCTAGACCAATTTTACGCATTGCTTCGTCAAACAGTTTACGGTCTTCTGCTTTTTCAATCGCTTCTTTAGTCGCGCCAATCAGCTCAACATTGTATTTTTCTAAAATACCGTTGGCATCCAGAGCAAGGGCACAGTTCAGTGCAGTCTGGCCGCCCATGGTTGGTAAAACTGCATCTGGACGTTCTTTTTCAATGATCGCTGCAACGGTTTGCCAGGTGATTGGCTCGATATAGGTTGCATCCGCCATTGCCGGGTCAGTCATAATCGTCGCCGGGTTCGAGTTCACCAGAATGACGCGGTAACCTTCTTCACGCAGCGCTTTGCAGGCTTGAGCACCCGAGTAGTCAAACTCACAGGCCTGACCGATAACAATAGGACCAGCACCAATAATTAAGATGCTTTTAATATCCGTACGCTTTGGCATTATTTGCTCCTTAATTACTTCTTAGCTGCTTCAAGAAGTTCGATGAAATGATCGAACAGTGGGGCACAGTCGTGTGGACCTGGGCTGGCTTCAGGGTGACCCTGGAAGCTGAATGCCGGCTTGTCTGTACGGTGGATACCCTGGTTAGTACCATCGAACAGTGAACGGTGGGTAACACGCAAGACTGCTGGCAGGTTGCTTTCATCCACTGCGAAGCCGTGGTTTTGCGAGGTAATCATCACTGTACCATCTTCGATGTTTTGTACAGGATGGTTGGCACCGTGGTGACCGTGCGCCATTTTCATGGTTTTTGCGCCAGAAGCCAGAGCAAGAATCTGGTGACCTAAACAGATACCAAACACAGGGAGATTGGTGGTTTCAACAATAGTTTTTACAGCTTCAATTGCATAATCACAAGCAGCTGGGTCGCCAGGGCCGTTCGACAGGAACACGCCATCTGGATTTAACGCAAGTACGTCAGCAGCAGGGGTTTGTGCAGGCACAACGGTCAGTTTACAGCCGCGGTCTGCCAGCATACGCAGGATGTTGGTTTTGACACCGTAGTCGTATGCAACCACATGGAATTTAAGTTCAGGTTGAGTAAAGCCTTTGCCAAGTTCCCATGAGCCTTCGGTCCATTCAAAACCGTTCGGGTCACAGCATTCTTTTGCAAGGTCTAAACCGTTTAAGCCGCCAAATGCACGTGCTTTTGCAATTGCTTCTTCTTCAGTGATATTTTCACCAGCCAGAATACAACCGTTTTGCGCACCTTTTGCACGTAAAATACGAGTCAGTTTACGCGTGTCGATATCGGCAATGGCAACCACATTGTGTTGCTTCAGGTAATCCGCTAAAGACTGTGTAGAACGGAAGTTGCTATGCAATAAAGGCAGATCACGAATGATTAATCCGTTGGCCCATACTTTATGAATACGACCAGATTCTGCGTCTTCTTCATTACAACCTGTGTTACCAATATGCGGGTAAGTTAAAGTCACAAGTTGCTGTGCATAACTCGGGTCAGTCAAAATTTCTTGATAGCCAGTCATGGCAGTGTTAAAAACGACTTCACCAGTCGTACTACCCGATGCACCGATTGACGTTCCTTTGAAGATCGTACCGTCGGCAAGGGCTAAAATGGCGGGGGTGCTCAAACCAAAGCTCCTGAAATTTAGGCTGTAAAAAAGCGAGTAGACGAAAAAAAAGGAAGGCTACTATACAACCTACCCTCCTCACATCTGCTCGCTTGAACTTAACAGCGCATTATACGCACCAACTCTGAAAAAGTCCACGTTATTGAAGCGGAATATCCAATAAAAAAGTATTCTTTTGGTGCAAAAGCATGTTTGTCACGCAATGTCACAGAAATGTAAGCATTTAATAATTGTCTAACAAATCAAAACTTAAATTTTATCTGTTTCTACTATGCTGTGGTCTTTCATAATAACAGGCGGGTGAACGGCAATGACAGCAGAACAAAAACAGCCAGCGGCTAAAAACTCCTTAAAAGACGTGGTGGCAGAAGGCACTGAAAAGCTTGAACAGGCAGCGCAAGAGGCCAAGCAGCAGGTTACTGAAGCAGTCGGGGAGACCCAGGAAAAACTGCAGACCGAAGCGAAAAAATTTAATGGCAGCGTGCAGGAGCAGCTCAGTCAGCTCAAGAAGGAGCTACTGCAGAAAATTGAATCGCTCAAGGAAAATTTTGGCAGCTCACAAAAAGATCTTGGTGAACTGAAAGAGTTTGTGAAAACCGAGTTTAATGCGGTGATTGAAGATTTGAATAAAATTGGCAAAGAGCTTAAAGCTGATGTCAGCCAGATTTCAGTCAAGCATAAAGACCAGTTAACCGAAACCTTCAAGCGCTCCAAAGAACATACCTTGGAAACCTGGAAAAAAGTTGTACCAGCAAAAGAGGCGGCACCTGCTTCTGAAACCGACACCACCCTTAAAAGCTAAGGCGTGTTGTAGCGGGTGCGTGCGATGCAGGCAATAAAAAAGTGAGGTCATGTGCCTCACTTTTTTTATACTGCGTTTTAGTTCAGACATAATGCCTAGAACTGATGCAGCCAATCGCGCTTGTTATGAAAATCGGCCTGTGGGCTGCTGTGCTGCATGGCGTAATAGTGTTCACCTTCAGAAGTGTTTAACACGGCAGTTAAACCAATGAACAGATCCGACCACTTTAATTTATGCTTGGCCATGAATTCGCCCAAGTCCAGACTGACATTCAGTCCATAATGGGTGCGTTTCAGCTGGTTGAGCTCAATATCATAGGCGGCTTGCGGCGGCATATCTTCCGGATAGCGATATTCCTCAAACTGATAGGCCTGCCAGGCTTGAGATGGAGAAAGATTAATTTCACGATAAAAATCTTCCCCATGAACCCCAATAAACACTTCAAAACAGGTGTTCTGCCAGAGAAAATCCTGACGCGGATGCGCAGACACCAGATCGGGCCACTGCACATACTGGTTCGGATCACGCAGCCAGTAACCAATATTCAGGTTAAACGGGCTTTGCTGCTCAATCGCCCCGACCAGGGAGATGGCCTGAAAACGGCGATCAAAAGCACTCAGTTCATAACTTGCCATAAGGAAAAATTATTTTGCCAGATGCGCGTGACGAACCAGGTTCGATAATTTTGGATTTTGCGGTTTGGCTTTTTTATACAGCAGGGCAATTTTACCAATGGTCTGTACCACTTCTGCACCAGTCGCTTCTGCAATTGCCTCAATTACAGCTGCACGTGCTTCACGGTCTTCACCGCCAATTTTCACTTTAATCAGTTCGTGGTCGTTTAACGCACGCGTGGTTTCTTCAATGACATTTTCAGTAAGCCCTTGTCCGCCAATCATCACAACCGGATTGAGTGCATGACCGATTTGACGTAAACGCTTGCGTTCCTGAATAGATAAAGCCGCCATAAAAATAACCTGATTTTAAAAACGGCTTAGTATAGCAAATCCCAATTTGAAACGCTGTAAAATCTGCGCAAATAATCGATGCAAATAATAGAAAAAATCACACCCTCTACGTCCATTTAACTACACATCTGTACTGCAAGCGCGGCAATTTTCACGTACAATTATAAATTAGAAGGTTTTTAATATTTAGAGAGTTATGGCAACACGCATTACCAACCAGAAATTATCCAAAAGTAGTCGTGCGTGGATGAGAGAGCACCTGGATGACCCTTTCGTGAAAAAAGCCCAGAAGGAAGGTTATCGTGCGCGTGCTGCGTATAAACTGCTAGAGATTCAGGAAAAATATAAAATTATCAAACCCGGCATGACGGTGGTCGATCTGGGTGCTGCGCCCGGCAGCTGGTCGCAAATTGCCGGCAAACTGGTCGGTGACAAAGGGCTAGTGATTGCATCGGATATTTTGCCTATGGATGCCTTACCAGATGTGACCTTCCTGCAAGGTGACTTCCGTGAGGAAGAAGTTTTTGAAAAATTGTTAAATATTTTAAATGGCCGGACTGTAGACGTTGTAATTTCCGATATGGCCCCCAATACATCAGGTAATAGAGCAGTAGATCAGCCACGACAAATCTATTTATGTGAACTGGCTTTGGACTTTGCGCAAAAAGTGCTGGGGCCAAACGGACAGTTTGTCGTGAAGGTGTTCCAGGGTTCTGGCTTCGATGAATTTCGCAAGCAGGTCGTCGACAGCTTCGATGTATTAAAGACTGCAAAACCAGCAGCTTCTCGTGCACGTTCGAAAGAAGTGTTTTTGATCGGACAGGGCCGGAAGAAGGCATTCAAATAAAGTTTACTTGCCAAGCCGTTAAAAATTGTGCATTTTGTACGTTTTTAAGAGTTTTGTAGGCTGATCTTCAGCTTTAACATTAAGGTCACCCTGTAAAGGGCATGATCAAATTAGATTGATATGGGAATAAAGCTTTGAGCGATCTCTTCAAGAATGCCGTATTGTGGCTAATTATACTTGGTGTACTGATTCTGATTTTCAGTAACATCAATGGCAGTGATAAGCCAACGTCAATGAACTATTCAGAGTTCGTTGCGGCGGTGGATGCTGGTCAAATTAAAAAAGTTACAATTGATGGCGAAAGAATTAGTGGTGAAAAAGCCAATGGCTCACCATTTGAAAGTATTCGTCCGGCGGTTCAAGATCCTGAACTCATGCCGAGCCTCATTGAAAACAACGTTGTTGTTGAAGGTACTGCACCTCAACGTCAAGGTTTGTTGATGCAACTACTCATTGCTAGTTTCCCTGTACTTTTAATCATTTTGTTATTCATGTTCTTTATGCGCAACATGGGTGGCGGTGCAGGTGGTAAAAACGGCCCAATGAGCTTTGGTAAGTCCAAAGCGAAAATGCTGTCTGAAGACCAGATTAAAGTAACCTTTGCCGATGTTGCAGGTTGTGATGAAGCCAAACAGGAAGTAGTAGAAATTGTCGACTTCCTGAAAGATCCGGCCAAATTTAAACGTTTGGGTGCAACCATTCCGAAAGGCGTGTTAATGGTTGGTCCTCCGGGTACCGGTAAAACTTTGCTGGCAAAAGCCATTGCTGGCGAAGCTAAAGTGCCATTCTTCAGTATTTCAGGTTCTGACTTCGTAGAAATGTTCGTGGGTGTGGGCGCCTCTCGTGTCCGTGACATGTTCGAGCAGGCGAAACGCCACGCGCCATGTATTATCTTTATTGATGAGATTGATGCGGTCGGTCGTCACCGTGGTTCAGGTACCGGTGGTGGTCACGATGAGCGTGAGCAGACCTTAAACCAGATGCTGGTCGAAATGGACGGTTTTGAAGGCAACGAAGGTATTATCGTCATTGCCGCAACCAACCGTGCCGATGTACTGGATAAAGCTTTATTACGTCCAGGTCGTTTTGACCGTCAGGTGATGGTGGGCTTACCCGATATTAAAGGTCGTGAGCAAATCTTGAATGTTCACCTGAAAAAATTGCCTTCAACCACAGGTGTGGATGTAAAAGTCCTTGCACGTGGTACACCGGGCTTCTCGGGTGCACAGTTGGCCAACTTGGTGAACGAGGCAGCGCTATTTGCTGCACGTCGTAACAAGAACACGGTCGACATGCATGACTTTGAAGACGCCAAAGACAAGCTGTACATGGGTCCTGAACGTAAATCAATGGTGATTCGTGAAGAAGAACGTCGTGCGACGGCTTATCATGAAGCAGGCCATGCCATTGTGGCGGAAATGCTGCCGGGTACGGATCCTGTGCATAAAGTTACGATTATGCCGCGTGGTTGGGCGCTGGGTGTAACCTGGCAGTTGCCTGAGTTTGATCAGACCAGCCATTACAAAGACAAGATGCTGAAAGAAATTTCAATCCTGTTTGGTGGTCGTATTGCTGAAGAAATTTTCATTAATCAGCAATCTACCGGTGCATCGAACGACTTTGAGCGTGCAACCAAAATGGCACGTGCCATGGTGACCAAATACGGTATGTCGGACAAACTAGGCGTGATGGTTTATGAAGATGATTCACAGCAATCCTTCATGGGCAGCCTGGGTAGCCGGACCATTTCTGAAGCGACACAGCTGGAAGTGGACCGTGAAGTGCGCCGCATTCTGGATGAGCAATATAAAGTGGCCTGGGATATCCTGGAAAACAACAAAGAGATTGCCCATGCCATGGTAAAAGCGCTGATGGATTGGGAAACCATTGATCGTGAGCAGATTCGTGACATTATGGAAGGCCGTGAACCACAGCCACCAAAAGTATATGTTGCAGAAAATCCGGTGATTGATGTAACCCCAAGCAATGGTCCAAGCACACCGCCACCATTGCCAGCCAACTAAGAATATTTTAAGAAAACCACCTTCGGGTGGTTTTTTTATGCATGAAATTTGCATGTATTTATCGGTACCTGACCCAATTGGTTAGATGAAAGGTCTATGCAAGCCATAAACCCGGACAGGAGAAAAGACAACAATTAAAGATTGTAGAAATTTTTATCCTTTGTCATATTAAAAACGCAATAAAAATACCACGTGCCACAAGCACACATGCTATTCACCACAGACCACAAGTACAGGGTGAACAGGGGATTCTCAACATGAATAACCAATCTAATCCAAGCGCGTTAAAAGCTGCGCCTCTACCATCGATGCATCCGCTTAAACATAGTTATATGGATGACAGCCTAGCACTGTTCTCAGGAACGCTGTTTGTCGGAATTACCCTGATTCTGTATGAACAGGCAGGTCTGCTGACCGGGAGTACCGCAGGGATTGCTTTTGTGCTGCACTATGCAACTGGCTGGTCGTTTAGTTTGCTGTATTTTCTGATTAATCTGCCGTTTTACTGGTTTGCGTGGCGCAGACTGGGCAAAAGCTTCACGCTGAAAACCTTTATTTGTGTGTCCTTACTTTCTTTATTGACCTATATTGTGCCGCAATATCTGGACATTCATTATTTGCATCCACTTTTTGCCGCCATTGCCGGTGGCTTAATGCTGGGAACTGGTATTCTGTTTTTGGCTCGGCATCAATCGAGTTTGGGCGGCGCCACCATCTTGTCGATGTATTTGCAAGATAAAGCTGGCATCAGTGCCGGTAAGGTACAAATGGCCATTGATTGTGTGGTCGTTGCATTGGCTTTTGGGGTGATGCCATATCAGCAGGTGTTGTGGTCTATCTTGGCAGCGGCGATTATGGGTATCTTTTTGGCCCTCAATCATCGGCCGGGGCGTTATCAGGGTCAGTCATAATCTCCTGTCTTTAATAGGGGATCTATCAGCTGTTTTGTCGGACGAAAAATGATCCCTTTTGTGAAATTAAGCCGACTGTCCAAGCTGTTGCAATATGCAAATAAGCCGCAGTTTGACATCTAAGGCTTTACTTTACTGAATTATCCATAAGACAATATTTGCCTTATTGTGAATGAGGAGAAAAACATGCAGCTGATGCCATTACCGCAGCGTCAATGGAGCTTTGGAGCTTTAACTTTGGATCTGTCTCAGCCGCATGTGATGGGAATCTTGAATGTAACCCCGGACTCGTTTAGTGACGGGGGGCAGCACAATGAAAAAGAGCAGGCGATTGCCCGTGCCAAACAGATGATTGCTGAAGGTGCCACCGTCATTGATGTGGGGGGTGAATCGACCCGTCCCGGCGCAGCGGTGGTGGAAATTGAGGAAGAAATCCGCCGGGTGGTGCCTGTGGTCGAGGAGCTGGCCAAACTAAATGTGGTGATTTCAATTGATACTTCACAGCCAGAGGTGATTCGTGCGGCAGTAGCGGCCGGTGCGCATATCTGGAATGATGTGCGGGCTTTAACCCGTCCTCAGGCGCTGGAAACCGCAGCTGAATTAAATATTCCGGTGATCATCATGCATATGCGCGGTGAGCCAACCACTATGAATAATCTGGATCAATATGAGGATGTCACCACAGATGTCATTCGTGAGCTTTCGCAACGGGTTCAGGATGCACTGGATGCCGGGGTCAAGGCTGAAAACATTATGATTGATCCGGGCTTTGGTTTTGCCAAAAATGCCCAGCAAAATCTGCAATTGCTAAATGAGTTCCATAAACTGACTGACATGGGTTATCCAATTTTATCTGCCTTGTCGCGTAAACGTTTTATTGGCAGTGTGCTGGATGCCGCAGAGCCACAGCAACGTGCAGTTGGTTCAGCCACTGCGCATTTGCTGAGTATTCAGCAGGGTGCCTGTATGGTGCGCGCGCATGATGTGAAAGCTACCGCCGATGCCATTAAAATCTGGCAGGCGATGCAATTGGCTTAAGGGCTGCTCTATACCAGCCTGCTTTATATCATATAGGTATTCAAATCTCGCTCAGTTTGGCTTTTCAGGGGCTTTGTGCTATATAGCCTGTCTTGAATTTGACCTTTTGTAGTTTTGAGTGCCTGTATGTTTACAGATTTACTTCTCCCCATGTTTGACGATGACTATTATCCCGATATTCTGGTCGCTGAAATCAAACAGTCCATTGAACAGTTTGCGAAAAAAGTCGCCAAGCCGAATTTGTCCGAGGCTGACATTTATCACTTCGCGCATGAAACGGTAAACGTCATCAACAAGATGAAACCACAATTTGAAGATCTGGATTCATCACTGGATGATACTGCGGCAGATTATATTGCCGAAGCGATGATGATGGTGCTGCAAGATGCCGGCTATTTCGAGCTGGAAATGGAAGAACTGGTATCGAATCGAGAGTGGTAAGCCGCTCTCTTTTTTTATAATGGGGTGATCTGGGTTTGAGATGATTCTATCGCTCAATCTTACAGGGTGTACAGTAAATAGCAGCTCTGTTTCGGATATGCTTTAGTCCTCTCATCTACCTGCACGACCTACTCAGTGTGTTACTCTGCTGTACGGGCGTTTCTTGATCATATTAAATGCTTGATTCATCGGCGGCATAAATGCTTGAAAAACAGCTTGGCAAGGTGAGTAGGGTGACCTGATATTTCATTCTTCTTTTTATATTTCTTCTCTTTCTATTCAATCTGTTTTATTAAATTTCGGGCATAAAAAAACCAGCTTGACGCTGGGTAATTTATTGCACCATTTTAAGATCTATTAAAATGGTGCCCGAGGCCAGACTCGAACTGGCACGCTTTGAGGGCGGGGGATTTTAAATCCCCTGTGTCTACCGATTTCACCACTCGGGCATGTGCGCAATAATAGAGGAGGATGGAAAACTTGGCAAGTAAATTTGCTTACAATTGCTTTCTTTTCAAGCAAATCATTGTATTAGCCTAAACTCGAAGCAGGCTGGATGTCGACTGTCATCATTTTTTCATCAAAATGAGATCAAAGCTAAACCTCGGTTTTCTAAGGTAGATCAAATAAAAACAACAGGAAAACCGTATGACAACGCACATGAACCGTCGCGAACTGATTCAAAAAACCATTGCTGGTTTTGGGGCACTGTCTTTGCCACTCAGCTTAACTGCCTGTGGCGATGATGATCCAGAGCATCCATCTCCTGATGCGCCACAAATACAATTTTTACATGGCGTGGCCAGTGGTGACCCATTGGCAGACCGGGTGATTCTATGGACCCGTCTTAGCCCCGAAGATACGGCTATGCGTCTGGAAGTACAGTGGGAAATCGCGACCGATCAGGCGTTTCAGCACATTGTAAATACGGGCAAAGTGCTGACCACACAGGCGCAGGACTTTACCGTCAAAGTTGATGCAGACGGTTTAGAAGCCAATCAGACCTATTTCTACCGTTTCCGCTATGGCGCACAAAGCTCACTGGTGGGCCAGACCAAAACCTTGCCGCTTGATACCGCTGCCGTAAAGTTTGCAGTCTGTTCTTGCTCTAACTATCCGGCCGGTTATTTCCATGTCTATAAGGAAATGGCCAAGGAAAATCTGGATGTGGTCATCCACCTGGGTGATTATATTTATGAATATGGCGCCGATGGTTATGCCACTGAAGATGCCGAAAAACTGGGACGTACCCTGGCCGCCGATAACAATCAGGAAATTATCCGTTTAGATGATTATCGCAAGCGTTATGCTCTGTATCGTGGAGATGCCGATTTGCAGGCAGTGCACCAGCGTCATCCGTTTATTGTAATCTGGGATGACCACGAGCTAACCAATGACACTTGGATGGAAGGGGCGGAGAATCATCAGGACAACGAAGGTGATTTCTTTGCACGCAAGTTGGCTGCATTGCAGGCCTATTTTGAGTGGATGCCAATTCGTCCGGTCTCTGAAAATGACCATCTGAATATTTACCGCCAGTTCAATTTCGGTCAGCTGGTGCAGTTGAATATGCTGGATACGCGGGTACTAGCACGTCACAAGCAGCTGGATTATGCCCATTATTTAACCGCGACCGGTCTGGATGCCGCCCGATTTAACGCAGATTTAACTGACACTAACCGTACCTTGCTTGGACGTACTCAGTTTGCCTGGCTGGCCCAGCAGCTGACTCAATCTCAAGCCACCTGGAATGTGCTGGGGCAACAGGTGCTGATGGCGAAAATGCTGATTCCGGTGGAAATCTTGCAGGTGCTCGGGCAAATCACCAGTGGTCAGGCAACCGTAGAGACCTTGGCCAATGTCGAGCGGATGCTAGTAGAACTGGTCACATTGAAAAGCCGTTATTTACAGGGCGATCCCACTTTAACCGCACAGGAAAAGGCCCGTATTTTGACCGTGGTGCCGTATAATCTGGATGCCTGGGATGGCTATGCTTACGAGCGTGAAGCACTGTATAGCATATTGGGTCAACTGGGTAAAAAAGTGGTGGTGCTGGCGGGCGATACTCATAATGCCTGGTCTGCACAGCTGTATGATGCCCAGCAGAACTTTGTCGGGGTGGAGCTGGCCACCAGTTCGGTGTCCTCTCCGGGGATGGAAAAATATCTGCAGATTCCGGCGGCCAAGCTGTACGAATTTGAATTTGCCTTTAATACCCTGATTGATGAGCTGAGTTATTGCAACCTGAATCAGCGAGGTTATCTGACCGTCAGCTTTACGGCAGATGAAATGCTGGCCGAGTGGAAATTCGTGAACACGGTCAAAGCAGCAGATTATCAACTGGATGATGCGCGTTATCACCGTCTGCAATACACGCCGGCTCTGGTGGAAATTAAAGAACTGCCGGCCAGTGCTTAAACCCTGTTTCTATAAAAAAACCGGGATTGTCCCGGTTTTTTTATTGGCTGATTTCGTTGAGATAACTGTCCAGATCAATAAATTTAATCTGCTGCGCAAACTTGTGTTCAACCTGCATGATTTGCTGATGCAGATTGGCATATTTCATCCGCTGTACCGCCAGGTCTGCATAGCGTGCCGAACTTTTGGGATAAAAGTACATTTTTAGGTGGGTATTACGAAGCTGACGATATGACCAGTACGCTGCACGGCGAATCTGCTGCAAACAGTATTGCTGTTCTGGTGTAGCCTCATGACGAAACAGGTTTTCTTTATAAAAACGTACAAAGCCAAAACTCAGGGCAAAAAAGAACAGTATCCCTTGCAATAGCACGCTTTGCCAGTAATAGACATTCAGTGCCTACACTAAAATCACGATCGCCAGTTTGATTGGGGTATGGCGGAGCATGCGATATAAGGCCGCTGCACTGTGTTTGAGTTGGTAAATCACATAGGGTGTCGTGAGCATCAACAGCAACATGAGCGCTAAAATTGCCATACTTTTGCTTTGTGCGGCATCAAACTGTGGCAAGTGCTGCTGAATCACATCTGCAAGGACCATCGACAGCGGAATAAAAATCAGCAGGGCCAGCACCCAGGGGAGGATTTCTTTCCACTCATCCAGCATGCCTTTGATTTTTATTGCGCCATACAGCAGAAAATTGCGTTTAAATGCAGCCGGATGGTGTTGTTGTAGCTGTTGTAGAAAAAGCAGGGGCTGTTGTGGGGTCATGGACAGGGTCAACGCAGAAGCTAAATTGCAGGCATAAAAAAACCAGCTTGACGCTGGATTCTTTACTGCACCATTTTAAGATCTGTTAAAATGGTGCCCGAGGCCAGACTCGAACTGGCACGCTTTGAGGGCGGGGGATTTTAAATCCCCTGTGTCTACCGATTTCACCACTCGGGCATTTTTACCAAGATTGGAGGCGGAGGTCGGAATCGAACCGGCGTCCACGGAGTTGCAGTCCGCTGCATGACCACTCTGCCACCCCGCCACGTCTTGGTGATGCACATATTAGCAAGCTCTGGGAAAAAAACAATACTATAAATCGCGCATATGCACATAAATTCGGCATATGAAAGAAAATTGCCTAAATTATCATGTATTATTTGCAAAATTGATTCCTATCAACATTTGGAGATGTGCCGTGGCATTAGTTTTGGATGGTCGTGCATTAGCAAAGCAAATTGAAGCTGACTTGTTAACACGCGTAGAAGCATTAAAGGCGAAAACAGGTCGTACCCCAATTCTGGCGACTATTTTGGTAGGTGACGACGGTGCATCTGCAACTTATGTACGTATGAAAGGGAATGCCTGCCGCCGTGTCGGTATGGACTCTTTAAAAATCGAGCTTCCACAGGAAACCACCACTGAGCAGTTACTGGCTGAAATTGAAAAACTCAATGCCAATCCTGATGTACACGGTATCCTGTTACAGCATCCGGTACCGGCACAAATTGATGAGCGTGCCTGCTTCGATGCCATTTCACTTGAAAAAGATGTCGATGGTGTGACTTGTTTGGGTTATGGTCGTATGGCGATGGGTGAAGCGGCCTATGGTTCGGCAACACCAGCGGGCATCATGACTATTCTGAAAGAAAGCAACATCGAAATCGCGGGTAAACATGCAGTGGTGGTTGGTCGTTCGGCTATTCTGGGTAAACCAATGTCGGCGATGCTGCTAGAAGCCAATGCAACTGTAACCACCTGTCACTCACGCACACAAAACCTGGCTGAATTCGTGAAGCAGGCAGACATTATTGTGGGCGCAGTTGGTAAAGCTGAACTGATTCAGAAAGACTGGATTAAGCCAGGTGCAGTGGTCGTTGATGCGGGCTTCCACCCACGTGAAGGCGGTGGTGTTGGTGATATCCAACTCGTTGGTATCGAAGACATCGCTTCTGCTTACACACCAGTGCCAGGTGGTGTTGGTCCGATGACGATTACAACCTTGATTCGTCAAACCGTAGAAGCGGCTGAGAAGGCTTTGGGTTAATCAAATCCTCCCTAACCCTCCACTTGCGCTAGATTTAAAAGCAGTGCTTTAAATCTTGCTCAGGAGAGGGAAAATTCATTGTAAAAATAATGGATACTCCTTCTCTTGCGCCGTATACGGCTCAGGGAGAAGGTTGGGATGAGGGTAAAACCTCTAACATCAGATTTTTGCTGAAATACATAAAGAATAAAAAACCAATGAGCTGCACCTTTCAATTTCCTAAAGCCCCTGAACATCTATTAAGTGCTTTGCATGATGTGATTCCACATTGTGAACTGCAGGCACAGCAATTGCCTGAAACACCGATTTCACTTTGGTTGATTCCGCCGGTTTTTCCCACCGATAAACTCGATGATGAAGTCATCCGCCGGATCTGGAATGATACGCCGTACTGGATTTTCTGCTGGGCCTCAGGATTGGCCATGGCGCAGTGGTTGCTGGCTGAACCACATCATGTGAAAAATAAAGTGGTGCTGGATTTTGGCGCAGGTTCAGGTGTGGTGGCGATTGCTGCCAAAATGGCAGGTGCCAAGCGGGTGATCTGCTGTGATATTGATCAGGTCAGTCTGGATGCCTGTCGGGCCAATGCCGAACTTAATGGCGTCGAGCTGGAATATCTGGATGATCTCTACAAAGCCGAGCAGGTTGATGTACTACTCGCAGCGGATGTGCTATACGATCAATGCAACCGTTTTTTCCTGGATGAGTTTTTAAAATTTGCCCCAGAAGTGTGGGTGGCGGACAGCCGAGTGAAAAACTTTAGCCATCCCAAATATGAAAAGCTGGATGAGCGTAGTGCCACCACTTGGCCCGATTTAGATGAGTCGCCCGAATTTCGTAATGTCAGTTTTTATAAGACGCTGTAAACAGCGTCTTTTTTATTGGCTTGCAGAAGCTTAAGAGCAGGTATAGCGCACCACAGTTAAAGTGCTTGGGCGGGCAGTGAGGGCATCACGTGTGGCCGGATTTTCACTGCTGTGCAGGCCAGGGGTATTCGACAGGCTGAAGGTGGCACGGGTATCGCCAATTTGACGTCCTGGAGCAGTAAGATTATTACCGGCCGCCGGGTTGGCAATTTCATTGACGCTGAGAATATTTAATTTAAAGACTTTATTGCTGGCCAGCACTTTCTGGCAGGCACGTTGTAGGCGCTGTTCATCTAATTGCTGATTGTTGCGTGTTGCAAGGGTGTAAGCCAGGGTGGCTGTGCTGTCAGTGCGGCTTTCGATCTGATAACCGACATTGCCATTAAATTCGCGTGGCCCACTCTGGCAGGCAGTGAGCAGGGTAACCGTACAGGCAAGTCCTAAAAGTTTATAAGTATTGTGCATTGCTATTATGGCTCATGATCTCTAATTTATACTTTCAAGTATGCCATAAAAGCCTGACCTGGGGACGACTGCTTTCCTCAATGATGTGTTGAAATTTATTGCCGGTAAAATGTAGCGTGTATAGGCAGGCAATAAAAAAGGCCGCTTTCGCGACCTCTTTCATGTTAATCAGTAATTAAGCAGATTTAACCGCTTCTAAAAGCTCGGCTTGACGTTTTTTCAATGCTTCTGGTAAACGCTCACCCAGTTTATTGAATAACTCAGTGTGGCTTTCCAGTTCTTTGATCCATTGATCTTTGTCTTGTGCTGTCACAGTTTCAAATTGCTCTTTAGAGAAATCTAAACCAGTCCAGTTCAGCTGTTCGTAAGTTGGAACGCGGCCAATTGGAGTGTCTACAGCATCTGCACGACCTTCACAACGGTCAATGATCCACTCAAGTACACGCATGTTTTGACCGAAACCAGGCCATACGAAGTTGCCTTCAGCATCACGACGGAACCAGTTCACGTTGTAGATACCAGGCAGTTTGTTACCTGCAGCTTCAGCTTTCGCACCCACTTTCTCACCCATTTCTAACCAGTGAGAGAAGTAGTCCGCCATGTTGTAACCCGCGAATGGCAGCATTGCGAATGGGTCACGACGAACGATACCTTGTTGACCAACCGCAGCAGCAGTGGTTTCAGAACCCATGGTTGCCGCTTTATACACGCCATCAACCCAGTCAAATGCTTCTGAAATTAGAGGCACTGTGTCTGCACGGCGACCACCAAAGATGAATGCAGAGATTGGAACACCTGCTGGATTTTCCCAGTCAGCATCAATTGAAGGACATTGACCTGCAGATACGGTGAAACGCGCGTTTGGATGCGCTGCTTTTTCTTCACCAGTGTGTGGTTGACCTTTCCAGTTGGTCAGGTTGGCAGGTGCTTCTTTAGAAAGACCTTCCCACCATACTTCGCCGTTGTCTGTTACAGCAACGTTGGTATAGATCACGTCTTTGTGCAGCGTCGCCATACAGTTCGGGTTAGTTTTGGTGTTTGTACCAGGTGCTACACCGAAGAAACCAGCTTCAGGGTTGATTGCGTATAGGCGACCATCTTCACCTGGTTTGATCCAGGCAATATCGTCACCTACAGTTTCAATCTTCCAGCCTTCATAACCTGCTGGTGGAATCAGCATCGCGAAGTTGGTTTTACCACATGCAGATGGGAATGCCGCTGCGATGTAGTGTTTTTCGCCTTGAGGATTGGTTACGCCAAGAATTAGCATGTGTTCAGCTAACCAGCCTTGTTGACGACCCATGAACGATGCAATACGTAATGCCAGGCATTTTTTACCTAACAATGCGTTACCGCCGTAACCTGAACCGTAAGACCAGATTTCACGTGTTTCTGGATAGTGCACGATGTATTTTTCTTTGTTGCAAGGCCATGCAACATCTTTTTCACCTTCGGCAAGCGGAGCGCCTACAGTGTGTACACATGGAACGAATTCGCCATCTGTACCTAATACGTCATAAACAGCTTTACCCATACGAGCCATTTTAGACATGCTGACTGCAACATAAGGAGAGTCAGTTAACTCGATCCCGATGTGTGCAATGTGTGAACCGAGTGGACCCATTGAGAATGGAACCACATACAGCGTACGACCTGCCATTGAACCGTCAAATAAACCGTTCAATTTTTCGCGCATTACTGCAGGCGCTTCCCAGTTGTTGGTCGCACCGGCATCTTCCTGGTTTTCAGAGCAGATGTAAGTACGGTCTTCAACACGAGCTACGTCAGAAGGATCAGAGTTTGCAAGATAAGAACCAGGGTGAGTTTCTTGGTTAAGCGCTTGCATTGTGCCGTTAGCGATCATCAAGTCGATATAACGTTGATATTCTTCTGCGCTACCGTCACACCATTCAATTTTTGCTGGTTTTGTTAATTTAGCAATCTCTTCCACCCAAGCAATAAGCTTAGGGTGACGAACGAATTCTGGTGCGTTCACTTGGGTCATGGTGAGGCCTATCTAAAATGTGTACAAACTGTTGTACAAAGTACAATCTGAGAGACGAAATGAACCGCTCAGATGAAATATGAAAAAAAAGTGGCTGTATTAAAGCACAAAATGACGAAAAAAATAAGACTAAAGGACTAAAGGAATTATTTTGGTAGTTAATGCAATCTAAATAATAAGTTTATAAAAAACAAAAAGATAATGTTTAAATAAAAGGTGGTCTTATTTATTTTTTATATTTATGTATATTATTTAATTTACTTATTTCCTTTTAAAACAATAATTTATATCTAAATTTTTTCTGAGAATCATTATTGATTAAATAAATGGTGATAATTCGATTTTTACATAAAGGTGCTTTAAATTTCCACTTAATTGGCTGAAATTAGAACAAATGCTTTAAAGATGTGGACAAAATGTCTGAACAATTCAAGCCATTGTCTATTGTATATAACAAAAAATCAGGCTTTCATGCGACCCATAAAACCGAGGTGTATGAAGAGCTGATCCAGATTTTTTCCCAATACGGTTTTGAAATCCAGTCCTTTGATATTGAACAGTATGCCAGTTTTGATGAATTAATGGCGCAGGTATTTTTACGTCATCAGGACCCGGACAATTATGGCGTGGTGGTGGCCGCAGGGGGCGATGGCACCTTGAATGCTGTGGCGGCCAAACTAATTCATACCGATATTCCCATGGGCATTTTACCTTTAGGTACCTTTAACTATGTGGCCCGCGTATTTGATATTCCGGTGGATATTATTCAGGCAGCGCATGTGATTGCAACCGGCCGGCCACGCAAGGCACATATCGCGCGGATCAATGAACACATCTATTTAAACAATGCCAGCTTGGGGCTATATCCTTTATTTATCCAGAAACGGGAGCTGTATAACCGCTATCTGGGTCGCTTTCCTTTACATGCCTATACCTCCGGTCTGGATGTGCTGATTCGTCATCGCAAGGAACTGAAATTAAAAGTTGAAGTGGATGGCCAGCTGTTTCCGGTGAAAACTCCGTTGGTATTTTTTGGCAATAACCAGCTGCAATTGTCGGAGATGAATTTGCGTATTGCTGCAGCGGTGGCACAGGGCAAGGTGGCTGGCATTGTGGTGGCGAAAAGCGATAAGTTGACCTTGTTTAAAATTTTATGGCAGCTGGTGAAAGGGGAAATTGAACAAGCGCCCGATGTATATACTTTTGCTGCAGATCAGGTGGTGATTCATGCACAACTAAAAACCATGCAGGTGGCCATTGATGGTGAAATTGTCCGGATGCGACCACCGCTAATAGTCACAGTGGAAAAAAATGCCTTAAATATGATGGTGCCTTATGATTCTGCATCTGTCTGACTTGCATTTTGGCACCGAAAAGCCGGCCTGCATGGCAGCCATCCGGCAATTTTGCCTGGAGCATCAGCCTGAAGCAGTGGTGGTCAGTGGTGATTTAACCCAGCGTGCGCGCTTTAAACAGTTTTATGACTGTAAGCAGTTTCTCGACAGCCTGGAGCGGCCGTATCTGGTGGTGCCGGGCAATCATGATATTCCGCTATTCGATTTATGGACCCGTTTTGTCAATCCATTTGCGCGTTATCAGCTGTTTTTTGGCAAGATGGAAACTGTGCTGGAAACCGAGCATTTTTTTCTGATTGGTTTAAACAGTATCCGGCGGCGTTACCATACCCGCGGGCATATTTCGCTGGCGCAAATCCAGCTGGTCGATCAGATTCTGGCCGCGGCGCCGGCGCATAAAATCAAGCTGATTGCTGCGCATCAACCGTTTTATACCCCGCCGGATGATCCGCATGGGGTAAAAGACTGTCCAATGCTTGGCAAAATGGCGCTGGAAAGCTGGAGTCAGCATGGCCTGTTCGGGCTGTTGCATGGTCATCTGCATCAGTCCGCAGTCTATGATTTAAACCAGATTTATCATTTGCAGGCCAGTCATCCGGTGCTGGATATTCATGCCGGCACGGCGCTGTCTTATCGTCTGCATCATCGTTTTAATAACAGCTTTAATGTGATTCATGACAGCGGTGAAATTCAGGCCTATTTTTTTAATGAACGCACACAAAAATTTGAACCGTATTAGAAATATGGGGAATAAAGCGACAGTGGTCTGATGGCTGGCGAAAAAAAAGACAAAAAACAGATTTTTTTTCATTTTTCCCCTTGAAGCGTTTTTTTCCATCCCCACAAAAGTGACATCTAAAATTCATTTTGATGATGACCAAAGGAATAAATAAGTCGTCATCAGTTATCTAACGAAGACTTAGTCTGATGGAGTTATTTATGAGCAACATTCGTCCATTACATGACCGTGTAGTAATTCGTCGTGTCGAAGAAGAAACAAAAACTGCTGGCGGCATTTTATTGCCAGGTTCTGCTGCTGAAAAACCTGCTCAGGGTGAAATCATTGCAGTTGGTAATGGTCAAATCACAGACAATGGCGTACGTGCATTAGATGTGAAAGTTGGCGATAAAGTATTGTTTGGTACCTATGCCGGCACCACTGTAAAAGTAGACGGTGAAGAACTGCTTATTATGAAAGAGTCTGACATTTTAGCTGTTTTAGAAGGCTAATTTCTCACTAACTCAATGGTTATCAGATTTAGTTAAGATTTAAAATTGGAGTAAATCATGTCAGCTAAAGACGTAAAATTTGGTGATTCAGCTCGTAGCAAAATGATTGCGGGTGTCAACATTCTTGCAGATGCAGTGAAAGTAACGTTAGGTCCTAAAGGCCGTAACGTGGTGATCGACCGTTCTTTCGGCGCACCGCACATCACTAAAGATGGTGTTTCTGTTGCGAAAGAAATCACGTTAAAAGACAAGTTCGAGAACATGGGTGCGCAACTGGTTCGTGAAGTGTCTTCTAAAACCAATGACATTGCAGGTGACGGTACCACAACTGCAACTGTATTGGCGCAAGCTATCCTGAACGAAGGTATCAAGTCAGTGACTGCGGGTATGAACCCAATGGACTTGAAACGTGGTATCGACATCGCGGTGAAAACTCTAGTTGCTGAAATCAAATCAACTGCACAACCTGCATCTGATTCTAAAGCAATTGAGCAAGTGGGTTCGATCTCTGCAAACTCTGACACCACTGTAGGTGCTTTAATTGCGCAAGCAATGGAAAAAGTGGGCAAAGAAGGCGTCATTACTGTTGAAGAAGGTTCAGGCTTCGAAGATGCGCTTGACGTTGTAGAAGGTATGCAGTTTGACCGTGGTTATATCTCTCCATACTTCGCCAACAAACAAGATACATTGACTGCTGAACTTGAAAACCCGTTCATCCTGCTGGTAGACAAGAAAGTCAGCAACATCCGTGAACTGATTACGGTTCTTGAAGCGGTTGCAAAAACAGGTAAGCCACTATTAATTATCGCTGAAGATGTTGAAGGTGAAGCGCTTGCAACGCTTGTTGTCAACAACATGCGCGGCATCATCAAAGTATGTGCGGTGAAAGCACCTGGTTTCGGTGACCGTCGTAAAGCAATGCTGCAAGACATCGCGATCTTGACTGGCGGTACTGTGATTTCTGAAGAAATCGGTATGCAGTTAGACCAAACAACGCTTGAACACTTAGGTACTGCACACAAAGTAACTGTATCTAAAGAAAACACCGTGATTGTGGATGGTGCGGGTAACGCAGGCCAAATCGCTGAGCGTGTTCAACAAATCCGTGCGCAAATCGAAGAATCGACTTCTGAATACGATAAAGAAAAACTTCAAGAACGCGTTGCTAAATTGGCAGGCGGTGTAGCAGTGATCAAGATCGGTGCTGCAACTGAAGTTGAAATGAAAGAGAAAAAAGACCGCGTAGACGACGCGCTTCATGCAACTCGCGCTGCAGTTGAAGAAGGTGTGGTTGCTGGTGGTGGTGTTGCACTGGTACGTGCTGCCAAAGCACTTGACGGTGTAACAGGTGCCAACGATGACCAAAACGTAGGGATCAACATCCTGCGCCGTGCAATCGAAGCGCCGCTTCGTCAAATCGTGGCAAACGCAGGTGATGAACCATCTGTTGTGATCAACGCTGTGAAAAATGGTGAAGGTAACTTCGGTTATAACGCTGCAACTGGTGAATACGGCGACATGCTTGAAATGGGTATTCTTGACCCAGCGAAAGTAACCCGTTCTGCACTTGAGCATGCTGCATCTGTTGCGGGCTTAATGCTCACAACTGAGTGCATGATCACTGAAATCCCAGAAGAAAAACCAGCAATGCCTGACATGGGCGGCATGGGTGGTATGGGCGGCATGATGTAATACATCTGCTGGTCATTCGATCATAAAAATCCCCGCAATTGCGGGGATTTTTTTATATGCAGGTCAATAAAAAACACAATGCAGTAAAACTAAACTTAATGCATAAAAAAGTAAGAAATAGATAAATGGTTCAAAAATAATTAAATGTATGATGAGCTTTTGTATTAAATTGGTAGGGCTTAATGATTAAGCTGGGGGAGAGATGAAAGAACAAGAACACCAGATCATTGGGTTAATTTATGATGCCGCGATGGATACGCGTTTATGGCCGCAAGTAATTGAAGCCATTGTGCACTACACCAACAGTAAAACCGCGATTTTTACCGCTTTGGACCAATTGAGTCCAAGTTATGACTTTGTGCATACTTATAATATTCCGCAAGCCTGTATTGATGCCTATCAGGACGAACGGATTAAAGTCATTGATATGAAACTGCATGCGCCGTTATGGCAGCAAATCGGGGTGGGGGATACTATTGAACAAAACTTGCAGTCCTATGGCCAGATGCCAGGCACAGATGAATATATCTTTTATGAGCGCTGTCTGGAACCAACCGGGATTTGTCATATCGCAGCTGTTTTACTTGATCAGGGGCAACATCGTTGGGGGGTCTTGGGTATTCACCGGGCGCCCGATGCTCAGCCTTATAGTCCGGAAGAGCATGAATTTCTTAAGCGGATCGGTAAGCATTTACGCCGGGCACTACAAATTCATCGGCAGCTTTGTCAGGCCAAGCAGCAGAAACTGGCTTTAGGCCATATTTTAGATCACTTAAAAACGGGCGTGCTGCTACTCGATCAGCAGTCCTGTTTAATCTATTCTAATAAAAAGGCTCAAGCAATTCTTAATCGCTCCAGCCTGATTGAGCTGGACCGTTATAATCATTTAAAAGTGGGCCGCGGCTTTCAGGCCAAACTCGATCAGCTCATTGAGGGGGCAGGTTCGAATTTAAGTCAATGGAACAAAGAGCCGGGTGGGGTTATGGCCTTGTCTGCTCCAGATCAGACGACATTAATGCTCACCATTATTCCTTTTAATTTAAGCCAGCTAAAGAATACTGAAGGACTACCAGAACAGGCCTATGTCGCTGTTTTTGTGACTGAAACCGAGCAAAAATATTATTTAGCTGCAGATTTTTTAAAACAGCAATATCACTTGTCAAACCGGGAAATTGAGTTATGCGAGTTATTTATTAATGAGCATGATTTAGAAAAGATCGCTGAATATTGTCAGCTCAGTTTAAGTACCGTTCGAACCTATTTTAAAAATATTTATGCAAAAACCCAGTGTAATTCACAGGCCGAGTTAATTCATTTACTGATGGGCATTACCGTAAATTTTGAGCATATCGTATAGGCTGTTTTGTTTGAGAGTAGAAAAAAGACGCATGCCGCGTCTTTTTTAATATATGAGAATTTTTACTGTTTTAAAAACAGGTCTGCAGCCTGACGTCCTAGTCCAGGATCATCTGTAAAGACACCATCAACACCGGCTTTAAAGAAGATTTCAAACTCGGCCAACGCCCCTGTTTCACACTTCTCAGCAGGATTTGGACTACAATCGAGGCGATCAGGTAAAAATTCATTTTCTGGGCGCAAGGTATAAGGATGTACTTTCAGGCCCTGTGCATGTGCCAGACTCACAAAATTGGTGATTACTCCCTGATTACTGACGATATAGGTTTTACTTGGTCCCACACCATCAGCATATTGCGCAACCGTTTTAAGTCCTTCTGCACTGGCCAATTGACCATAAGTAGTCCCCAGACCTGCTTTTAGTGCATCAGCAGGCTGAGAACTCTGTCCGCTGTAGAGCTGAATGATTTTTGCATGTTGCAAGGTGTTTAAACGATCTAGCTGACTGCGTAGATATTGCAGATTTTTAACTTCAAAAGATTGTAGATAGACCGGGGCAATACTTCGCGAATATTCATATTTCGCCAAGCTACTCAATAAACGGTCTTCCATGGCCAGATTTAAATCCTGGAAATAGGTTGGGTGTTTAGTCTCAATATACAGCCCAATAATTTTTCCTGTTTTTTGATAGTGCTGATCAGCCAGTTCAATAATTTCTTCTATCGTCGGCACTAAAAACTGATCATTATATTGAGTGTTTTGTGGGCGAATATCTGGAATACGTTCGCGGGCTTTCAGCTGCTTCAGTTCACTTAAGGTGAAGTCTTCGGTAAACCAGCCTGTTAAGCTGACTCCATCAATGATTTTGGTGGTTTTACGATCTGCAAATTGTGGCAGTTCACTGACATTGGTCGTACCGCCAATTTCATTTTCATGACGAGCAACCAAATAACCATCTTTGGTTGGAACCAGATCAGGCTCAATAAAATCTGCACCATCCTCAATGGCTTTTTGATAAGCCTCCAAGGTATGTTCAGGACGCAAGGCGCTAGCGCCTCGATGTCCGACAATAATAATTTCAGGTTCAACATAGGCCGGTGGTGTCGGCGTTGGAGTGGGATTATGCGTTTGATTATCACGATCATCACTATTACAAGCAGTTAAAGTGAGAATGCTGGTCAGTATCAGTGTTTTTCTTAGCATGTGGTCCTCTGATGATGCTGTTATTTTATTTGACGCATGCGTAGTGTTGAAGGAAAAACTTGCATTCTCATGACAGGTTGCAAAATAGCGACAATGTAAATGATGCTAGAGCGAGATAAATCTTTTATCTCCACATTTTCTCCTTATTTTTCGTTCAGCACATCTTTATGTAATATTTTCTTGTATTTTGGGCTTTAGTCACTGAATATCAATATAAATTTGCTAGGGTAAAGCGCCTTCAGAAGTGCTCAACCAAATCTTGGCTCAACCCCATCATGTGACCAAATCTATGCTGTCAAAATTTTTTATTGAACGTCCTATTTTTGCTGGAGTCCTGGCCATTATTGTCATGGCGTTTGGTATTTTTTCCACTTTAGGTTTGCCGGTCGAGCGTTATCCGGATATTGCCCCGCCGCGCATTACCGTGAGCACCACTTATACCGGGGCTTCGGCAGAAACAGTGGAGGAGAGCGTGACCCAGGTGCTGGAGCAGCAGATTCGAGGGCTGGATCATCTGCTGTATTTTAGCTCGAGTAGTGATTCTTCGGGGCGCAGCCGTATCAGCATCAGTTTTGAAAATGGCACAGACCCAGATACTGCACAGGTACAGGTGCAAAATGCGATTAATAGCGCCATTAACCGTTTGCCTGAAGATGTACAGCGCCAAGGCGTGAATGTGTTTAAATCTCTGGGTGATACCCATATGGTCATCGGTTTGTATGACAGCTCTGGTCACAGTTCCAATATTGAACTGTCCGATTATATGATGACCCATCTGGAACAGGATCTGGCGCGTATTGAAGGCGTGGGTGAGGTGGATGTCTTCGGTTCGCAATATGCCATGCGAATCTGGTTGAATCCTTTAAAACTGAAACAGTATGCCTTAATGCCAAGCGATATTCGGGCCGCTGTTGAAGCCCAGAATACCCAGGTGGCAGCCGGCAGTATTGGCGATTTACCCACCGCAACCGATCAGTATTTAAATGCCAAAGTCACCTCCGGTTCACGTTTAAAAACTGTCGAAGAATTTGAAAATGTAATTTTAAAGTCGGCCCAGGACGGCAGTTTTGTTTATTTAAAAGATGTGGCGCGGGTCGAGCTGGGGGCAGAAAATTATCAGTCCTTTAATACGATTAACGGCTATCCTTCAGCTGCGCTGGGCATCTCCCTGGCCTCTGGCGCCAATGCACTGGCGACCTCGGCTTTAATCCAGCAGGAAATTGATCATCTCTCCAAACAGTTGCCTGAAGGCTACAAGATAGTCTATCCACGCGATAATACGCCGTTTGTGAAGGAGTCGATGAAAGAGGTGGTAAAAACCCTCATTGAAGCGATTATTCTGGTGGTGATCGTGATGTTCCTGTTTTTACAGAACTGGCGCGCTACCTTAATTCCGACCATCACCGTACCGGTGGTGATTTTAGGTACCCTGACAGTGCTGTATGTGCTGGGCATGACCATCAATACCTTAACCCTGTTTGCGCTGGTACTGGCGATTGGCCTGCTGGTCGATGATGCGATTGTGGTCGTAGAAAATGTTGAGCGTTTGATGCATGAGCAGCAGCTTTCAGCCAAACAGGCGGCAATCCAGTCGATGCAGGAAATTAGCGGGGCACTGGTCGGGATTACCTTGGTGCTGACCGCGGTGTTTATTCCGATGGCATTTTTTGGTGGCTCGACCGGGGTCATCTACCGTCAGTTTTCCATCACCCTGGTGGCCGCGATGTCCTTATCTTTGCTGGTGGCACTGATTTTAACCCCGGCCTTATGTGCCTTAATTTTAAAGCCAAAGCAGAAAACCGCCCGATGGGCCGCCTGGTTTAATCAGAAACTGGAAAATCTGAAACAGCATTATCTGCGTTCTTCAAGCTGGACCCTGCAACATCGCACCATCTGTCTGGTGATTTTTGTGGCTTTAATCGGGGTATTTGCCTTGTTCTATCGAGCCTTGCCGACCAGCTTTATTCCAAGTGAAGATCAGGGCATGCTCACGGTACAATTTAAATTGCAAGAAGGCGCGCCCCTGTCAAAAAGCCGTGAAGTTGGGGGAACGATTCGTGCCTATTTTATTGCACAGGAACAGGCCAATGTTGATCTGGTGATGATTCGCTATGGCCGTAATTTCTCAGGTACTGGTCAGAACTTGGGGCAGGGCTTTATTGCGCTGAAACACTGGGATGATCGTCCGGGCAGTGACAATGCTGCGCAGGCAATTCGTGAGCGGGCCATGCAGCATTTCCAGCGTCATCCAGATGCGCAGATTATGATTGGGATGCCGGCCTCGGTGCGCGGTTTAGGCCAGACCGATGGCCTGCAGTTTTGGCTGCGAGATTTAAATGGGCAGGGCCGTGATTATCTGGAGCAGCAATTCCAGAGCCTGCGCAGTCAGGCCGACCGTTATTCCAGCTTTGCCAATCTGGATAAAAAATCCAATCCGGAAAAAGCCGAGCTGAATGTCAATATTCATCAGAAACAGGCCATGGCCAATGGCCTGAGCCAAGGCGCGATTAACAGCACCTTGTCGGCGGCATGGGGCGGCAGTTATATCAATGACTTTATTGATCGTGGCCGGATTAAACGGGTGATTATGCAGGGTGATGCCGAGTTCCGTGCCACCCCGGAAGATTTGCAGGCCTGGTCGGTCCGTAATGCCAACGGGCAGATGGTGCCGTTTGGTAATTTCTCTACCCTGAGCTGGGGCGGCGGACCAGAAGTGGTGAACCGGTTTATGGGCTATACCGCACTGGAAATGGAAGCCGATACCGCAGCCGGTGCCAGCTCTGGTCAGGCCATGCAGGATATTCAGCAGCTGGTTGACCAGCAGGACGGTGTTGATCTGGCCTGGAGCGGCTTGTCCTTTGAAGAAAAGCAGTCCAGCAATCAGGCTTTATTGCTGTATCTGGTATCAATTGGTTTTATCTTCCTGTGTCTGGCAGCGCTGTATGAAAGCTGGACCATTCCAACTGCGGTGATGAGCGCGATTCCACTGGGTATTGGTGGTAATATCTTGTTCAGCTACCTGGCCGGGTTCCCGAATGATATCTATTTCCAGATTGCACTGCTGACCACCATCGGCCTGTCCTGTAAAAATGCGATTCTGATTGTCGAGTTTGCTTCGATGGCGCAGCAGCAGGGGCGCAGCGCCGTGGAAGCCGCACTGGAAGGAGCGAGTCTGCGTTTACGTCCTATTCTGATGACCTCGCTGGCCTTTGGGGCCGGGGTCATTCCGCTGGTATTTGCCTTTGGTGCCGGTGCGGTCAGCCGTCAGGAAATTGGCGTGAGTGTGCTGGGTGGGGTGATTTTCGGTACGGTTCTGGCGCTGATCTTTATTCCCTTTATGTATGTACTGGTGCGTTCGATCTTTAAACTGAAACAGGCCTGATCCGCCGGGTTTATACAGAGAAAAATGCTGCTGCTTCAGGGACACTGCGGCAGCACGCAGATGCAGTGCAAATCACTTTACATTTTAAAAAATAACCAAGAATAATGATGAGAGTTTATGCTGAATCCTTTTGAACTTCAGGCACTGGAACAGGCCATTTTGCAGCAGCATCCAGAGCGGGTACAGACCCTGATTGCGCATATGAATCCGGCCGATTTGGCGGTCTGGATTGAACAGCTGTCGCTGCAAGCGCAAGTTCGATTGATTCCCACCCTGGAGCAGGCCGCGCTGATCTTTGAGTTTTTGCCAAAAACTGTGCAGGCGCAAATTGCCGAACAGCTGGACCCAGCCGATTTGTTGCAGCTGATGAGTGCCATGCATTCAGATGACCGGACCGACCTGTTTAAAGGTTTGAGTCCGACGCTACAGCCGTGGATTCTGGCCGAGCTGGCCCCGGAAAAACGTCAGCAAATTCAGCAGCTGGCGGCTTACCCGGAAGAATCTGCCGGGGCGATCATGAGTTCGGATTTTGTGACTTTATCCCCAGAGCTGACGATCCAGCAGGCGATTGAACAGTTGCGTCAGGTGGCGGCAGACCGGGAAACCCTGTACCTGATTTATATTGTAGATGCGCTACAGCATCTGCTCGGTGTGGTGTCCTTGCGGCAGATTGTTCAGGCCGCGCCAGAGGTACAGCTGCAGCATCTCATGACCACGGATCTGGTGATGGGCCAGGTCGATGAAGATCAGGAACAGATTGCCTGGAAGCTGGCGCATTATGATTTTCTGGCCTTGCCGATTGTTGATCAGGCGCAGCGTCTGGTCGGGATTGTCACCTATGATGATGCCATGGACATTGTCGAGGCCGAAACTACTGAAGATATTTTAAAATCCGGTGCGATTGAATCCTTGCCCAACCTGAGCCTGAAAAATGCACCAATTTTATCTTTATATCGCCAGCGCGTGTTCTGGCTGGTATTTCTGGTGTTTGGCAGTTTGCTGTCCGGTTTTGGGATTGCCCATTTTGAAGAGATTATTGCCGCGCATATTGTGCTGGTGTTCTTCTTGCCCTTGCTGGTCGGTAGTGGCGGGAATGCCGGGGCGCAATCGGCGACCTTAATGGTCCGTGCTTTAGCCACCGGCGATGTGCATTTTCGTGACTGGTTCTATCTGCTCGGGCGGGAAAGTCTGGTGGCGCTTTGTTTAGGTGGCACCATGGCACTGGCCGTGTCGGTACTGGGTTATGTGCGTGGCGATTTGATGGTGGCGGTGGTGTTGGCCTTAAGTATGCTGGGCATTGTGCTGATGGGCTGTCTGGTTGGCATGAGCCTGCCGTTTATTCTCAATAAGCTGAAACTGGACCCGGCCAGTGCGTCGGCACCTCTGGTGACCTCAATTTGCGATGCCAGCGGGGTGGTGGTTTATCTGTTTATTGCCTCACAGCTGTTGTTTTAGCCTGTATTTACAAAGCAGTAAAACGTTTGAGCAGCGCGCTCGAGTATAGTAAAAACATGACATAAATAGATAAAAATCAGGTTGATTCATGACAGAGCTGCACAGCACCAAACCCAAACTTTCCCGGCAAGAGGTGATTCGCCTGGAGCGTGATCTGGCCAAGTTTGCCAATATGATGGATTCGGTGGTGCGGATTCCGTTTACCAAACAGGGCGTGGGCGCTGATGCGGCTTTAAGTACCATTCCGGTGGCCGGCGATCTGGCCGGTTTTGTACTGACCTGTTATGCAATTTATAAAGCCAAACAGGTCGGCGTGCCACAAGCCAAACTGAATCCGGTCATGAAGCTGGCGGTTATGGATGCGGTGGTGGGCTTTATTCCGATTGCCGGGACGATTTTTGATATTTTTATTCGCCCTAGCCGTAAGGCGCTGGATATTGTGCATGAGCATATCCGGCAGGAATATGATATCCAGAGTGACCATCATGTGGTGCATCCTTTCTTGCATGAAAAACTGGAGCAGAAGCAGCAATATTCGGCATTCTGGCGTAATCCTGTGGTGGCCTGGCTGTGGATTCATCTTCCTGATTTATTAGGCCTGTTGTTCCTGATCATTCTGGTGGTGGCGACCTTGGCCGGGCTGCAATGGGTCTGGCAGTGGATGCAGGGTTTAAATCTTTAAGTAAGCTGTCATCATTCCAACCAGTATCTATCACACATAAAAACAAAAGCCTCCATATGGAGGCTTTTGTCTATTTAACGGTTGGGCATTATTATTAAGGCAGGTTTAACTGCTGTAATGCCGCCACACGCTGTTCAATGGTCGGGTGGGTCTGGAATAACGCTGCCAGACTAAACCCTTGTTCCTGACCGGCAGAAATCGCGAAGGCTTTCATTTCTTTTGGCATTGCATCTGGCATTTCAGATTCGGCCTGTAAGCGTAACAGGGCAGAAATCATGGCCTGTTTGCCAGCCAGACGGGCACCCGCTTCATCGGCGCGGTATTCACGTTGACGCGAGAACCACATCACAATGGCCGAAGCCAGAATACCAAACACGATATCCAGCACAATGGTAATCACGAAGTAGGCAATGCCTGGCGCTTCGCCATCTTCACGGCCAAATACGTTACGATCAATGAAATCACCGGCAACACGGGCAAAGAACATCACGAAGGCGTTGACCACACCCTGGATTAACGCCAGCGTAACCATGTCACCATTGGCCACGTGACCAATTTCGTGCGCCAGTACGGCACGTAATTCATCTTTGTTCATACGCTCCAGCAGACCGGTTGAAACCGCCACCAAAGCATCATTCTTGTTCCAGCCGGTTGCAAAGGCATTCGACTGATAAGAAGGGAAGATACCCACTTCTGGCATTTTAATGCCAGCACGTTGCGACAATTGTGCAACTTCATTTAATAACCACGCTTCAGCCTGGTTACGTGGGGCATTCGGGTCAATCAGCTCTGTACCGGTGGTTTTTTTCGCCATCCATTTAGACATGAACAGGGAAATTAAAGAACCGACCATACCGAAGACAAAACAGATGACCAACAGGTTGCCTAGATTTAAGCCACCCGCGCCATGGTAACTACCGACACCGAAGAGTGACAAAATAATGCCAGCTACAACCAGTACCGCGAGGTTGGTTAGCAAGAACAAACCAATCCGCATCATTGAGTAAATCCTCTTAAAATGAAAATGTAATCTGATTCATAAATCATGCAAGTAAATATGCGGTGAATGTATTAAAAATTCAAGAAAAAATCGTGAAAATCAACAAAAAATCGTCTTAGTCCGAAATGGTGATTCGGGCTGCAGCAGAGGCATGTGCCGTGGCATAGGAGCGGACCGGTGCATCGGTAAAGCTGCCATCTGCGGCAACAATAATTTCACGCGATGGGCGTGCAGGCTGGGCTGCAGTTAAATGCGAACCAGAAGAAAGCGTATTGGATTGGGCCAGTAACGGTCCCTGATCGCTACTGCTGACACCACCGGCATACAGATTGTGATAACGGCTGGTCACGCGGCGCACATAGTCCTGAGTTTCACGGAAGGGCGGAATGCCACCGTATTTGGCGACATTGCCTTCACCGGCATTATAACCGGCCAATGCTAAGGATGTATTACCGTTAAAACGTTTTAGTAACCAGGCCAGATATTTGGCCCCGGCCATAATATTTTCATAAGGATCGTAGGCATTAGAAACCTGAAAACGTTTGGCAGTGGCCGGCATCAGCTGCATTAAGCCTTGGGCCCCGACCGGAGAGCGAGCATTGACATTAAAGCCGGACTCGGTGTGCATGACGGCTTTAATCAGCCCAGACGAAATACCGTGGCGCTGCGCGGCCTGCTGGATAATATGGTCAAAGGCATTTTTATTGCGGCTATAGCTTGGTAAGACCGATGCTTCAGAGCTGCCCCAGTTGCTATAACGATGAATATTGCTGTCGGGATAATACGTCACTTTGACTTTTTTCAGGGACTGGTCTGAACTTTTACGATTGGTCAGCAGGGTAGAGCCATTATTGTCTTTATAGACATAAATCTGTCCGGCATGACTGTGCGATGCAACCGCAAGCAGCGTCACACATCCCCAAAAAGCCAGTTGTTTAAAATGTAATCTTTTATACATTATCGTATTCATTATGGTAACGAAGTTCATACTGTCCCCAAACAGGTGGTTTGAGTTTAACAAAAAAAACATTGATGAAAAGAGTCTTTACATTTATTTCCCCGTTTACTTTGTAAAAATCAAGCCCTGTTTGCTGACAGAACAATCAAAAAAAATATTTATTTTTTTTATTCTGGTCTGCTTGACACACTTAAACCATTGATTTTAATTATAAATAAAATTGATTAAAAAATGATCAATTTAAATAGAAGCCTTCAATTGCAGGCAAGTGACCTTGTCAAGTTGTTTTAAATCCACAAAGTTATCCACAGCTTTTGTGGAAAACTGTGGAAAAGTCCAAAAGATAAGCATCTTGCTTAAAAGATGAACGCAAACGTTCAAATTAGCATAAAAATAAAGACAGCGAGATGACAAAAAATGACAAGCAGGAAATTACATTCTTTTGATGCGTGCCGGGACTGAATCGGCTAAAATTGCGCGGTATTTTTTTTATGGGTAAATCTCGTCTATGTTCTCGCCAGTTGAGTCCGATCAAGGATTTAATTTTAAACCAGAACTGCCAACCAGCTCTGCGTATTACCGTTTGCTGAAAAAGCTGCGTCGCCAGGTGGGTCATGCCATTCGTGATTACAAGATGATCGAAGACGGTGACAAGGTCATGGTGTGTATTTCGGGTGGTAAAGACAGTTATACCTTACTGGATATTCTGTTGCAGTTTAAACGTATTGCCCCGATTCATTTTGATGTGGTGGCGGTGAATCTGGACCAGAAACAGCCGGGCTTCCCTGAAGATGTGCTGCCGCGTTATCTGGAAGAAAATAATATCCCGTATTATATTCTGGAAAAAGATACCTACAGTATTACCAAGCGTCTGACCCCGGAAGGCAAAACCTACTGTGCAGTGTGTTCGCGTCTGCGTCGTGGTTCACTGTACGGCTTTGCCCAGGAAATTGGGGCAACCAAGGTGGCACTGGGGCATCATCGTGATGATATTCTGGCGACTTTCTTCCTGAACCTGTTCCATGGCGGCAGCTTAAAGGCGATGCCACCGAAGCTGTTATCTTCCGACAAGAAGAATATGCTGATTCGTCCACTGGCTTATGTGGAAGAAAAAGACATCATCAAATACGCGCAAATGCGCCAGTTCCCGATTATTCCATGTAACCTGTGTGGTTCGCAGGAAAATCTGCAACGTGCGATTATCAATGACATGCTGCGTGAATGGGACAATGCTCATCCAAAACGTCTGCACAGTATTTTTGGTGCATTGCAAAATGTATCACCATCGCAACTGGCAGACCGCGAGCTGTTTGACTTTGAAGCACTCGATAGCGAGCGCGAGTTTGACTTTAAAGGCAGTTATTCGCACGAGAATGAAGATGGTCAGTCCAACCGCATCAACATGGTCAATTTAGGCTATGCAGCTGACTAAATAGTCAAAAAAAGCATTGAACTTCAGTTCAGTGCTTTTTTTATATATTTGAATTATTTCAATATTGTATTAAAAATATAAAATTTGAACGCATCGTACAAAAAATCTTAGCCATCTTTTATGATTACATGCTATAACAGGTCACAAGCATCATTGCTTCACAAAAATGTTGTCTGGACAGGCGACACAAATGAACAAATAAATTGAGGAATAATCATGCCTGCTTTTTTATCTGATGATTGGTTTGCAACCGTAGAGAACCTGACGGCTCAAGCTGGTGACTTAAATTTACCACCTGCGCTTGCGAATCTTGCAATTAATTTGGTTGTTACGGATGCTTCAGGCAATACAGAATTAGCTTTAGACGGTGGCAAAATCCAGAAAGGATTGTCTGCAAATGCAAAAACAACCCTGAATATGGATGCTGAGACCTTACGTAAAGTGTTCCTGGAGTTTGATATGGCTGCAGCCATGCAAGCCTTCATGACCGGTAAAATCAAAGTACAAGGCGATATGTCTCAATTAATGGCATTGCAAACTGCAAAACCAAGCCAAGAGCAAAAAGACCTGTTCAAAAACGTTTTGGCGCAAACCACCTGATTGTGACCCGACACAAAAAAGCTTACCCGAAGGTAAGCTTTTTTTTGCCTTGAAGATCAACGGTGAAGCATTTAAATATTCACCAGCTGCGGCGTGGTCTTGATGTGTTCCAGATAGGCACGGATACGGGTCACGTATTGTAAGGCCTGACGATAACGTCCGTTCTTGGCTTTATTGCCGTCTAAGTAAGCATACAGGTTGACCCAGTTGTTCGGGTTTTTACCGGTGGCCTGAATACGCTTCTGAATCTGGCTCACGGCACCCGGACCCATGTTATAGGCCACCAGTGCATACCAGTTACGGTCTGGAAACGGAATATGCTTATAACGGTTCAGCATCAGGTTGTAATACTTGGCACCGCCCTGAATGCTCTGGGTTGGATCGGTACGGTTACTGACGCCCATGGCTTTGGCTGTGCTGTTGGTCAGCATCATCAAACCACGAACACCGGTTGGTGAAACAGAGTTCGGCTTTAAGTACGATTCCTGATAACCAATGGCCGCCAGTAAATGCCAGTCCAGATCATACTGCTGCGCAGTGCGCTGGAAGCTGGCCTTATATAAAGGCATGCGATTGCTTAAGTCGCGCTGGATAGTATTCCAGGATTCCTGCTTAACCACATTCTGGTTATAGAACGAGGCCAGCTGGTTGATGGCACCGCTTTGTTTGCCACGGCAGACAAAGGCACTGGCGGTCTGGCTCAGCGGATCATCGGCATGTTTAAATACCCAGTTTAAATTGCTGTTTAGGCCATTTTTCTGCAAGGTGTTTAAATCGCCACAGGTGGCCGAAAAACCGGTCAGATGCTTGTTTTCAATGCTCTGAATACTGGCAGTGGTCATGGCAAAGTTGGCTTTACCTGACACCACCCATTGCAACGCTGTCGCATTGTCCGGTACGGTTTTAAACTCGAGTTTGACATTCAGGCTATGCGCATAGTTGCGCACCAGGTCATAACCAAAGCCATGCAGATGCTGACTGTTCTGAAACACGGTGGTCGGATTCGAAACAGAAACCACGGTCAATTTATTGTGATTGACCACGCGATCAAACTGATACGCTGCTTTACTTGCATTAATACTATGAAACGGAATTAACGCACTGCTTAATACTAAGACTTTTAAAGGGAGAGAGTTGAAAAAAGAGTGAAGGCCAAGCCTCGACCCAGAAGTTGAACTACTGTGCATGTTGTCTCCGCTACAAGTAATTTATGCCCTACAAAGCAGGAGGCAAAAGGCCTCAGACTTTTTCAAGTTTGATAAATTCAATAAGAGGGTGGGCACTCATGACGTCATTCAAAATGACATGGGATGAAAGATAAAAAATGTGGCTACGCCACACAGGTTAAAAAATGATCACAATTAAAAGATGTGCGCATAATAAAGACCAAAATTTGAGTTGTCAAATTTTGTCCATAAAAAAATAAAAAACTGTTTCATAAGTAAATGATTCTATTTAGGAAAAATATTTTATAAACTTTAAAAGTGGAGTAATTGGGGAGAAGGCAGCAGTTTTTGGTAAGCTACAGGCATATTTTTCTGCTGTTAAAGGCCATGAAATCGAGCTTAATTACCCGTGGTGGACATGACAAACTGGTCGCGGAACTTCAGCATTTGTGGCATGAAGAACGCCCTGAAATTACCAAAAAAGTGAACTGGGCGGCCAGTCTCGGCGATCGTTCGGAGAACGCCGATTACCAATATAACAAGCAGCTGCTGCGCAAGATTGACCGTCGGGTACGTTACCTCGGCAAGCGGCTGGAAGAGCTGCGAATTATTGATTTTTCACCTGAACAGGAGGGCAAGGTCTATTTTGGCGCTTGGGTCGATATTGAAAATGATGATGGCGAGCAGAAAACCCTAAGAATTGTCGGGGTTGATGAAATTTATGATCATCATCCACAACATATTTCAATTGACTCGCCAATGGCGCGCGCCTTGCTGGGCAAAAGTGTGGATGATGAAGCAGTAGTGCAGACGCCATCAGGTGCAAAACACTGGTATATTGTCGACATTCGCTATGAAAAGTTTGAAAATTCAGCAAATTAAACGATTTTGATTTTATTTTGTACAGTCGGTTGCGAAAACCTGGAAAAATATTTGCCAAGTTAAAATTTTCTTTATATGATAGCCGCCATTGGAAGCGTGGCAGAGTGGTTTAATGCACCGGTCTTGAAAACCGACGAGGGTGTGAGTCCTCCGTGAGTTCGAATCTCACCGCTTCCGCCAAATTCAAAAAGCCCTGACATTGTCAGGGCTTTTTTTATTGCGCTCCGTTTTATTTTTATATTCTTTATATGGAGCTGATTTATTTTAAAGAGGAGAGCTAAACATATTTTATAGGTATTATATAAATACCTTTAAGATATATTATTTTGCTTCGAATATCTAAAAATAAAAATCCATAAAATATGAAAAACGAATATTTATATAGATTGCTTTTCTATAAAATAATCATCGATAATCTTTCACCTGTCGCAATGTATATGCGACAGATGAAGATTAAAATCAATTATTTAAATTTTATAGGTTGACAGTAATATATTGGTTTCACTGTTATAAATCCCTGAAATACTTCTGATCCGACTTAAAATTAAATCAAAATTCACCAAATTGTCGGACTGGATTTCTACCAGTAAATCCCATTTGCCATTCGTCGTATGTAAGGTCTGAATAGCCGGATCGAGACGTAGCTCCTTGATGACGGCCTGTGCCTTGTTGCCTTCCACCATAATACTCTCCAGGCCTGAATAAGCTGTGGATTCAGGTTCGGTTTAATGCGTACCGTATAGCCGGTAATGATGCTAGTCGCTTCCATGTACTCGATTCGCTTTTGAACCGTGGCCCGGGAATTTCGGGTTTTCTGCGCAATTTCTGTAATTGAGATACGTGCATTTTCTCTTAACAATCCAAGTATTTTATTGTCCGTTTTATTTTTTTAAACGGATGAATAATTGGTTTTTAATTCTTGATTCTTAGTTATTATTGAATAATAAAAAAAATAATTGGATTTAAGGATAATATTCTAAGCACTATCTGCCTAAACTATTTCTGAATAAAATTCTTTATCCCAAGCTTATTGAAAATCAAAAGTGTATCTCTATTTTATAAGGCTATTCTCTTTAAACGATTTTCACTATAAAAAGAGAGAAGGCTAAACTTGCACTCAATGTTGAAGCAGAGTTTAGCCAGTTCATCTAGTTCAAATTAACGTACAGTTTTCCCCAACCGTGCCAGTAAAATCACTGGAATCAGTCCGACCAGAACAATCAATAAGGCTGCAATTGCGCCTTCTTCATAGGTACCACGTGAGGCTTCGGCATATAACTGCGTGGCCAGGGTTTCCATATTCAGCGGACGTAGCAACAATGTGGCCGGCAGCTCTTTCATACAATCCACAAAAATCAGTAAGGCTGCTGAAATCAGTGCAGGACGTAATAAAGGCAAATGGATACGGGTCAGAATCCCGCCTTTGCTCTGGCCCAGATTACGTGCGGCATCATCAAAAATGCCATGAATCCGGTTATACCCCGATTCAATCCCGCCAATTGAAATGGCTAGAAAGCGTACCGCATAGGCGTAAATTAAGGTGAAACTGGTGCCTAAAAACAGCAGGCCGGTATCCAGACCAAGCTGGAATTCCAGAAAATCCGCTACGGCGTGATCAATCGCGCCCAAAGACAGCATCAGGCCAATGGCCAGTACGGTGCCCGGAATGGCATAGCCCAAACTGGCAACCCGGCTTAGCCAGCTGCTTCGGCTAAACCGTGCGGTACTCACAATCATAAAGCCAATCAGCATGGTCACAAAAGTGGCAATACTGGCTAAGGTAAGCGTATTGATTGAGGCTTGCAGCAGATATTCAGAGAAACCGGCATATTGTAAACGCTGATAAGATTCGACCAGTAAATGACTGATCGGAATTAGAAAACCAATAATCACCGGAATCAGCCCTAGGCCGAATAGCAGCCAGGCTTTGGCGCCGGTCACTGGCTGGGCGGGCATCAGCCGGCTACGCTGGGCCGAGTTCATATAGCGCTGTTTGCGTCGCCCCAGCCGTTCTACCAGTACCAGCAGGCTAATGATCAGCAACATAAAAATTGCAATCTGGGCGGCACTGGCCAGATCGGACTGGTTGGTCCAGGTCGAATAAATTGACAGGGTCAGGGTTTTAATGCCCAGAAATTCGGTGGCACCAATATCATTGATGGTTTCCATCAGGGCCAGACTGGCACCAACCGCAATGGCCGGGCGAGCCAGCGGAATCGCAACCCGGAAAAATACCTGTTCCGGTTTTAATCCCAGACTGCGCGCTACTTCAATCAGGCTGGCTGACTGCATCAGGAACATGGCACGGGTGCTTAAATAGACATAGGGATACAGCACAAAACTAAGCAGAAAAATCGCGCCCCAGAGCGAGCGGATATTCGGAAACCAGAGCTGCTGCATTTCTAGCTGAAGCCAGTCCCGCAGCAGGGTCTGCACAGGACCAATCGGATGCAAAATATCAATATAGCTATAGGCAATAATATAGGTCGGTACGGCCAAGGGCAGTAACAGTGCCCAGTCCAGAAAACCACGGCCACGGAATTGATAGGCCGTGACCAGCCAGGCACTGCCGGTACCAATCAGAATCGTCAGAATCCCGACACCAAACAGCAACAGGCCGGTTTCAATCAGGGTGGGAGGAATCACATATTGCAGCAGATGGTCCCAAATCTCGCTATTGCCCTGTAAGGCCGTCCAGAGCAAAGCCAGCACAGGCAGACAGGCCAGCAGGGTAAACAGGCCACTGAGTGAAAAAAGTGCAGTTACAGGAGATTTTTTCTGGGTCATCGGGGGATCAACAGGCTGGACATGGACACAAGACTGATAGCACGAGCAGCAGTCTGCCCGCGCTATCTGATGATTCAGGTTTAGTGATTAAACTGGACTTTATCAACCAGCAGATTGGCTGCCTTACGATGGCGAGCAATCTCACTTAAACGCAGTGAATCAATATCTAACTTGCCGAAACTGGCGATAATCGGATCAATCTTCACGCCTGGTTTGACGGGATATTCATAACCACTTTGTGCATACATGGCCTGAGCCTGATCTGAGGCCAGGAACTCCAGTAACTGTACCGCTTCTTTGCGATTTGGCGCATGTTTGGCTACAACTGCACCTGAAACATTGACATGGGTGCCGCCATTTTTAAAGCGCGGTAACACCACATTAATGGCATTGCCCCAGCGCTGCTGTTCAGCATTGCCATTGCGCATGGTGCCCACATAATAGGTATTGGCCACACCAATATCACAGATTTTACCCAGAATATCGCGCGCCACATCGCGGTCACCGCCACTGGCCGGACGTGCCAGATTGGCTTTAACTCCACGTAACCAGGTTTCTGCCGCTTTTTCACCATGATGGGCAATATAGGCGGCAATTAACGCGGTATTGTAGGGATGGCTGCCCGAACGGATACAGATTTTGCCTTTCCATTGCGGATTGGCCAGATCTTCATAATGAATGGCGTTCAGTGGGGTACGTTCTTTGGAGGCATAGACTGCACGGGCACGCATTGACAGGGCATACCAGTGACCATTGGCTGCACGTAAATTGGCCGGAATGGCATTATTTAATACTTTGGAATTCACGCGCTGGGTGAGATCTGCTTCGACCAGATCCACCAGATTGCCAAAATCGACGGTCAGCATCACATCGGCCGGTGAACGGCGTCCTTCAGCTTTCACTCGCTCCAGCAGGCCATCTTTAATAAACACGGTATTGACCTTAATGCCGCTGCTTTCGGTAAATTCTTTTAATAAGGGCTGAATCAGCACCGGTTCACGCGTGGTATACAGGTTTATCTGCGCGGCTTGCGCCAGACCGCTCAGCGCCAGCAGGCCGCTGGCCAGCAGTGGAATTTTGATTGTTACTTTCATCATTTTTCATTCCTTATTGTCAATTTAAAAAGTATTGGCCACTTCAGTCGTGGTGGTGGCTGCCGGCTGTGAATCTTGGACGAAGAAAAAACACTGCTGCAGATCGAGGCTCACATAGACCTGTTCCTGATAAGCGGTGTGTGCCGGGCTGACCTGCGCCAGAATAATAGTCTCGGGGTCCAGTTGCAGGCGTAGCTGTTCGGCATGCCCCATAAAGCTGGAGGACAGCACGGTCGCCGGGATTGTACCGGTAGTCGGCTGGCTAAACACCTGCACCTGATGTGGACGGAAACAGCAGCGGATTGGCTCTTGGTGATGCGCCAGCGCTTCACTGATGGGATGTGCGCCAAAACAGGTCTGTAATTGCTGCGCGACACGCTGCGCCGGAATTTCATTCAGGGCAGAAAAATAACGGGCGGCAAATAAGGTGGCTGGCTGTCGGTATAGGGCTTTCGGCGTACCGATCTGAATAATTTCGCCCTGATGCATCAAAATAATCTGATCGGCAATTTGCAGCGCCTCTTCCGGATCATGGGTGACAATGACTGTAGTGGTGCCAGTCTGCTTCAGAATCTCGATGGTATTTTGCCGGATCTGGTCGCGCAGGCGATGATCGAGATTGGAAAAAGGTTCATCCATCAAAAGCACCTGCGGTTTAGGTGCCAGGGCACGGGCCAGGGCCACGCGCTGCTGCTCGCCACCAGACAGGGTATAAGGATAGCTGTGCAGATGATGCTGCATCGAAACATGCTGTAGCGCCTGCTCGGCCACCGCCCGACGCTGTGCTTTGGGCAGTTTTTTCAGGCCAAACATGACATTGTCCAGTACGCTTAAATGCGGAAACAGGGCATAGTCCTGAAACACCAGACCAATATTGCGCGCTTCGGCTGGAATCTGTTGCTGTTCATTCCACAGGATTTGCTGTTCAAGCTGGATTGAGCCACTGCTTGGGGTTTCTAATCCGGCAATCAGACGAAGCATGGTGGTTTTGCCACAGCCAGAATGGCCCAGCAGGCAGAGAATCTGTCCGCGCTGTGCAGACCAGCTGGCCTGATGCACCGCAAAACGCGAGCCGAATTGTTTGCTCAGTTGCCGAATGGTCAAGACATTGGCCTGAGCTGCAGTATAAGCATTCATGGTCAATTCACAGGATGATTTTTATGCAGTTATCATAACTGAGAATTTTTCTCATGTGGAGTGTTTTTACCAATGAGAATGTAAATAGTTTCAGCTTTTGAGAGTTTTAGCGGGTTATAGGCAATCGGCCGATTTTCTTCAATTTATTTTCATAAATGGTATTTGAGTTGCTGCAAAGGGTTCAGCTTAAACAGGCTGTTCACACTTAGGTAAAAGTCAATCAAGGCCAGCTTGAAGACATAAAAATAGCCGCTCAATGGAGCGGCTATTGGGTCAAAATCATCATGACCTTTGGGAGAGAAGGACGGGTTTATTTGCCCGGTAAGTCAAACCAGATCATCTGGCTTTCTTCGGCTGCCTGAATATCCGCATGTTCTGCAAATAAAAGTGCATCACCAGCTTTAACTGTATGTTCACCAATCTGTACTTCACCACGAATCACATGCACATAGTTGAGCTGCTGGGTCGCCTGTACGTTTAGGCTTTGGCCGGCTTCAAGTACCGCGGTTTTCACTTCAGCCTGCTGGCGAATATGCATGGGTGCCTGTTCGGTTGGGCCAACAATCAGGTGCCATTGGTTCGGCTGTTCACGTGGGTCGAGTTTAATTTGCTGATAATTTGGCTCTGCATCACGCACATTTGGATGAATCCAGATTTGCAGCATATGCACTGGTACATCGCCCTGGTTGATTTCACTGTGCTGAACCCCGGTTCCGGCGCTCATCAGCTGCCATTCACCCGCACTGATATGCCGTTCATTGCCCATGCTGTCTTTATGTGAAATGGTGCCATCCAGTACACAGGTTAAAATTTCCATGTTGTCATGCGGATGGGTACCAAAACCATTGTGGGCAGCAATCCGGTCATCATTAATCACACGAAGCACACTCACACCCATGTATTTCGGGTTGTACCAGCTGCCAAATGAAAAGCTGTGTTTGGTGTCTAACCAGCCGGCTTTAACATGACCACGTTCTTCACTACGATGTAAGTAGGCGTTCATCAGATAATCCTCTAATTCTTTTTGAGCTTGAGGCTATCTTAGTGTTTTACCTGGTGCCTGTTCTAGGCATGGAATGCAACATATCGTTCCAGATTCGCAACGTCATAGATTCAAACCTCCGTAATCAAAAAAGCCTGCATCGGCAGGCTTTTTATGGGGTATAAGCAGATTATTCGAGGAATTTAACCGTAACCCCTGAACGGACTTTACGGCCCAGGTCGTTGGCATCCCAGTTGGTCAGACGGATACAGCCATGCGAATAGGATTTAGAAATCATCGACGGGTTTGGCGTACCGTGAATACCAAAGGATTTTTTGCTCAGACCAATCCAGATATTCCCCACTGGACCGTTTGGACCTGGTGGTAAGGACAGTGGCTTCATGTTTTTGCCCTGGATAAAGTTACTTGGCGAGTAGCTGTACCACGGGTTTGGTGCCACACCAGTCACTTTATAAGTCCCGGTTGGTGAAGGGGTGTTGGTATTCCCAATACTGGCCGGGAATGATGCGATCATCTGGTTGCGGCTGTTAAATAGATACAGCTGCTTAGCGCCTTTGTGCGCCACAATCAGGTGGATATCTTCCGGCAGGTCATTACGCACATTGGCCACAATCAGTTTTTGACCGGCTTTGTTAAAGTTGGCATTTGGATTGAGCTTTTTCAGGAAGTTTTCATCCATATGGAACTTTTCACCCAGCATTTCAGTGACACTGGTGTAGTGCAGGCCTTTCATTTTGGCTTGCAGTGCATAATCGCCCGGAATTGATTTCACATACGGACCTTTCAGGTCATCTTCAGTAATGGTGTATTCCACGAAAGCCGGTTTTGAACCCTGACGGGCAATTAAAGCATCCCAGGTTTCCTGCGTCAGCACACCGGTCGGTTTAATCCCGTTCATCTGCTGGAAAGAGGCAATCGCTTTCAGGGTATTTTTACCGCTGGTTCCATCAATCGCACCCGGAGAAGCATGAGCATTATTGAGCATCACATGCGCGCGCGCATAGACCGGGAACTGGCCTTTGCCAATATTTTCATACCAGCTGGCATTGTTCAGGCCATCTAAAGTCCAGGAGGCTTTGGCTGGCGCTGTCCTGGCTGAAGTCGTTGCAGGCGCAGCAGTTGTCGGTGCGCTGCCGATATCAGCCTGGGTATCTTCGGCATTTTGCAGGTCTTCAAGGGTCGCTGAAGCCTTGTTCAAATCTTGTTCTTCTTGTTGCGTAATCTGCGTTTCAACTTCTGAAGGTACGACTGCCGCTGATGCGTCTGTTGCAAGCGGATCAATCGGATCTTCAACCGCTGTATCGCTAATCAATTGAGGATTCAACGGCTGTTCAGCAGTGGTTGCAGCCAGGGCTGTACCAGCAAACATGCAACTTAAACTCATTGCGAGTACTGTGCGAACGAACATGTAAGTCAACCTTAAGAATTATTCATTTACATTTTAAAAACTACACAAGTATTACAGAAAAAATGAGGAGATGCAGTATCTGTTTTGTGTAAATATCACTTTTATCTTTTACAGTCCGGCATTTTTAAAGGACTAAAGAAGTTATTAAAATTTCTGCCTTTTTGATATGATAGAGGCAAGATTCAGTCGAAGTTAGGAAAGTAAATGACGGCCTTAAAAAATGATCGTTTTCTACGTGCCTTGTTGCGTGAACCCGTAGATACCACGCCGGTATGGATGATGCGTCAAGCAGGACGTTATCTGCCTGAGTATCGTGAAACCCGTGCCAAGGCCGGAGATTTTCTTTCCTTGTGCAAAAATACCGAATTTGCCTGTGAAGTGACCTTACAGCCTTTGCGCCGTTATGAGCTGGATGCAGCCATTCTATTCTCCGATATTTTAACCGTACCGGATGCTTTGGGCTTAGGTTTGTACTTTGAAGCTGGTGAAGGTCCGAAGTTTCATAAAACCGTGCGTACCGAGCAGGATGTCGCCAATCTGCCGAATTTTAATGCCAAGTCAGATCTGGACTATGTCATGAATGCGGTATCGACCATTCGTTCGGCTCTGGGCGGACAGGTGCCGTTAATTGGTTTTTCTGGCAGTCCGTGGACGCTGGCGACTTATATGGTTGAAGGTGGTTCAAGCAAGGATTTCCGCTTTACCAAGCAGATGATGTATGCCCAGCCGGAAGTGCTGCATGCCTTGCTCGACCGTCTGGCAGTCGCCGTGATTGACTATTTGAATGCGCAAATTGATGCTGGCGCACAAGCGTTACAGATTTTTGACAGCTGGGGCGGGGCACTGGCGCATCGTGAATATATCGAGTTCTCGCTGAACTATATGCAAAAGATTGTAGCGGGTCTGCAACGTGAAAAAGATGGCCGTAAAATTCCGGTCATTCTATTTACCAAAGGCGGCGGTCAATGGCTGGAGCCAATGGTGGCCACCGGTGCCGATGCCTTTGGTCTGGACTGGACCACGCCATTAAATGTGGCGCGCCAAACCGTGAATGGCCGTGCTGCCTTACAGGGCAACCTGGATCCAGCCACGTTATATGGAAGCCCGGACTCAATTGCCAAGGCGACCAAAGCCATGCTGGATGATGCCTATGCGCATGGTGAAAAAACTGGCTATATTGCCAACCTTGGACATGGCATTACCCAATGGGTGGATCCGGCCAATCCGAAAGTCTTTATTGATACGGTGCATGAATACAGTGCCAAGTACCTTTAAGAAGATGCAACAATATTAGGATTCAGCCTTGATCACAATTTTAAAATCAGGTTTTGAATTCACTTATAAGGCAGCTTCGGCTGCCTTATTTGGAATTTTATTGCTGATTGCTTTTGCTTTTACCGCCAGTCTGGGTAGCCAGGACTATTACGGTTTTTTCCGTTATGACTATTTGCTGTTTTATGCGGTCCTTATCCAGATTTTACTGCTGTATCTCAAGCTAGAATCCTGGGCCGAGGCCAAAGTCATTGCGCTGTTTCATCTGCTGGCGATGATCATGGAAATTTTTCTGACCCATCCGGCGATTGCGTCCTGGCAGTATCCGCAGCCGGCCGTTTTTAAAATTATGACCGTACCACTGTTTGCCGGGTTTATGTATTCGGCCGTCGGCAGTTTCTTTGCCCGGTCCTTGCGTTTGTATCGGGTATCTTTTACTCGCTTGCCGGGTTTTGCCAATATGCTGAGTCTGGCGGTGCTGTCTTATATTAATTTTATGAGCAAGTTTTTTGTGCCGGATATCCGCTATGTGCTGTTTGCCTGGAGCGTACTGATATTCTGGAAAACCCGTATCCAGTTTGAATTGCAGCATCACCGGATGCAGCTGCCGATGTTACCGGTCTTGTTGTTACTGGCCTTTATTATCTGGATTGCAGAAAATATCAGCACCTTTTACCAGATCTGGCTGTATCCAAGTCAGGTCGACAGCTGGCATATGGTTGGCTGGGGCAAGTTGGGGTCCTGGTATCTGCTGTTATTGCTGAGTCTGGTGCTGGTCTTGAAAATTCTGGGTGATCGTCAGCCAAATGGCATCTGGCAACTGAAACCTGCGCACTTAAAGGATACAGAAAAATAATTTTTCCACTTTGGTATAAAGTGTTTTGTGTTCGCTGGCGGATGCGTTATCTTTAAACAGTGTAATAAAAATTACACATTGTGAAACAATAACAAACTCAGATAATAAATTCTGGAGACTTTTATGTTAAAAAAATTAGCTTTGGCAGCAGTATTGGCAGTAGGTTCAACAGCAGCATTTGCAGACGCTGATGCCGGCTGTGGTATTGGTTCTCAAGTTTGGGCAGGTCAGTCTGGTAAAGTGCCTAAAATTTTAGCTGCTACAACCAATGGTATTTTTGCAAACCAGTTGTTCGGTATTACCTTCGGTACTTTAGGCTGTAGCGGTACTGGTACTGTAACTGCGCAAGTGGTGACATTTACCAATGAAAATGCCGAAACGCTGGCGCGTGATATGGCTGTAGGCGAGGGTGAAAGCCTGAACGTACTGGCTGAATTACTGAGCATTAAAGCAGAAGACAAAGCACGTTTCTTTGCAGTGACCAAACAAAACTTCTCTGAAATTTATTCAGCTGACAACCAGACTTCTGTTGAAGTGCTGGCTTCTTTACAGTCAGTGATGGCACAAGACGACATCTTAAAAGCCTACGTCTAATTAAGCATCCCATAAAACCCTGTCTTCTGGCAGGGTTTTTCTCTATATAAGAACCGAATTAGAATTGATCTGCTGAATGAAACCTCTTGCTTTTGTATGTGCTGCTTTGTTATCTCCTGTGGCGTATGCCGCGACGTCTTCTCCTGAATCTTCAACGCCGGCACAGTTGTATATCCAGCGTGCTGAACAGCAGCAACTGGCACAGCAAAATACCTGGCAACGCTTAATGTATGCCAATACTTCCGGGCAGAGTACTGTCAGCTATGCCGGCTATTTTTTAACAGAGGCCAAAACACCCGATTTAAATCAGGAATTACAGGCGCATATTGCAGCGCTGTTTCAGCAGGCCGAGCCAAATCAATCGGTACAATGCCGTTTTCCGGCACGTAGCCGCTGGCTGGTGCAACAACTGAATATTCCACAGACGGAACTGGCTGCCGTGGCCTGTCCGGAACTGGATGAATGGATTGGCCAGATTCGTCCGTACAAAACCACTTTAATTTATGCCACCGATTTTATGGGCAATCCCAGCTCCATGTTCGGGCATACCTTGCTGCGACTGGACCCGAAAGATCAGCAGGAACTGAACCTGATTTCCTATGCGGTGAATTATGCGGCCACAGTGCCGGGTGAGCAAAGCTGGTCCTATGCCTGGAAAGGTCTGACCGGACAGTATCCGGGTGAATATTCCCTCATGCCGTATTACCGCAAGGTTAAGGAATATGGTGATCTGGAAAGCCGCGATTTATGGGAATACGAGCTGGATTTAAGCCCGGATGAAACCCGTTTTCTGGTGGAACATATCTGGGAAATGAAGCACGTCAGCTTTCCCTATTATTTTGTCAGTGATAACTGTGCCTATCGTTTATTGGGCCTGATTGATCTGGTCCGTCCAGAGCTGAATTTACAGCAACAGTTTAAAGTGGCGTCGATTCCGGTTGAAACCATCAAGGCGCTGGCAGATTCAGATCTGGTCAAAGACACCGTGTATCGCCCGGCGCTGGAAACCCAATTACTGGCTCAAGCCCGCCAGCATGGTACAGACCTGGCGCAAGCGGCACATCAGCTGGCTTTTGCCGAATCTACCGATTTAAATACGTTATTGCAGCCTTATACCGCATTAGAGCAGGCCAAAATACTGGAAATGGCCTACGATGATCTGTACCTGCAGTTTTTAGCCCGCAAGGTCGAAACCGGTTTTGCCCAGCCACGTTTACGCCAATTACTCAGCCTGCGAAGCCAGCTTCAGGTCGACAAGCAGCGCCGCGCGCCGGACGTCCCAAACGTTGATCCAAGCCAGGGCCATCATGCGCGTAATCTGACGTTAAGCACTGGTGAAGTGCAGGGACAATCCTTTATCGAACTGGGCCATCGGCAAGCCTATCATGATCTGCTCGATCCGCAAGGTGGTTTTCGTACCGGGACTCAATTGCTATTTTTACAGGGTGCGCTGCAATATCGGGATGAAACCCTAAAACTGAGTCAGCTCGATGTGCTGGCGGTGAACTCCTATAACCCGATTACGCCGTTTAAAACACCATTGTCCTGGGGTTTTAATCTGGGCTGGACCCAGGAAGCGCTCGATCAGCATGGTCAGTTCAGCACTCAGGAACAGCATGGTGTAGCCAATTTACAGGTCCAGATGGGCTATAGCTGGGCCAGTGCCGACCGTGAGCATATTTGCTATGCCCAGCTACAAAACCATCTACAGGCCGGTAAAGCACTGGGTCGTGGCTGGCGCGTGGGTGTCGGACCCACCTTGGGCTGCCAGAATATCTGGAGTCCGCAGCTGAATAGCGTGCTGCAAGTAGAATTACCGTATTGGGAAGATACCCAGCAATGGAATTTGAGACTGCACAGCCAGCTGCAATATGTGCTGAATCCGCAGCATGCGATTCGTCTGGGCTGGGAATATCAGCAGCAGGATCAACAGGACTGGCATCAGACCAGTCTTGGTTATGCCTGGTTCTTTTAAGCTGAAGTCGTGAAGTCAGGCTTGAAAATCCAGATTGTTATTAAGTGAATATTCATTTAATTCACAAAAGAATTGTCTTATGTGACAGCTGCGTTAAAATCTGCGCTGTAATTCATCTGTGTGAGGCGGTTGTATGAACCAAGAGCGTATAGAGGAACTTGCAGCGCAGTGGCAGGCGATTTGCGGGCAATTTTCTGAAACCGATTTAAGCTATAGCTTCGAGTTCATTCAACAGCATGTCACGGTGCTGGTGGCCGAATTTTATCGACAGATGATGCAGGAGCAGGAAGCCTCCTATTTCCTGTCCGATGAACTGGTACGTAGCCGCCTGAAAAATGCTCTGCAGCAATGGCTGCTGGACAGTTTTGCGGTTCCGTTCAAGCAGGATTTTAAAGTCATTGTCACCAAGCAGCTGAAAGTCGGGGAAGTGCATGCGCGTATTGGCGTTCCCTCCTGGCTGATTATTCGCGGCATCCGCGAAATCCAGCGCAAAAGTTTTGCCTTTTTTCTGCAAACCCCGCAGGCCGATGTACTGGCTGCTGCCGATTATATGACTCAGGTGCTGAGCCTGGCCGCAGAAATCATGTGCCGCACTTATGAGGCCAAGGTAGAAATTCATAATGATATGAAACACACCTACCGTCTGTTTTCTGCCATGCAGGATGTGGCCGTGCAAAAAGACCGCCAGCGCGGTTGTCTGCTGGACTGGGAAAATGAGCTGATGTTTAAAGCCTTTTCTGATCAGTCACCGCTGTTTCATCCGCCACTTTCCAAATCTGAATTTGGCCTGTGGTTCATTCATAAAGCAGCCTATGCTTTTGCCAGCGCCGAGCAGGTGGAGTTTATTATCCAGCGGATTTATCAGGTGGATCAGTTGAACCAGCAGCTGCTGGACACTTCCAATCAGCAGCAGAAGCTGTTACTGATTCAGCAGATTCGCTGTAAAAACCGCGAAATCCAGCATCTGGTCGATCAGCTGTTTCAGGTGGCGGAATATATCGGCACGGGCAATGATTCGCTGACCCAGCTGTTAAACCGGCGTTATTTAAATACCATCCTGATTCGTGAAATCCAGTTCTCGCGCAAAAACCGCTCACCTTTAAGTCTACTGGCGATTGATGCCGATTTCTTTAAAGAGATTAATGACCGCTATGGCCATGCCGCCGGTGATCTGGCCTTGCAGTTTATAGCCGAAGTGCTGCTGGAATCGAGCAAGGGTAGTGATTATGCTTTCCGGGTTGGTGGGGAAGAGTTTTTATTGCTGCTGGTCGATAGTGACTGGAACCGGGCCCAGATGATTGCCGAAACCATCCGTCGCCGGGTTGAAGATACCCCAATCCGTTCTGCTGAAGGTGAGAGTTTTAAATTTACCGTGAGTATTGGCGCAGTGCAGTATGATGGCCATCCGGATTATCAGCGTTTTCTGGATGCCGCAGATGCAGCCTTATATAGCGCCAAAAATGCCGGACGTAATCAGGTCTATCTGGCCAAATAAGCCTTTTAAGTCTCATCCCGGCATGAAAAAACGCCCAAAACTGTCGGGCGTTTTTTATATCAAAGCAGCAAGATAAAACCAGCCAAAACATCAAAAAGCTCAAGCGGTATTTTAGGCCTCAACCACCACATAATATTTTTTCACTGCTGCAACCACTTCAAAGGTACCGACAAAACCCGGTGGAATAATTCCGGCCTGACCGGCGGTAACTTCAATATATTGTCCGTGCTGGTCATGAATACGCACCACGCCTTCAATCACATTAAAGAATTCCTGTTTATTGTCAGCAAAGACAATATTCCAGGCGCCGACTTCGCACTGCCAGATGCCACAGCTCATATTGGGATGTTCATAGGCACTATAGGTATCACGTTTGGGATTGCCTTTGACCAAACGATCCGGACGCGGGAAGTCGACACTGCATTCACTTTGGGTCAGGCCCTGACCGGCTAAATAAATTGAAGACATTTGCATTCCTTAAAATAATAGGGAAACCAGCGGTAGTATAAGAAACAGGACATAAAAAAGCCCCAACAGATGTCGAGGCTCCAGCATTATTTAGGTTTAGTAACTTTCAGGTACGGCACTTAAAAATTCACGGCGTGCATCTTTATCAGTTTTAAAGTCACCAATAAATGACACGGTACGTGTGGTCGATTCCTGCTTGCCAACACCACGCATCATCATGCACATGTGTGCAGAGTCAATCACCACCGCAACACCGCGGGCTTTGGTCACTTCAGCCACGGCTTCTGCAATCTGCTGGGTCAGGTTTTCCTGAATCTGTAAACGGCGCGCAAACATTTCAGTAATACGGGCAAATTTAGACAGTCCCAAAACATTGCCTTCCGGTAAATAGGCAATATGCACACGGCCATAAAATGGCAGCAGGTGATGCTCGCATAGCGAATAGAATTCGATATTTTTGACCAGCACCATTTCACGGTTATCAGACGGGAACACGGCGTTGTTGGTCACTTCAGCCAACGTCTGGCTATAACCCGAGGTTAAATACGAAAATGCTTTAGCAGCACGCATAGGCGTATCTTTGAGACCAGGGCGATTTAAATCTTCACCAACGGCAGTAAGAATGTTTGCGTAGGATTGCTGCATAGACATAAGACGTGTTCACTTACACTGATATTGAACAAGGACGGCATTGTAGCAGAAAACCGCAACAATGCCTGCTTTTGAGGAAAAATCCGCTTATTGTTTAAACTTTGGATTCTTTTCTGCACGTTTTAGCAGAACCAGCACCGCACCGGTGCCGCCCTGTTTTTCCGGCGCACTGACAAAGGCCAGAACATCGCGATGCTGACGTAACCAGCCATTGACATAGGTTTTTAAAATGGCTTCCGGGCCTTTCCCATGCACAATTTTAATCACGTTCTGATTTTCATCTTTGGCCATCTGAATAATTTGCAGCACGGCCACCCGGGCTTCTTCCACGGTACAGCCATGCAGGTCGACCGCTTCAAACCAGCGCAAATTGCCAGCTTTTAAATCTTCAAACACCTTATGCTGCAAGGTGGCAATGCGGTAGCTTAAACTGGCCTGACTGCCCACCGGATTGAGCATGGCTTGCGTGTCCGACAAAATGGTCTCATTAGTTTGCATGGGGCCTTCGGCGGCTGCGCGTTTAGCCAGGGTCTGGGCATCCAGCTTTTTCTTGGTCGGTTGGTTCACCTGCGCGATATTGCCATGATCCATTTTTTGGACCCCACGCATTTCTTTTTGAAACAGCTCAAAATCTTCGGCCTGTTCCTGTTCGGCAGTTTTGATGGCCGGCGCTGCCGGCTCTACGCGCGGATGCGGATTACTGATCTGCTTTTTAAAGTCTTTGAGTAATTTAAACTGTTCTTTCGATAGCGAAGAATCGTGTTTGCTCATAATCGAAAATAGGAGGATAAAATTTCAATCCAGTATAGTCTGAATTACGCCTGATTTGAACTGAAACGGATTCAGCTTGGCGCTGCATCTGGCTTGAAATGAGAGATGTTAAGATGGGGCGATATAGGAAGATGACCGCCCTATGAAAGTAGGGCAGTGAAATTGCACAGTTCAGGATAAACCTGCCTCCTGAACTGCACCAAGACTTAGACCTTTTGCGGCGTACCAAACAGCTCGCTAAAGGCCTGATCCGGACACGGTTGTTTCATAAAGCTTTCACCGACCAGGAAGGCATGAATGTCATGCTCCTGCATCATCTTGACATCTGCCGGGGTGGCAATACCGCTTTCGGTTACCAGTAAACGTGCTGGATCGAGTAATTTTTTCAGACGCAATGAGGTGTTTAAATCCACATCAAAGGTTTTTAAATTACGGTTGTTCACGCCAAGCAGACAGCGATCACTTAAACGCAAAGCGCGTTCCAGCTCTTCTTCGTCATGCACCTCAACCAGTACATCCAGATTGTGTTCAAATGCGGTTTTCGACATTTCTTCCAGTTGCTGGTCTGACAGGCAGGCTACAATCAGCAAGATACAGTCGGCATGTAGCGCACGAGCTTCAACCACACCATAAGGATCAATCAGGAAGTCTTTCCGCAGTGCAGGCAGGCTGCAATGGTTACGGGCCAGCGCGATATTTTCATCAGCGCCCTGGAAAAAATCGACATCGGTCAGTACAGACAGACAGGCAGCACCGGCAGCTTCATATTGCTGGGCAATTTCAGCCGGATTAAAGTTTTCACGAATAATCCCTTTAGATGGCGAGGCCTTTTTTATTTCTGCAATCACGCCCGGACGTTTGCTTTTCAAGCTTTGGGCAAAACCGCGCACCGGTGTGGCGGCCTGGGCCAGTTGTTCCAGATCATTCAGACTGCGCTGTTTCAGACGTGCAGCAAACTCTTCCTGTTTGCGATCAACAATTTTACCTAAAATGGTATTTGCGATATCCACCATGATTTTATCCTGCCGTCTTAAGCTTCGTACTGTTTTAAGGTTTTGGTAAATTCGGCCAGTACGCCCATTTTTTCCAGTGCCTGACCGCCATAAATAATGTCATGCGCCAGTGCCACACCCTGTTGATAGGTTTTGGTCAGACCAGACACATAAATCCCGGCGCCGGCATTCAGGGCAATCATGTTGGCCGCTTTTTCACCGCGTTCAGATTTATTTTTGCCAAGTGCATCTTTAATCAGGGCCAGACTTTCTGCCGAGTTTTCCACCACCAGACCGGTGAGGGTTTGCGATTCAATGCCCACTTCTTCTGGAGTAATGGTCCATTCGGTGATTTCCCCATCTTTCAGTTCTGCTACGGTCGTGGCAGATGCCAGACTGATTTCATCCAGACCATCACGTGAATGCACCACCAGCACGTGTTCAGCACCCAGCTGGTTCATCACTTCAGCAATCGGGCGGCAGAGTTCGCTGGAGAATACGCCAATCACAAAACGTTTAACTCCGGCCGGATTCGTAAGCGGGCCGAGCAGGTTAAAAATACTGCGAATACCCAGTTCTTTACGTGGGCCAACTGCATATTTCATGGCTTTATGATGGTTCGGCGCAAACAGGAAACCTACGCCCATATCGCGGATACAGCGTTCAGTTTGCTGCATGTTCAGGTCAAGGTTAATTCCGGCCTGTTCCAGCAGGTCAGAGGAACCTGATTTGGTCGATACGCCCCGGTTACCATGTTTGGCAATGGTGGCGCCAGCGGCTGCAATCACAAAGCTGGATGCCGTCGATACGTTAAACAGGTTCTGGCCATCACCGCCGGTACCGACAATATCGACCAGATACGGAATATCGCTAACGTCAATTTTAATCGCGAACTCGCGCATCACGCGCGCGGCTGCGGTAATTTCATCAATGCTTTCACCTTTCAGGCGCAGACCCATCATCAGGGCGCCAATTTGCGCATCGGTGGCTTCGCCCGACATGATGGCACGCATCACATCTTCCATTTGTGGCTGAGTCAGGTGAATCTGTTTTGTAATATGATTTAAAGCTTGTTGAATATTCATGGTGTTCACTTTGTGCAAATTAGGCATAAATTTCTAAAAAGTTCTGGAAGATTTTGTGGCCATGCTGGCTCAAAATGGATTCCGGGTGGAACTGCACGCCTTCGACCGGCAATGTCTTATGTTTCACGCCCATAATTTCTTCCATGGAACCATCGGCTTCATTGGTCCAGCAGGTGACTTCCAGACATTCTGGTAAGGTCGCCTGATCAATCACCAGCGAGTGGTAACGGGTCGCAGAAAACGGGCAGGGCAAATTGCTGAAAATACCCTGATCGCTGTGATACATATCCGATAAACGGCCGTGCATCACTTTTTTGGCCCGTACAATGTTGCCGCCAAAGGCCTGACCAATACTCTGATGGCCCAGACATACGCCCAATAACGGGATTTTGCCGGCAAAATGCTGAATCGCTGGAATGGAAATGCCTGCTTCAGATGGTGAGCACGGACCGGGACCAATCACCAAATACTTCGGTTGCCATCGCTCAATATCTTCTAATGTGACGCTGTCATTGCGAACGACTTTAACTTCTTGATTTAACTCGCCAAAATACTGGACGATGTTGTAAGTAAAGCTGTCGTAATTATCGATCATCAAAAGCATGAGCTTAACCTGTCAAAATTTATGCACCTGACTGTGCTTGAAGAATTCCCTGAAATGCCTGGTTTTCCAAAGTGGAGGGAGGTCACAACACGGCTATTTTTCGAGCGAAAAAATGCGGGGAAAACGCAGTGCAAATCATCATAGCAAAAAATAAACATGTGCGGCTGAACATTTTCAAGCAGAATAGCTTTTATACAGATGAAATCTTTTAAGTTTATGGCTGAGCTGCATTCAGCTTGTGGCTTTTACGTGTCCGCTGTGATGTTGACCCCTCTTGCTGCCAAACCCCTAAAATGATGCATAATGACGCAGATTCACCAAAATGGCGCATTTTAAAATGGGCATAAAAATTTAGCTGAGCACGACTTGCGAAAAGCGCACAGAAAAGCACTTGAAGAAAAAATAAGCAGAAATAAATGAAAATCTGATTTTTACTGGAAAAAAGAGTTTTTATCTATAAATCACTCAATTAATCCAGTCTGAAATTCATTAGAAAAATTGCATGAAGCGCGAAATTGGCGAAATAAACAGCAGTATTATTAAGCTGTGTTAAAATGAAACCTGATTATTTGCACTATTTTGATACACACGAGAAATCTTTTGCAGGAAAAATCGCAAAGAGTGCTTGAATATGGTGCATTTCAGTATAGCCCTAGTATAATAGGCACAAAGCAAAATCCCTAAATCTTAATTTCTCATAAGAAATTCAATATTTTAACTTTGCTTTTAAAAGTTGGTACGGTAATTGCTTAATAACTGCCAACTACTAACACGCACTTGGGTGTGCAACAAAATATCATTGGAGCAAAATGAGCATGGCGAACAAGGTCCTTCAACTCATACAAGAAAGTGGTGCAAAATGGGTCGATTTCCGCTTTACTGATACTAAGGGTAAAGAGCAGCACGTAACTTACCCTGCAGACAGTATCGATGAAGATACCTTCGAAGACGGTAAAATGTTTGATGGTTCTTCAATTGCTGGTTGGAAAGGCATTGAAGCATCTGACATGATTTTACGTCCAGACGCTGAAACTGGTTTCATCGACCCATTCTTTGCGGAACCAACAGTTGTCGTGACTTGTGATGTCATCGAACCATCTACAGGTCAGGGTTATGAACGTGACCCACGCTCGATTGCTCGCCGTGCAGAAGATTACTTAAAGTCTACCGGTATTGGTGATACTGCATTCTTTGGCCCAGAACCAGAATTCTTCGTATTTGACGAAGTGAAATGGGACATCGATATGTCTGGCGCACGCCACACTTTAATTGCTGAAGAAGCGGCTTGGTCTACAGGTAAAGACTACGAGTCTGGTAACTCTGGCCACCGTCCACGCGTTAAAGGTGGTTACTTCCCGGTTCCTCCAGTTGATTCTCACCACGATATGCGTGCAGATATGTGTGCAAAAATCGAAGAGATCATGGGCCCAGGTCGTGTAGAAGTACATCACCACGAAGTTGCATCTTGCCAGTTAGAGATTGGTGTGAGCTTCAACACCATGGTGCGTAAAGCTGACGAAGTGCAACAGTTCAAATATGCGGTGTGGAACGTAGCGCACCAATACGCGAAAACTGCGACGTTTATGCCTAAACCAATGGTAGGCGATAACGGTTCAGGTATGCACGTGCATATGTCGATCTCTAAAGACGGCAAAAACCTGTTCGCGGGTGATGAATACGCTGGTCTGTCTGAAATGGCACTGTACTTCATTGGCGGTATCATCAAGCATGCCCGTTCATTGAATGCGATTACTAACCCTTCAACTAACTCGTACAAGCGTCTGGTTCCACACTTCGAAGCACCGATTATGCTGGCTTACTCAGCGCGTAACCGTTCTGCATCAATCCGTATTCCTTACGTGTCTAGCCCGAAAGGCAAGCGTATTGAAGCACGTTTCCCAGATCCAATGATGAACCCGTACTTAGGTTTCGCGGCATTGTTAATGGCGGGTATTGACGGTATCCAGAACAAGATTCACCCAGGTGAAGCTGCGGACAAGAACCTGTACGATCTTCCACCGGAAGAAGAAGCAAAAATCCCAACCGTTGCTCACAGCCTTGAAATGGCGCTGGAAGCACTGGCCGCTGACCATGACTACCTGTTAAAAGGCGGCGTGTTCACAAAAGAAATGCTCGATGCTTATATCGAGCTAAAAACTGAAGAAGTTCGTCGTCTGAACACGACTACTCACCCAGTTGAATTAGACATGTACTACAGCCTGTAATTTGACCTCAGATTCATGCTCAGAAAATCCGCGCTTGTCGCGGATTTTTTTATGGCCTTCATATTCATTGAGGTGAGGTAGATTGATGGCGAATATGACATTTGCGCTTTTTGGCTGAAAAGCCCATGGTTTAGTAACAGATTTCAGTTACACTAGGCCAAGCGATAAAAGGGGAATAAGTGATGCGCGGCCAACAGACCTGTCAATTTCAGGATCAGACCATTCCTGCAGGATTGAAGACATGGCTGTATGCACCAGGCTCCCTGACACAACAATTAACCGATCTGGCCGGTGGCCAGTTTCAGGTACAGCCACTGCGTGAACGTTTCCAGCGCCTGAGCTTTGAAGATGCCAAATGGCTGGGCATGCCGCATCAGCATACCTCCTGGGTGCGGGAAAGCTATTTATATGGCTGTGAAGAGCAGCCTTGGGTTCAAGCCAAAAGCATCTTTCCGATTTTAAGCCTGCAAAAAAAAGCACGCCTGTTCAAGCATATTGGTAAAAAGCCGATTGGCCAGTTTTTGTTTCAACGTACCAATCCGGCCTGTGAGCGCCGGGTGATTTTATTGCCCGAAGGCTGGACCAGACAGAGCTGCTATACTTGGCATGGCTGTAAATTTATTGTGCAAGAAAGTTTCTTGCCCAGCTTTGAGCAATTTCTACATTCTTCTTTTCAACAGCAACGTGGTTAAGGACAGTCATGGCAACTGCACATTCAATTACCTGGCGTGAGCGCTTGGAAGCCTATTACTATTTATGCCGTTTTGATAAGCCGATTGGTACCGAACTGGTGTTCTGGCCAACCATGTGGGTCTTATGGATTGCTGCTCAGGGAACACCGGCCATAGGTGTGCTGATTCCAATGATTCTGGGCGTGATCTTTATGCGTGCGGCAGGCTGTGCCATTAATGACTTTGCTGATCGTAAAGTTGATGCGCATGTTGAGCGGACCAAAACCCGTCCTTTGGCCACCGGCATCATTAGCGCCAAAGAAGCGGTGATGGTGTTTCTGGTGCTGGTTGCTGCCAGTGCCTGCCTGTTGTTGTTCTTGCCGCTTGAAACCTTTTACTGGTCGTTTGGGGCGTTATTTCTGGCCTTTATCTACCCGTTTATGAAACGCTATACTCATTTACCGCAGGTATTTCTGGGCGCCGCATTTTCATGGTCTATTCCTATGGCCTATACCGCGGTGGGTGCAACCCCGGATTTAACCTGCTGGTTATTGTACTTTGGCAACCTGGCCTGGACTGTGGCCTATGACACTCAATATGCGATTACTGACCGCGAATATGATCTCAAAATTGGGGTGAAATCGACCGCCATTTTATTTGGCCGTTATGATATTGAGATTATTTCTGCCTTGCAGCTGATCAGTCTGCTCCTGATTGGCGCGGCGTTGTGGATCGAAAATCTGTTCATGCCATTTGGTCTGGTGGCACTGGCTGTGGTGGCACTGGATTTTATCTATCAATGGCACAAAACCAAAGACCGCAATCCGCAGCAATGTTTCTGGGCTTTTCGGCATAACCGTTGGGTTGGGCTGATGATTTTTGCCGGAATTTTTCTTGCACTTCTCTAGGTTTATGCATTTGGTCTGATCTTGCAAAAAGCCAACAAAGCATCCGAGCAGGATGCTTTTTTTTATGCTTAATTCAAAGAACTCAGGCTGAGTACTTAACAACAAGAAGATAAAGAGGAATTCAAGATGACAACGACATTTAAAAAACTGTTATTGGCGGTAACCTGCTCCTCGGCGCTGTTATTTACAGCATGTGGTGGCGATGATAATGACTTTAACTTTATCCGTGACAAAACTTTTGTATCTGATGCTGCCTATACCCAAGATGGTATTGAAGGTGCGATCATCCGGGTCATGACCTATAAAATGCCAAATGTACGTGACCAGAAAACAGAAGCTACCGCCATGGTATTTTATCCGTCCGCACCTCGTCCGGTAGATGGCTGGCGTGTGGTGGTCTGGGAACATGGAACAGTGGGCATTGCTGATCATTGTGCACCGAGTCGCAACAGTTTAAATCCGCGTTTTAAGGCCATGGCGGAAAGTTTACTGGCCGCAGGCTATGTGATTGTCGCGCCAGATTATGAAGGGCTGGGCACGCCGGGCATTCATCCGTATTTACATTTAGAAAGTGCGGCCCAGTCTGCTATTTATTCAGTACGCGCCTTAAAAGAAGATCTGGGTGCACACATGCATGGTGCCTGGATGTCGGTGGGGCAGTCACAGGGTGGTCATGCCTCTTTAGGTACTGCGGAATTTGCCAATCAGGATGCCAATTATAAAGGTGCAGTGGCAGCAGCACCGGCTTCGAGTCTGGGTTATATCATTGCGGAAGTCGCGCCGGCGGCCATTCATGATCTGGAGCTGGCAGAGAGTGTTGGTCTGTATCCGGTTGGAACGGCCCGTAATGTCTATGCAGAACTGATGGCCTATGCTGCCTATGTCGCGGTCGGCATTAAAGCCTATGAACCGGACTTTAATTACCTCAGCATCTTCCAGCCGGAATCGCAGGATATTGTGCCAGAAGCCGAAGGCAACAATGGTGAAAATGGCCAATGTCTGGACGAGTTGATGCAGTCCTTTAGGGAAGATATAGATGCCTTTACTGAAAATAGTGGTCTTGCTGTGGCTGATTATCCGGGATTGACTGCAAATTTCCAGGACAATGCAACCATTAAGCGCTTCCTGGCCATTAACCAGCCGGCCACCAAAAAGCTGGATAAACCGATTATGGTGATTCAGGGTGAAGCAGATACTGCTGTGCCGGCAGCTGTCACCACGGCACTGGTAGATAACTTAAGAGAGATGGGGACGATGGTTGAATATGAACTAGTACCGGGTGCCTCGCATACCCAGGCCATTGTGCAGAGAAATGCCGAGCTGGTGCGCTTTATTCAAACCCATATGCCTGCGCAATAGTATCTTCCTGAAAAAAAACTCGCTGATCAGTCTGGAAGATCGAGGCTGATCAGCTCTCAGTGACCGAGATTTCGAGTTTGGTCAGTTCCTGAGTAATGAGCTGCAGCGCCAGATTATGGTTATTTTTACGGTAATTGGCATACAGATGGAGTGGCTGAACTTCAAAATCGGTTTCAATGATCGTGACATGCTCATCCAGAAAGCGCAGCAGATATTCCGGCACCAAACTGTAGCCCATCCCCAGATTAATCAGGTTAATATGCTGTAATACATTGGTGACCCAGAGTAACTGCTCGGCTGGCATCTGTTCAATCGGCACCTGCCGGGTGACCTGTTCATAAAACACCGGAGAAGCGGTTTGCTCGCACATAATCAGCCGCTGTTGCAGCAAAGCTTCAGCACTCATCCGGGACTTGGTCGGTGCAGATTTTTGCCCCGATACCAGATAGATTTTTTCTGACAGAATAGGAAGATCGACAAAATCATCCTGCTGAATGGCATAGCGGGTCAGGCTTAAATCCAGCTCGGCATTTTTCAGGCGCTGAATCTGCTCCAGACAGGTCAGACTCTGGATATGAATCTGCAGATTGGGAATGGCCTGTTTTAAGCGTTCCAGTATCAGTGGTAGTACTTTCAGTTCGGCCACGTTCAATAAGCCAATATGAATCTGGTTGTTTTTCTGATGCGCCACCTGACGCGCTGCGGAAATTGCAAGTTTGGCGTTTTCAATCGCTTGCAAGGCATAAGGTAAAAAGGCCCGGCCTTCATCGGTCAGTTGAATCTGCCGCGCCGAGCGATCCAGCAAACGAACCCCGACTTCTTCTTCTAAATCCTTAATCTGCTGGCTTAAAGGGCTGGGCGGTAAAGAGTTTATCTGCTGCTTTGGTAAAACTCTGTTCTTCTGCCACCGCTGCAAAATAGCGTAAATGCCGTAATTCCATGACTTTCATCCACTGTGCAGATCATCGCCCTAGTGTAACCCAACACGGTCTAAACTGCATTTCACATCAGCTGATGTGTTTTATCCAGCAGCTGACTAGAGCTAAAACCAATAGCACTATCGTTTATATACATAGAAATAGGCGGCCTGGATGGGGCGGATTACACTGCATACAAATATTCTGCAACAGATACAGCGGTAAAAGGCGTCCGGAATGTCTACACACTATGATACTGATGTGCTGGTGATTGGTACGGGGCCGGCGGGTTCCACCTTGGGGCTGGCCTTGGCCAGTTATGGCATCAGGGTGCAGCTGTTTACCCAGTTTAACTGGCTGGCCAACAGTCCGCGTGCGCATATTACCAACCAGCGTGCGATGGAAGTTATGCGTGACTTGGGCATTGAAGAGCAGGTCAAAGCCATTGCTACGCCGTGGCAGCAGATGGGTGAATGTTTACTCACCACCAGTCTGGTCGGGGAAGAAATTGCCCGGATGAGCTGCTGGGGCACGGGCGATGAACGTCATGGCGATTACATCAAAGGCAGTCCATGTCCCTTTGTCGATCTGATCCAGCCAAAAATGGAAGCACTGCTGGTCAAGAATGCGGCCGAACGCGGTGTGATTTATAACTTCAATACTGAATATTTATCACATACTCAGGATGAGCACGGCATAACCGTGACCTTTCTGAATCGGGTGACCCAAACTGAATTTAGCCTGCGGGCCAAATATTTAATTGGGATGGATGGGGCGCGTTCGAAAATTGTTGAAGAGCTGAAACTGCCCTTAGAAGGGGGGATGGCGCGTGCCGGAACCGTGTACGTCACTTTTAAAGCCGACCTGTCCAAATACGTGACGCATCGTCCGGCCATTTTACAGTGGATTGTGAATCCGGAAGCCAGTTTTGGTGACTTGGGCATGGGATTGCTACGTGCCATTCAGCCCTGGAATGAATGGATTATGGGCTGGGGCTTTGATATCAGCAAAGGCGAGCCGCAAGTCACCGAAGCCCAGGTTCGGGCGCGACTGAACACCTTTGTGGGTGAAGAGGTGCAGCAGGTCGAAATTGAAAAAGTATCTTACTGGTATGTCAATCAGACCTGGGCCACCCAGTATTCGGTGGGGCGTGTGTTCTGTGGTGGCGATGCGGTACATCGTCATCCGCCATCGAGTGGTTTAGGTTCCAACACCTGTATGCAGGATGCGTTTAACCTGGGCTGGAAGCTGGCTTATGTGCTTAAAGGCTGGGCCAAGCCAGCGCTACTGGACTCTTATAGTGATGAACGGGCGCCGGTGGGCAAGCAGATTGTAGCGCGTGCCAACCAGTCCCGTTTTGACTATAAGCACTTAAAAGCAGTATTTGGTTTTGATCAGGGTGTGCAGACCCAGGCCGAGATGTTGCAGCGGATTTTTGCGGAAACACCGGAAGCGGCCGAGATTCGGGAAAAGCTGTATCAGGCGCTGGCGATTAAACATTATGAGTTTAATGCTCAAGGGGTGGAGCTAAACCAGCGTTATTTGTCCAATGCCGTGCTGGCAGAAACAGATGAAGAAATCTTTGTACAGGACCCGTAGCTGTATTTGCAAGCCACCACACGTCCGGGTGCCAAACTACCGCATACCTGGCTGATTGATGCGCAGGGCTATAAATATTCCACCCTGGATATTGTCGGTAAAGGGCGCTTTACGCTACTGACCGGTTTATCGGGTGCAGCATGGAAAGCGGCAGCGGCCCGGTTAAAGCTGGACTATCTGGATGTGATTCAGATTGGTTCACGTGAACATCGCGATGTCTATGCCACCTGGCAGCAAAAATCGGAAATTGCCGATGCCGGTGCCGTGCTGGTACGTCCGGATGGCTATGTGGCTTGGCGGATGCAGGACACACCAGAACAAGGCTTTGATCATCTGGCCTGTTTAACTCAGGTTTTTGGCGAGATTCAGCTGAACCTCTAATCGGGTAGATGAGCAGTCTGACGTGATCTGTAACGCAGCCGTCTGTAGCCGTACAGGCGGCTGTGTTGTATCTTCAGGTTCAAGCAAACATCAACAGAGGCTTTGTCCTCGAAAATGATTTTGTTATATTGAGCGTCATTTTGATGCATCTGACAGAGGACTCTCTCATGACCGCGCCTGAACAGCAACGACCGAATCAGCCACCCAATACCAAAAAGATTATTCTGTTGGCCAGTTTAGGTCTGCTGATTCCTGTTTTTCTGGTCAGTATGGCGTTTCTGGCTGTCAACAGCGATGCGAAAAATCAGGAAAAATATAAACAGCAGCAGGCAGAGATGATTGCGCGGATTAAAGCGCGTGAAGCAGCTGAACAACAGCAGGCGCAGCAACAAGCTCAACAACAAGCCGATGCAAACCCAGCAGCTTCTGAAGCTGTAGCGCCTTAATTAAAGAATATCCTGCTGCAATTGTCTGATACTCGGAATCTCCGTGTATCGGATCACCTGATAGCCCGCCTCAAGCAACATGGCATCCCGCTCGGCATCTTCGCTTTCTTTGCCAATATGAGTGGGATCATCCAGTTCAATAATAATCACCACATTCATCTGCTGATCCAGCAAAACAAAATCGGTGACCTTGCGATTAAAGCGGGAACGGATCTTGTAGTTACTATTGGTAATTAACGCACTAAAAGCAACTTGAGCCAGAATATGATGTTCGGGAAAAGCCTGCTTTAAGCGGGCAAACATCTTGGCTTCAAACGGGGTAATGACTTTTTTCGGAAAATATTTCTGTTTGGGGCGCAAATAGGAGGCCGCCACCAGCAGCATCAGCACCAGTGTGGCCAGGCAGCCAATAAAGAAGAAAGTCGACTGAGCGCTATTGAACACAACACATACTTGTATAAAGAAAAAACCCACTCAAATGGAGTGGGTTTTTAGAATCTTGGCTCTCCCACCTGGGCTCGAACCAGGGACCTGCGGATTAACAGTCCGTCGCTCTACCGACTGAGCTATGGGAGAATCTGAAACGCATTCTAGGCGGCAAAGGGCAGGTGGTCAAGTCCGCGGCCTGAAAAAATGTAGTTTTTCAGTTTAACTGAATTAAAAATAAACGAATGAAGGCGTTTGGAAGCAGAAAGCTTGGTGTGTGGCTTTTACTGGTCTATGACGGGCAGGGTGCCGTGGTACAGGTAGGGGCTATTTTAGGATGATGATTCTCATTGAATCCCCCAATCTAAACGCCATAAAAAAACCCACTCAACTGGAGTGGGTTTTTAGAATCTTGGCTCTCCCACCTGGGCTCGAACCAGGGACCTGCGGATTAACAGTCCGTCGCTCTACCGACTGAGCTATGGGAGATTAGATGGCTCTCCAACCTGGGCTCGAACCAGGGACCTGCGGATTAACAGTCCGTCGCTCTACCGACTGAGCTATTGGAGAATCTGATGCGCATTTTAGGGAGGAATGCGCCGGTCGTCAACCAGATTATTTAAACAAATGAATCATTTGCCTTAGATTTATGCAGTTATTCCCTAAAAATAAAAAAATCACCCTTAAAGGGTGATTTTTTACACAGAAAAATAAAATTATTTTTCTACGCCAGCTGGTTGGCCTGCAAGTTTCGCGTTGGCATAATCCCAGTTCACCAGGCTTTCAAGGAAAGTCGAGATGTACTTAGGACGTGCATTACGGAAGTCGATGTAGTAAGCGTGTTCCCAAACGTCAATCGTTAATACTGCAATTTTGCCGTGCGCCATTGGCGTATCTGCATTTGAAGTTTTCATGATTGATAGTTTGCCGTTTACATCGTCAGCCACTAACCATGCCCAACCTGAACCGAATTGAGTTGCAGCAGCAGTTGCAAATTCTTCAGCAAATTTTTCGTATGAACCGAAAGCTTCATCAATTTTCGCTGCAATTGCACCAGTAGGTTTACCACCACCGTTTTTCGCCATACAGTTCCAGTAGAATGTGTGGTTCCATACTTGTGCCGCATTGTTGAAAATACCTGCTTTAGAAGCATCGCCAGCACTTGCCTTGATGATTTCTTCTAAAGTTTTACCTTCAAGCTCAGTACCTGCGATCAGGTTGTTCAGGTTCACAACATAGGTGTTGTGGTGCTTGTCATGGTGAAATTCTAAAGTCTCTTTGCTGATGTGCGGCGCAAGATCTTCGTAACCATATGGTAATGCTGGTAAAGTAATCGTTGTCATGTTTTCAATTCCTTGCTTATGCTGGGTTTTGAGTTTAAGTCGGCTTATTGTAATAGATTATTCAACAAAATTGCGCATTGCTTATAAATAACATTACACAATAAATCCTTAATTTATACGTATAAGCCAGCCTCAATTCATCTCACAAGTTTTAAATCGGATTATTCAATTCGAAATAGACATATTCGAGATTAAATTCGCGTGCCAGCGCCTGTCCCAAACGCTGTACACCGTAGCGTTCAGTCGCGTGATGGCCACAGGCATAATAATGGACGCCCAGTTCTTTGGCTTCATAAAAGGTACGTTCTGACACTTCGCCAGAAATATAGGCATCACAGTCTTGCGCTGCGGCTTTATGAATATAATCCTGCGCGCCGCCGGTACAGAAACCGACTTTGCGGATTTCGGTTGGATTGGCCGGTAAATGAATGGTATCAAACCCCAGTTTTTCACTTAACAGGGCTTTAAACGCTTCTGGTGACATGGCCTGTTTTAAATAGCCAATATTGCCAATTGGATGACGTTCACTCGGGTCCAGTGCTTCTAGTTGCTCCAGTCCCAAAATATCAGCAATGGCCGCATTATTGCCCAGTTCAGGATGTGAATCGAGCGGTAAATGATAACCTACTAGTGAAATATCATGCTGGATTAGGCTTTTAATGCGTTTACCGCGCATTCCGGTAATCGGGTAGGGTTCACCTTTCCAGAAATAGCCATGATGCACCAGCAGCACATCGGCCTGCTCGGCAATGGCGGCTTCAATCGCATCTTGTGATGCAGTTACCGCACACAGAATTTTTTTGACTTCCGGTTTGCCTTCAATTTGCAAGCCGTTTGGGGCATAGTCTTTAAACTCGGCTGATTTTAAGGTTTGATCACACCAGCGGATCAGGTCATGCAGCTTAGCCATAAATCTCTCAAAAGCCTTAAATTTTGTTGTCATCAAAACATATTTTGAATTGTAACTAAAGCAGCACAAAACTCTTTAGTGATTTTTATGTTTCCTTATGTATTTCGCTTTACAATAGGTCATAAATTACTTAGTCATCAATGAATTAAAAAATTTTAGAGGATAGAGCTGTGCGCCGGACCTTTACATGGTTACCTTGGGTGTTACTTATTATTGTGATTATTGGCTTTTTGGGCTGGCAACAGTTTCAAAAACCGAAAGCTCCCGTTGCCCCGGATGGGGTGAAAATGCCTGCTGAAAAAGTAGAACCGCTGATTGATACCACCCGTACTGGCGGGGTGGTGTCTTATAGTGCTGCCGTAAAAGTAGCAGCACCGGCCGTGGTCAATATTTTTACCACCCAGAAAATCAAGCAGCCTAATCATCCTTTGTTTAATGATCCGGCATTCCGTGAATTTTTTGGTGATCAGTTACCGGAACAATATCGCCAGGGACCTAATGAAAACAGCCTCGGTTCCGGGGTGATTGTACGTGCCGATGGTTACATTTTGACGAATAACCATGTGATTGCCCAGGCCGATCAGATTGTGGTGGCCTTGCATGATGGCCGTCGTGCCGAGGCAAAAGTGGTCGGCACCGATCCGGATACCGACTTGGCGGTAATTAAAATTGAGCTGGATCAGTTACCGGTTTTACCATTTAAACTCAGTGGCAATGAAGTCGGTGATGTGGTGCTGGCGATTGGTAACCCGTTTGGGGTAGGCCAAACCGTCACTCAGGGGATTATTTCCGCGACCGGTCGTTCGGATTTAGGCATTAATACCTATGAAGACTTTATTCAGACTGATGCTGCCATTAACCCGGGGAATTCCGGCGGTGCGCTAATTGATGTGGCCGGGAACTTAATTGGGGTTAATACCGCAATTTTCTCGCAATCGGGCGGTTCTTTGGGCATTGGCTTTGCTATTCCGGCACAGGTCTGTCAGCAGGTACTGAACTCGATTTTAAAAGATGGTCGCGTGGTACGTGGCTGGTTAGGTATTAGCTTATTGCCGGTACAGCAACAGAATATTCTGGAGCCAAAACAAAGTGGCGTGGTGGTGGCAGATGTCTTGGCCAATGGTCCTGCGGCCAAAGCCGGTATTCGCCGTGGCGATAAAATCCTGAAAGTGAATGATGAAGAGATTAGCTCAACATCACACCTGATTAATTATGTGGCGCTGCAGCAACCGAACCAGCCGGTGAATATCCTGATTGAACGTGAAGAACAGTCTTTAGAGCTGCAAGTGGTGGTTGGTGAGCGTAAAGTGCAAAACAGTGATAAACAGTTTATTCCATTACCAGAATAAGCTCGCAGTACGCGCTGTAAATTAAACATGAAAAAGCTCCGCAGGTCGGGGCTTTTTTTAATGGGTGAATTTTATCAGCAGTCTGTTAGTGAAGAGCGATATTGTAAGATCAAGCGAAAATACGTAGGAACGTACTGAATGGCGCAGAGCAGACATACCGTCTTATAGAGATGATCGCTGTATCACATCTCTAGGTCTTTCCATCCCTCGAGATAATCGGTTGGGGACAAAATAAAGCAACTAAATGAATAACATTCCGCAGGCGGTGCAAAAACAAAAACAGCGGCCGAAGCCGCCGTTTTTGATCTTAGGTTTAATTAGTGTTCTTGCTGGATACCCGCAACCAACCAGTCCTGGCTAGAGCCTGCTGGCTTAACAAAATGCCAGATTTCAGTGAATGGCTGTGGCAAGCTGTTTAAATCTTCACTCACCGTACCGGTAAAGCGCACACTCACCACATACTGACCATTTTCAGTAGCAGAATCGACCACCATCGCATTTAGGTTAGAAAACTCAGCCACATCCTGATCCTGATTGGCCATGATGTCCTGATACATCGACTGGTACAGATCAGGGGTTAAATAACGCTGAATTTCAGCAATATTGCTGGCCGTATTCATAGACTGAATATGGTTAAAACGCTGACGTGCAACACGCAGAAAGGCTGCTGGCTCCGTACCATCTGGTAACTGGTTACCACTGTTGGTGTACGCGGTACCAAAGGCAGCGTTATTCACTGGTGCTGCACCAAATGGCGCATTGTTGGTTGGGGCTGAACCACCGACGTTCTGGCCAAAGATATTGGTGTTATCGCCACCGGCACGTGGTGCAGCAGCAGATTGACCAAACGGTGCGTTATTGGCACCGTTATTTGGCGCATACGGGTTATTGGCTGCTAATTTTTTTTTTTGCGCCCATCTTGCGGAAAATGAAGAAGGCGACTGCTGCAGCGAGGAGAATCCAGATCCAGCCTGGGATTCCACCTTCTTCCTCCTGTTGAGCCTGTGCCTGGCTGGCTGGCTGATCATCTGCTAAGGCATTGGCAGCCACTGCACCAATCGCAGCACCTGCAACACCCGCAGCGACCATACCACCGACACCCGGACCAGATTTTTGCTGCGCAGGCGCAGTAGCTGGAGCGGGCTGTTGTGCAGGAGTAGCTTGACGAGGCTGTTGGTAAGATTGAGTTGGTGTTGCTGAACGGCTCATGCCATGGCTTTTACCACCACCGGCACGTTTTGCTTCGGCTGCTAAAGGGGCAACCAAGAGGGCAGCTGTTAAAATACCAGCCATCAAACCACGCTGTCGAACTTCCATCAATTTTTCCTATTTAAAAAAAGAAATTTATCGCCCTGTATTTATGCAGGCATTTGTCCCGAATTTCAATACAGAATTCAGCTTTTTTCACATGAAAAGCTCAAAAAATAGGGCAAAGGCTCTAGTGCAGTTCTTCACTTAAACTCATGGCCTCGCTCAGGGCTTCATGCAAACGGGCCACCGCAATCACCTGCACCCCTGGAATCGCTTTTTGCGGTGCATTGGCACGTGGCAAAATAATATATTTAAAGCCATGTTTAATCGCTTCTTTTAGACGTTCCTGACCATTCGGCACCGGACGGATTTCACCGGATAAACCGACTTCACCAAACACCGCCAGTTGCTGGGGCAGGGCTTTGCCGCGAATACTCGAAGCACAGGCCAGCAGCACCGCCAGATCGGAGCCGGTTTCGGTAATTTTCAGCCCGCCGACAATATTGACATAGACATCCTGACCGGACGTCTGCACACCACCATGACGATGCATCACCGCCAGCAGCATATTCAGCCGGTTTTGTTCTAAGCCGAGTGCAACCCGGCGCGGCTGACCATGTGCATCATCGACCAGTGCCTGTACTTCCACCAACAGCGGACGGGTGCCTTCGCGGCTAATCATCACAATTGAGCCGGGAATGGCTTCATCATAACGGCTCAGGAAAATCGCTGACGGATTGGCCACTTCACGCAAGCCTTTATCGGTCATGCCAAACACGCCCAGTTCATTGACCGCGCCAAAACGGTTTTTGACCGCACGAATCATCCGGTAGCGGGAATCGGACTGACCTTCAAAATACAGCACACAGTCCACCATATGTTCCAGCACACGTGGCCCGGCCAATGCACCTTCTTTGGTCACATGACCGACAATAAACAATGCTGTGCCACTATTTTTGGCAAAACGGGTCAGGAGCGCCGCCGATTCACGGATTTGCGATACGCCACCCGGTGCAGACTGCAAGGTTTCAGTATATAAGGTCTGGATGGAGTCCAGAATCGCCACCGCAGGACGTTGCTGGGCCAGTACCTCACAAATCCGTTCCACACAGGTTTCAGCCATCACTTTGAGCTGATCGGTCGGTAAATCCAGACGCTGCGCGCGTAAGGCCACCTGTGATAAGGATTCTTCACCAGTGACATATAAGGCAGCGCTGTTGCTGGCGGCCATATGGGTCGCGGTTTGCAGCAAAATGGTCGATTTACCAATTCCGGGATCACCACCAATCAGCACCACTGAACCAGTGACCAAACCACCACCAAGTACCCGGTCAAATTCGCCAATACCGGTGGCAAGGCGGGTTTCGGTAGAGACTGAAATCTGGTTTAAAGTAGTTACAGTTGAGGCCTGACCGGCATAGCCGCCGCCCATACGTGGCTGGGCACGATGGGTCACCGCAGGGGCAATGCTGACTTCGGTTAAACAGTTCCATTCACCACAGTCTGAACATTGACCAGCCCATTTAGGATGATCTGCGCCGCATTGTTCACAGCGATAGACACTTTTTGCTTTTGCCATAAATAAACGTCTGGAATGTGTTTTTTAAATCTTGCCCCACAGCATACAGAGGAAATGCCGATTTTCAAATTGTTGATACGCCGGCAAAGAAAAACCACCCGCAGGTGGTTGATCTTGTAGTTTGATTTGAACGCTTTAGTAGAGTTCGCCGGATTTGCGTCGTGCAATAAAATCTTTCGATTCTTTGGCAATTACACCCGACAGCAGCAATAAGGCAATCAAGTTCGGTACCGCCATTAAACCGTTAAAGGTATCAGCAAACAGCCAGACCAGATCTAGGGTTGCGACACAGCCAATAAACACCGACGCAATGTAAATCAGGCGATACGGCAGTACAAATTTCTCACCAAGCAGATAGGTCGCACATTTTTCACCATAATAGCTCCAGCCTAAAATAGTCGAATAGGCAAAGAAGATGACCCCGAAAGTCACCACCCAGCCCCCGATTCCCGGCAGCAGTTTGTCGAATACGCTAATGGTCAGTACTGCACCGTTCTGATCACCAAAAGACTGGCCGGCCATAATAAAGCCCATGACCAGCACAATACCGGTAATTGAACAGACAATAATGGTGTCAATAAAGGTACCAGTCATTGAAACCAGACCCTGACGTGCCGGATGGTCGGTTTTGGCTGCAGCGGCAGCAATTGGCGCAGAACCCATACCGGCTTCATTGGAGAAGACCCCGCGCGCAACACCATAACGGATCGCGGCACCAATCGCACCACCTGCGGCAGCTTCACCGGTAAAGGCATAGGTGACAATCATTTTGAGTGCTGGCACCACCAGTTCAAGGTTATTCAGGATGATGACCAAACCACCGGCCATATAACCAACCGCCATAATCGGCACAATAACCGAAGAGGCTTTGGCGATGGATTTAATCCCGCCCAGAATTACCAGGGCTGAAAATACGGTAATGATGATGCCGGTAATCCAGGTTTCCAGGCCAAACCCATTTTCAACGGCCAGTGCTACCGTGTTGGATTGCACCGAGCTGCCAATCCCGAAGGAGGCCACTGCACCGAAAAAGGCGAAAATCAGCGCCAGCCATTTCCATTTCAGGCCACGTTCAATGTAATACATTGGACCACCGGACATTTCACCTTTCTCGTTTTTTACCCGGTATTTGACCGCCAAAACACCTTCGCCATATTTGGTCGCCATCCCGAACAGGGCGGTCATCCACATCCAGAATACGGCGCCCGGACCACCGAGTACGCAGGCTGTGGCCACACCGGCAATATTACCGGTACCAATGGTGGCAGAAAGTGCGGTCATGAGGGAGGCGAATTGGGAAATATCGCCGGAATGTTTGTCCGGGTGTTTGCCAAAAACCTGTTTAAAGGCCAACGGCAGCATCCGGAATTGCCAGAACAGCAGGCGGAAGGTCAGGAATATCCCGGTACCGACAATCAGCACCAGCATATATGGGCCCCAGACCCAGCCACTAAGGGTTTCCATGAGTGTTTGTAAATCTTGCATCATTGTTTCTTCTTATGTCTCAAAATAGATATTTTGTTTTCTATATAAGCAATTGATATGCCATGCTCATCCTGAGCAAGAGATATAGTTGCGTGCTGCATTTTTATTTGTTACACAGAATTTATGTTTTGACAAGAAAATTGATATAAACCTTGTCAATCATCCCTTTGGATAAATTGATAACTTTTTGTTATAAGAAAAATAAATTAAATTTAATTATTCCGCAGAAAATATAGATGAAGCGGCATTTCTTTTTGTTTTCTGATTTCTTTTACGTTAGTTTGTCGTGGTTAACACTGAAGTTGAATTCAATAATGTCGTATCAAAATACAAATTCGTCACAAGAAAAAGGCGATCTGCAGCGAAGCTTATCTAACCGGCATTTACAGCTGATTGCCATTGGTGGCGCCATTGGAACAGGATTGTTCATGGGCTCAGGCAAAACCATCAGCCTGGCCGGGCCATCGATCCTGATTATTTATATGATTATTGGTTTTATGGTGTTCTGCGTGATGCGGGCGCTGGGCGAACTGTTGCTGTCCAATCTGCAATATAAATCCTTTATTGATTTCAGCACCGACCTGATTGGCCCGTGGGCCGGCTATTTCGTCGGCTGGACCTACTGGCTGTGCTGGATCACCATCGGCATTGCAGACCTGTCGGCGATTATTTATTACCTGCAATTCTTTAATGGCGGGATACCGTTTACACCTGAAGAAGGGGTGATGATCAGTATTGCAGCTATTGTCTTCATCATGGGCTTAAACCTGGTGACCGTGAAGCTGTTTGGTGAAATGGAGTTCTGGTTTGCGCTGATTAAAATTATTGCCATTATTGTGCTGATTGCAGTCGGTTTATGGATGATTTTTACCGGTTTTACCTCAGATGCCGGCACAGTCGCATCCTTTACACATATCTGGAGTCATGGCGGCCTGTTCCCGACAGGTACTATGGGCTTCTTGGCCGGTTTCCAGATTGCGATTTTTGCCTTTGTTGGGGTAGAACTGGTCGGTACCACAGCGGCTGAAACCAAAGATCCAGAGAAAAACCTGCCGAAAGCAGTGAACTCGATTCCGGTACGTATCATCATTTTCTATGTATTGGCCTTATTAATTGTGATGTCGGTAACGCCATGGAACCAGATTGATCCAAATATCTCACCGTTTGTAAACCTGTTCAGTCAGGCGGGTATTGCGGCCGCGGCGATTATCATGAACCTGGTGGTACTGTCTTCGGTGATGTCGTCGATGAACAGTGGCGTATTCTCGACCAGCCGGATGCTGTTTGGTCTGTCACGTGAGCAGCAGGGTCCTAAAGCCTTTGGCCGTTTAAATAAACGTGCAGTCCCGGCCAATGCACTGTATTTCTCGGCGGTGTGTCTGCTGTTGGGTGCGGCGTTACAATATTTCGTACCCGATACCGTGAAAGCCTTTACGTTGGCGACCACGCTTTCGACCATTCTGTTTATTTGCGTCTGGCTGATTATTATCTGGAGCTATATTGTCTATTACAAAACCCGTCCGGAACTGCATGCCCAGTCGACTTTTAAATTGCCGGGTGGCCTGTTCACCTGCTGGATGGTGATCATCTTCTTTATTAGTATGATCTATGTGCTGTCTCTGGAGTCAGATACCTTGCAAGCCTTAATGATCAGTCCGATCTGGTTTGTGATTCTGCTGATTGGCTATTTCGGTTTCTATAAGCCAAAACAGAAATAAGCCATTGCACAACAAAAAACGTCAGTGTCCAACTGGCGTTTTTTTATAGCACAAGCTAATCTCTAGCGTTTAACACTTTGGTCACAGCAGTGATCGCGTTATACTTCATTGAAAATTTTAAATAGGTGGTCAGATGAGTTCTGTCATTTGCTGCATCAGTTTATTGACAGCCAGTTTTGTACTGGTCGGTTGTGGTCAATCGGGAGCTTTACAGTTGCCGAGTGATCCAAATTACGACAAACGTGCCAAATATCTGTTATATCCCAATGTCGATTCAGAGCAACATCCTGAAGAGCCGACACCTGCACCGGTACAGCAACAGTTTGCTGCACCTGTAGCTTCGAATTCCACGACGACACCTTAACGTTCATAGAAAGGATACATTCATGAGTTTCACCCGCATCAATGGGGTTTTGCACGCCGAACAATGTTCTTTACAACAGCTGGCGCAGCAATTTGGCACACCACTTTATGTTTATTCAAAAGCAACCTTTGAAAAGCATTATTTAGATATGGATCGTGCTTTTGGCTTTATCGACCATCAAATCTGTTTTGCGGTCAAGTCAAACTCCAATATTGCGGTGCTGAATGTATTGGCCAAGCTCGGTGCGGGTTTTGATATCGTGACCGGCGGCGAGCTGGCACGCGTATTGAAAGCCGGTGGTGATGCTTCGAAAATCGTTTTTTCTGGTTTGGGCAAAACCGAAGCTGACATTAAAAAAGCACTGGAAGTGGGCATTGCCTGCTTTAACGTTGAATCCTATGCAGAGCTGGATCGGATTCAGAAAGTGGCGGCTGAACTGAAGGTTAAAGCGCCAATTTCTTTACGAGTGAATCCGGATGTCGATGCCAAAACCCATCCTTATATTTCAACCGGTTTAAAAGAAAACAAATTCGGTATTCCATCAGATAGTGTATTTGATACCTATCAATATGCGGCATCGTTACCTAATCTGGACATTGTCGGGATTGACTGCCATATCGGTTCACAGCTGACTGAAACCCAGCCTTTTGTTGATGCGCTGGATCGGGTCATGCTGATGATTGAGCAGCTGAAACAGATGGGCATTACACTCAAACACATTGATATTGGTGGTGGTTTGGGCGTGACCTATAAAGATGAAACTCCACCATCGGTTGAAGAATATGCCAATGCACTGCGCCCGGCTTTAGAAAAACTGGGCCTGAAAGTGTATATGGAACCGGGCCGGAGTATTTCCGCCAATGCCGGTGTGCTGCTGACCAAAGTCGATTTACTCAAACCGACCAATCACCGTAATTTCGCAATTATTGATGCGGCAATGAATGACCTGATTCGTCCTGCTTTATATGAAGCGTGGATGGACATTCAGCCGGTGACGCCACGTACCGATGTCGAAACCCAACAGTGGGATGTAGTCGGTGCCATCTGTGAAACAGGTGATTTCCTTGGTAAAGAGCGTGATCTTGCCATTCAGGAAAACGATGTACTGGCAGTGCTGGGTGCCGGCGCTTATGGTTTTGTGATGAGCTCCAACTACAACAGCCGTGGCCGTGCTGCAGAAGTGATGGTCGATGGTGATCAGGCGCATCTGATTCGTGAACGTGAAACCATTGAATCACTCTGGGAACGTGAGCGTTTATTGCCTTAAGGAGTAAATCAGGATGTTTTTAGAATTTACCAAGATGCATGGTCTGGGCAATGACTTTATGGTGGTTGATTTAATCAGCCAGCGCGCCTATTTCGATAGCCTGACCATTCAGCGTCTGGCCGACCGTCACTTTGGTGTCGGGTTTGACCAGTTGCTGGTGGTTGAGCCACCTGATGTTCCGAATGCCGATTTTAAATACCGTATTTTTAATGCCGATGGTTCAGAAGTCGAGCAGTGTGGCAATGGCGTGCGCTGTTTTGCCCGTTTTGTGCATGAGCGCCAGCTGACCAGTAAAACCAAAATCAAGGTGCAAACCAAAGCCGGGATTGTTGAGCCGGAACTGGGTCAAAATGGCTGGGTGCGGGTAAATATGGGGCAGCCGAAATTCCAGCCGCAAGAAATTCCGTTTATTGCCGATGAACCGGATAACTTATATGACCTGATGCTGGCCAATGAAGAGAAGCTGAGCATTGATGTGGTCAATATGGGTAATCCACATGCTGTGACCATTGTGCAGGATATTCTGACGGCTGATGTCGCACGTTTAGGTCCACAAATTGAATCGCATGAGCGTTTCCCGCAGCGCGTGAACGCCGGTTTTATGCAAATTCTGGATGAACAGCATGCCCGTTTACGTGTGTTTGAACGTGGTGTCGGTGAAACGCTGGCCTGCGGTACGGGCGCGTGTGCAGCAGCAGTTTCAGGCATGCGCCGTGGCTTACTGGCCAGCAAAGTTGAAATTGAACTGGCGGGTGGCAAGTTACAGATCGAATGGAAAGAAGGCGATGTGGTCTGGATGACCGGTCCAACTGCCAATGTCTATGAAGGCCGTCTGGATTTACGTTATTTCCAGGGCTAATCTGACCATTTCCTATACAAAAGCACCGTTCTATTCACGGTGCTTTTTTATGTTAGGATGATTTGAGTTTTGCCTGCAGAGCCATGATGATGCATAAACTTGTTTTTCTGCCGGGTGCCTCAGGTAGTCAGCAATTCTGGCAGCCGTTAATGGCCCGGTTGCCAGTATCGGCCCGGAAAACCGTGATTGCTTATCCTGGTTTTGATGGGGTAGAAGCCGATGCCAGCATTCAGAGTCTGGCCGATCTGAAAACGCGGGTGATCAGTCAGATTGAAGAGGACAGCATTCTGATTGCCCAGTCGATGGGCGGAGTGTTGGCCATAGCCGCTGCATTGCAGCAGCCGAATAGACTTCGGGCCTTGGTGTTAATGGCTACTTCGGGCGGACTGGATTTAACTCCGTTTCAGGCCAAAGACTGGCGTGAGATTGAACCCCTGCAATGGGCCAAGCTGCCGCAGTGGTTTGTGGAAGATCAGACCTATTATCATCCGGAACAATTGGCCAGTATTGATCTGCCGGTGTTATTGCTTTGGGCCGATCAGGATGAATTGAGTCCGGTTGCCGTTGGTGAGTTTCTGGCCCGGCAGTTGCCGAATGCCCGATTGGTGATTATGCCCGATGCTGATCACTGGTTTGCATCCTCGCAGGCTGAACGTGTCGCCGGGGAGATCAACCGTTTTTTACACGACTATTTTTGCAAAGCTACTTTTTAAAAGACAATTTTTTACCAGAACATAGGATGGTGTGATGAAGTTAAGTGCTGAACAGTTACTGGAGATGTGGCTGAAACAACGCGAAATCCAGCATCAGTCGGCACATACTTTGCATGCTTATGCACGTGATGTTGGTGATTTCCTTCATTTTTGTCAGCAGAAAAACATGCCGCTGGCCGATGTGGAAACCGCTGACTTACGTGAGTTTCTGGCGTATAAGGTCGAAGCGCAGCAGCTGAGTTCCAGCAGTTTGCAGCGCATGTTGTCTTCTATTCGCCAGTTTATGAAATGGGCTGAACAGGGGAGTTATTTGGCGTTTAATCCGGCTGATGATTTTCAGTTAAAACGTCAGCCACGTCCTTTGCCGGGCATGGTCGATATTGAAACGGTACAGCAGATTTTAGATCAGCCAGAGCCGGAGTCAGAGCGGCAAAAACAGCTCTGGGTCCGTGATAAAGCGATTTTAGAGCTGCTGTATTCCAGTGGATTGCGCCTGGCGGAAGTACAGGGCTTAAGAATTAAAGATCTGGATTTTAACCGGCAGTTATTGCGGATTACCGGTAAGGGCAATAAAACCCGGGTGGTACCGTTTGGTTCTAAAGCCAAAGACAGTGTGATGCGCTGGCTACAGATTTATCCGCTGTGGCAGGGTGATTTTGTCCCGGATGCGCAGCTGTTTATTACGGAAAAAGGTCAGCCACTCGGTGCGCGGCAAATTGAAAACCGGGTCAAGTTGCAGGCCCAGCGTGCTGGTGTCAATGTCGATTTGCATCCGCACTTATTGCGACATTGTTTTGCCAGCCACATGTTATCTAATAGCCGTGATTTGCGTGCGGTGCAGGAGATGTTAGGGCACAGTAATTTGACCACCACGCAAATTTATACTCATGTCGATTTTGATCATTTGGCGCAGGTTTATGATCAGGCTCATCCAAGGGCGCAGCGCAAAGAGCAGGGCTGAATTGAGGCAAGTGAAAAGGACTTTCAATTCACGGGTGAAAGACTAGAATAGAGGTGTCAGGCATGAGCATGTGCCACCATTGTAGAATAAAAATAAAGGTGGAGATGGCGTATAAAGAGGGTTAATTTTTGACTCGAGTAATATTCAGAACGAGCACAAAAATTCCGAGGACCCAACCTGATTGATGATTTGGGAAAAATGTAAAGGCATAGATATGATTTCGGATATTCAACAAAAATATGAACAGCTGAGTCCGGCGCAAAAAGAAATTTTTGCCGGTTATGGTTTAAGACAGGTGAAACACTTTGTGGAAATTAACCTGCCAGCCATGCAGGCTATTTTACTTGAACAGGCTGTGATTCAAGGCATTAACGCACAAGGTAAGGTGCAGGCGGTTCATACGGAAACAGGTCAAGGCTATTTATGGATTTCCGATCGTCAGTGGCAGGAAAGCCAGCAATTGACCCAAACCGTCGATGCAACTGAAGATTTTATGCAGGTCTGGAAAGTGTTTAATCTGGCTGAATATGACCTGATTGATTTAAGCCACGTGCACCGCGACTTTTTGGATGGTCAGCAGGCTTAAATATAAGTACTGCGTGCAGCATAGCAAGAGAAGGTTATCTTGCGTGCTGCAACTTAACAATCTTCAAAATCGCCAACTAGGCTTATAAATCTTCCAGCGGCAGCTGAAAACTCTGTTTAATAATTTGACTTGGCAAATCGGTTTTGACACTGGTGATGCCATTTTTTTTGGTTAAATGGGTGGACTGAAATTTACGATAACTTTCTAAATCGGGCACCACCACTTTCAGCATCGCATCGCATTCCCCCAAAATAATATAGCACTCCATCACCTGCGGTAATTCTTTCATCGCCTCAATGAAGGTATCAATAGTTTCGGCATCCTGCCCGACCAGCCAGATCCGGGAAAATAAAATCAGTTGAAACCCAATCTTATGCGGGTCCACCACCGTAGTGTAATTCTGGATTACTCCGGCTTCTTCTAAAATTTTCACCCGTCTTAAGCAGGAGGACGGCGACAGGCCAATTTCACGGGCCAAATCGTTATTCTGAATGCGGCCATTGTTCTGTAAAGCTCGAATGATATTTTTGTCGATGCGATCCAGATTTATTCGAACAGACTTTGGATATTGCTTCATAAATTAGAAGATAATTTGAAAAATTATTTAGATTATAGAATATTTGAAATCCTATTTTATAGCGTTTCGCAGATACTAATTTTCACTTTCTCAAGTAAGACGGGTAAAAGGAAATGTCTGTATGGGTACTTTTTGCATTGACTGTGTTGCCGCTGATTTTTACGCCGGGGCCGGATATGTTATTCATTTTGTCGCAAGTGATGGGTAAAGATGCAAAAGCAGGCATGATGGCCACAGTCGGTGTATGTTGTGGTTATCTAGTGCATTCGATTCTGGTGGCGTTGGGAATTGCCGCGATAATCGTGTCCTTTCCGCTGTTATTTGAGGCGATTCGCTGGTTAGGTATCGCATATTTGCTGTATTTGGCGGTGGGTTTATTCAAGTCGGTATTGAGCAAGAAAAAGCTGGCGATTGAAAGTCGCAGCAGCAGTCATCCGGTGCGCAAAGGATTTTTTACGGCGCTATTGAATCCGAAAGGCATGCTGATTTACTTTGCGATTTTGCCGCAGTTTATTGATAAAACTGGAAATACCGTTACTCAAGGCTTGTTATTGTCCTGCATTTTTATTGGGCTAATTTTTATTGTGTACTGCGCGTTAAGTCTGATCTTTGCCAAAATCACCCAGAAAACCCAGCTGTATGAACGTAAACAGAAGTGGATTGATGGTACATCTGGTGGTTTACTGGCGCTGGCGGCCAGCTGGTTAATGGTCAATTAAGCTGTGAAATTTAGAAAAAGCATGTCCTAGGTCGACATGCTTTTTTATATGGAGAGCGTGAAAAAGAGAATTGTTACAAAAACAGAAATGAACCGATGGTCATCTTAGACCAAAGTCTGGCAGGGGATACAAACTGCTATCCTAAATGACATCAAAATAGCCAGGTTTCGGTCTGCTATGTTAAAAAATGAATAATAATTCATTTTATTGTGCTGGCTAGTTAATCAGAACAACTGATGTGATACATAAGATAAAAAGATAATATAAATCAATGGTTAAAATATAGCTTAATCTGGCTGAAATATAGCTGGGTTAAGCTGGATGAAAAAAGTATGAACGCAACGTTCAGCTATTTTTACGCATTTTTACAGCTTCTTGGGCAATTGTGACTTGACCGAAATGCCAAACCCATTGCAAGATAAGACACCTACAAAAATTTAAGTGAAGAGTTATCTTAACTTTTCTCATCTTTTACATTTACTAAAACAGCCGAGGATTACATGAAGGCTCTTGTTGCTGTAAAACGTGTGGTTGATGCCAACGTTAAAGTTCGCGTTAAACCGGACAATAGTGGGGTTGACCTTACTAACGTTAAAATGTCAATTAACCCATTCTGTGAAATCGCCGTGGAAGAAGCGGTTCGTCTAAAAGAAAAAGGAACAGTTTCAGAAATCGTTGTTGTTTCTATCGGTCCTAAAGAAGCGCAGGAACAAATCCGTTCTGCTATGGCGCTTGGTGCTGACCGCGGTATTTTAGTTGAAACTGCAGATGAAATTGGCGCACTTGAAGTGGCTAAAATTTTAAAAGGTGTTGTTGAGCAAGAGCAGCCACAACTGATCCTTTTAGGTAAACAGGCAATCGATGATGACTCAAACCAGGTGGGTCAGATGTTGGGTGCTTTACTGGGCGCAGGTCAAGGTACATTCGCTTCTGAAGTGAAAGTAGACGGCGACAAAGTACAAGTGACACGTGAAATCGATGGCGGTTTACAAACTGTTGAATTATCACTGCCAGCAATCATCACGACTGACTTGCGTTTGAATGAGCCACGTTATGCGGCACTTCCAAACATTATGAAAGCGCGTAAAAAACCGCTGGATACCAAGTCTCCTGCAGATTACGGTGTATCAGCCGGGACTAAACTGAAAACTGTAAAAGTTGAGTCACCAGCTGAACGTAAAGCGGGCGTACAAGTGAAGTCTGTAGATGAGCTTGTTGAAAAATTAAAAAATGAAGCGAAAGTGATCTAATACAGAAGGATATAAATCATGAGTATTTTAGTTATCGCTGAGCACGACAACAAAGCACTAAATGGTGCAACGTTAAACGTTGTGGCTGCAGCTCAAAAAATCGGTGGTGATATCACTGTATTGGTTGCTGGTTCTGGCGCGCAAGCAGTTGCTGATCAGGCAGCTAAAGTTGCGGGCGTGAGCAAAGTATTACTGGCTGATGATGCTGCCTATGCAAATCAGCTGGCTGAAAATGTCGCAAAACTGGTTGCTGAATTGGGTAAAGGCTATAGCCATATCCTTGCAGCATCTACAACAACAGGTAAAAACATTTTACCTCGCGCTGCAGCATTGCTGGATGTCAGCATGATTACTGACATTATTGCAGTAGATAGTCCAAATACATTCAAGCGTCCAATTTATGCCGGTAACGCGATTGCAACTGTTGAATCTTCAGAAGCAATTGTTGTCGGTACTGTACGTGGTACAGCATTTGATGCGGTTGCTGCGGAAGGTGGTTCAGCTGCGGTTGAAGCTGCGGCATCTACAGGCGATGCAGGTATTTCTAAGTTTGTGAACGAAGAAATCGTGAAATCTGAACGTCCTGAATTAACAGCTGCACGTATTGTAGTATCAGGTGGTCGTGGTGTAGGTTCAGGTGAGAACTATCACAAAGTACTTGATCCACTGGCAGACAAACTGGGTGCAGCACAAGGTGCATCTCGTGCAGCGGTTGACGCGGGCTTCGTTCCGAACGATATGCAGGTTGGTCAAACAGGTAAAATTGTTGCGCCTGATCTGTACATCGCTGTGGGTATCTCAGGTGCGATCCAGCACTTGGCCGGTATGAAAGATTCTAAAGTGATCGTTGCGATCAACAAAGATGAAGAAGCACCAATTAATGCAGTAGCTGACTACTGGTTAGTAGGTGACTTGAACACTGTAGTTCCAGAATTGGTTTCTAAAATCTAATTCCTGAACTTCGGTTAAAAAGACGCTCTTGCGCAAGCAGTAAAAGTTTTTACTTTGCTGTTTTGTTCAGGGGCGTTTTTTATTCTGTAATTTTTTATCGGAATTCATCAAAATTTAACATTTTTAGTATTGTTAAATTCAATAAACAGCAGAAGAGTCTAAAAATTATGCTAGTATGCCGGTTTTTGAAATCTTTGATTTCGTCAGCCGGAGTCTCCCATTGAGTTTTGATACCCGATTGTCCAATCAAGTCTTTATCTTATTTCTGCTGTGTCTAGGTTTGCCATTCCTGGTCGATTTGCATCTGCCACTTTTAGATGGTCAGCTCGTGCGTGGCGTTGAAAATGTTCAGGCTTTTTTATTATTGTTCTGTGCAATATTCAGTTATTTTTATATCCGTCCTTTTGATTTGGCGGATGGACAAAAGCAGTTCTGGTTATGGGCAATTTGCTGGTGGCTATTGTTGTTTGGCCGCAGTATCAGCTGGGGGCGAGATTATTTTCCGGAAGTGCCGAAAGTGTATTTCAGAGCGATTTCAATTGTGCTGATTGCGCCTGTGGTGTTTATGCTGTTCTCTCGTCATTTGCGTGCCGAAATTGTGCGTAAATTTAAGTCGGTATCCTTGCCGCTCTGGGTTTTAATTTTGAGTGTAGTCGGTCTAATTGCCGCAGATTCTATCGAACATGGCCGTGCCATCAGCTTTATTTTCCTGCACGATGTGGCTTATAAAGATTTTATGGAAGAAATGTATGAATTCCCGTTAATCCTGGGCTTATTCATGATGACTCTGCATATTATGAAGCAGGATAAACCGCCAGTGGTGGCCGAGCCAGTATATCTGGAGCTGGATGATCACGAAGCGGTGGCCAAGAACTAAGTCGGTTTCACATCATGCTCTCAAATATAAATCATGCCTTGTCCGAGGCATGATTTTTTTATGTCTTTTATTTCAAAAAAGAAGATTGCTTGATCCAAGGCCAATTTTGTCGCAAAGCGTATATTTTATGCATAGCGCAATATTGATCAAATGAGCAGAAATGCCATGTGGCGCGATGGATTTCACAGCTGGATATGCTGATGAAAAGTAGCTGCAAGACCGATTGGCAAAAATAGCTTAAAAATGTACCAAAAACTCATCTTTAAACATTAGAAAATTAACGAGATTAAGATGAACAGGATGACACAAAAATAGGACTATTTATGCTATAATTCCCAGCTAATTTTTCGTTTTTTAACTCAAGTTTTGAGTTAAATTTTTTGCCAAATTTACGATATAAAATGCGGGCAGAAATCTGCTTGTATAACAAGGAGTATGCATGAGCGTATCGGAAATTAGACCGATTGCCATTGAGGATGAACTCAAGCATTCATATCTCGATTATGCAATGAGCGTGATTGTGTCACGGGCATTGCCAGATGTACGAGATGGTTTAAAACCTGTTCATCGTCGTGTGCTTTATGCAATGCACGAATTGGGCAATGACTACAACAAAGCCTACAAAAAGTCTGCCCGTGTTGTGGGTGATGTGATCGGTAAATACCATCCACACGGCGATTATGCAGTCTATGAAACCATCGTTCGTATGGCGCAAGACTTTAGTCTGCGTTATCAACTGGTGGATGGTCAGGGTAACTTCGGTTCGATTGATGGCGATAGTGCGGCCGCAATGCGTTATACCGAAGTACGTATGACCAAGCTGGCCCATGAACTCCTGGCCGATCTGGAAAAAGATACCGTAGATTGGGTCGATAACTACGATGGCTCGGAGCGTATTCCTGACGTTCTACCAACCCGTATTCCAAACCTGCTGGTGAATGGTTCTGCCGGTATTGCCGTCGGTATGGCGACCAACATGGCACCGCATAACCTTACCGAAGTGATTAATGCCTGCTTGGCCTATGCCGATAATCCAAATATCAGCATTGAAGGCCTGATGGAACACATCAGTGGTCCAGACTTCCCGACAGGCGGCATCATTTACGGTAAATCGGGTATTGTCGATGCTTACCGTACCGGTAAAGGCCGTTTGCATATTCGTGGTAAATATCATTTTGAAGAAGACCAGAAATCCGGTCGTACCACCATTGTCTTTACTGAAATTCCGTATCAGGTCAACAAGGCCAAAACCATTGAGCGTATTGCTGAACTGGTTAAAGAGAAAAAACTGGAAGGAATATCGGAGCTACGTGACGAGTCCGATAAAGACGGTATGCGAATTGCGATTGACTTGAAACGTGGTGAGAATGCCGAAGTCATCGTCAATAATCTGTTCCTGAATACGCAGCTGGAGAACTCGTTCAGTATCAATATGGTCTGCCTCGACAACGGCCAGCCAAAATTGATGAACCTGAAAGACATCATTGCTGCGTTTATCCGTCACCGCCAGGAAGTGGTGACTCGCCGTACCATGTATGAACTGCGCAAAGCACGTGAACGCGGTCATATCTTGGAAGGCCTGACCGTTGCTTTGGCGAATATTGATGCCATCATCGAAACCATTAAAACTTCTGCCAACCCGGCCGAAGCGCGTGAGCGTTTACAGGCTGGCGAATGGGCCGCTGGTGGTGTGGTGGCATTGCTGGAAAAAGCCGGTTCCGTGTCTATTCGCCCGGATGAAATTGAAGGTGAAGATTTAAGCCGTCCATTTGGTTTGGATGGAGATGTTTATCGTCTTTCTCCAGCGCAGGTCGGTGCGATTCTGGAACTGCGTTTACACCGCTTAACCGGTCTGGAACAAGACAAGTTACATGCAGAATATTCTGAAATTCTGGCGCAAATCGCTGAATACACTGCTATTTTAAATGACTTTAATTTATTGATGGCGGTGATTCGTGAAGAGCTGGCGCTGGTATTGCAGCAATATGGCGATGCACGTCGCACTGAAATTGTTGAATCCCGCATCGACTTCTCGCGTGAAGATTTAATTCCTGAAGAGCAGGTGGTGTTAACCGTTTCACAATCCGGTTATGCCAAGACTCAGCCATTGTCCGATTATCAGGCTCAGCGCCGTGGTGGTCGTGGTAAGTCTGCCACAAGCATGAAAGAAGATGATTATATCCAGCATCTGATTGTCACCTCGAACCACGCGACCGTACTGTGCTTTACCGATGTCGGTAAGGTCTATCGCCTGAAAGTATTTGAAGTGCCACAAGCTTCACGTGGTTCGAAAGGCCGTCCAATGGTCAACCTGTTGCCATTAGATGCCAATGAAACCATTACCGCGATTCTGCCAGTAATTGATGCACCGAAGAAATTCAAAGAGCGTCTGGCCGATTTCCGTAGTTTTGTGAAAGCCAACTCAGCACTATTACAGCAAAATCAAGTGATTGCTAGCCATTATGCCGAACTTGAAGCCGCATTTGCAGAACTGGCAGATGGTGATGATCTGTCGGATGCCTTGCGTGTTCAGTTAAAGCAGCTGGGCCTAGAGCTGTCAGCCACAAACCTGGATGATGAAATTGTTGCAGAATTTGCCGAGCAGGCTGAAAATCTGCGCAAAAACTTCTATGTGTTTATGGCAACAGCGTCTGGTACGGTTAAACGTGTCGAGCTGGAGCAGTTCAGCAATGTGCGTTCTAACGGTTTACGTGCCATTGAACTGAACGAAGAAGACACCCTGATTGGCGTGGCGATTACCGATGGCGAGCAGCAGATTATGCTGTTCTCGAATGAAGGTAAGGCAATCCGTTTTGCTGAAACTGATGTTCGTGCCATGGGCCGTTCAGCCAAAGGTGTGCGTGGTATGCGTGTCACCATTGGTGCAGCTCAAGCGGAAGAGGCCGAAGACGATACAGCCGATAGCGAAGATGATGCAACCGATAGCAATTTTGTTAGCCGGATTGTGTCGCTGGTCGTGGTGCCAGAAACCGGTGAAGTGCTGTGTGCATCCGCCAATGGTTATGGTAAACGTACTCCGGTCGATGACTTCCCGACCAAAAAACGTGGCGGTAAGGGTGTAATTGCAATCAAGACCTCTGAACGTAACGGTGAACTGGTCGGCGCGGTGGCCATTGATGCTTCGAAAGAATTGATGCTGATTTCGGATGGCGGTACGCTGGTACGTACCCGTGCTTCGGAAGTGGCGGAAACCGGTCGTAATGCGCAAGGTGTACGTTTAATCCGTTTAGGTGAAAACGAAACGCTGGTGGGTGTAGAAGCGATTGAAGCCGTGGAAGAAGATGAATTTTCTGAAGATTTAGCTGATGAAAATACAGCTTTAGATACGCTAGAGACCGATGCAGCATCTGCTGAGCAGGATGAAAAACCGGCTGAAGAATAATTTCTCTTCTCATGAAAAGGACGCTTCGGCGTCCTTTTTTACACAGTACCGTACAGGAATAACCCAATATGCAGCTTAAATTATGGATGGGCTTGAGTGTTCTGGCTTTGGCCGGATGTGATCAGCTGGGTCAAAAAGCCATGGACGCCATTCCAAACCCGAGTCCGCAGCAGGAACAGGTGGCACAGGCGGCCTATGACAATTTACGTGATGGCGAGTTCGAGCAGTTTCTGAATCATCTCGAGCCAGAACTCAAAAGCCATTTTCAGGACAATCAGAAAGTCATGAAACGCTTTGCCAAGGTGATTCCAAAAGACGAGTATAAGTCGCGTACCCTGATGACCAAAAGTATTGAAACCGGTAGCAATCAGCCGGGGCAGTACAAGATTAGCTATGAATATGCGTATCCAAAAAATCTGGTGCAATATGACGTCAGCTTTGACCAGCCGGGCGGTAGCAGTAAAATCCGCAACTTGAATATTCAGGTATTTGGTGAGTGAGTGCACTCTTAATCACTACATTTTACTAAGCTTTACCAGATCGCTGCGTATTACTGCATATATGCTTAAGATCAGCGCAAATTACATTTAATCAAGAGAAAAAGGTCATCCACATTGGGCCAGATATAGAGATGAATAGGCTTCCAATCTGCTGGAAAAGTTAAAATTATCTTGTGAATCTATATTGATTTTTCGACTGTATCTGCGTGCCAAGATTGAAATAATTTTGTGCAAGCCCGAGCAAGATGTGGTTAAATGCCTATTTTATTGTGTTTCACCTTGACAAGGAAAAATCATGCGCGCGTACAACTTCTGTGCTGGCCCTGCTGCATTACCCACTGCCGTATTAGAAAAAGCTCAAGCAGAAATGCTGGACTGGCACGGCAAAGGCCTTTCGATCATGGAAATGAGCCATCGTAGCAAAGATTATGTTGCGGTTGCAGAAAAAGCAGAAGCCGATTTACGCAAACTCATGAACATTCCTGAGAACTATAAAGTACTGTTCTTGCAGGGTGGGGCATCCTTACAATTCTCGGCAATTCCATTAAACCTGCTCGGTAAAAATGACAAGGCCGATTATATCCATACTGGTATCTGGTCTGAAAAAGCATTAAAAGAAGCACAGCGTTATGGCGATATTCATGTCGTGAACGCAGGTATTCATATTGATGGTAAACATGCGATTAGCGCGCAAAGCGAGTGGGATTTATCTGCAGATGCAGCTTATGTGCATTATGCCGACAATGAAACCATTGGTGGTCTGCAATTTGCCAGCATTCCTGAAACCGACAAGCCGTTGGTGTGTGACTATTCATCTAGCATTCTGTCTGCACCGCTAGATGTTAGCAAGTTTGGTTTAATTTATGCGGGTGCACAGAAAAATATTGGCCCGGCAGGTTTAACCCTGGTGATTATCCGTGAAGATTTACTGGATCAGGCCAAGCCGGAAATTCCAAGCATCCTGAAATATTCAGATCAGGCGAAAAATGGTTCAATGGTGAATACGCCATCGACCTATGCCTGGTATTTATCCGGTCTGGTTTTTGAATGGTTACTGGAAAATGGTGGGGTTGATGCCATGCATCAGACCAACCTTGAAAAAGCCAAACTGCTTTATGGTTATATCGATTCAAGCGATTTCTACGCCAACCCGATTGTTGAAGCCAACCGTTCGATCATGAACGTACCATTTACGCTGGCCAATGCCGATCTGGAAAAACAGTTCCTGCAAGAAGCGGAAGCCAATCATCTGTTGAATCTGGCTGGTCACCGTTCAGTTGGTGGTATGCGTGCCAGCATTTATAATGCCGTGCCACTTGAAGGTGTTCAGGCACTGGTTAACTTTATGGATGACTTTGCCAAACGCAACGGCTAATCCAGCGTATACGAAAAAGCCCATCATCAGGATGGGCTTTTTTATGGGATATGGAATACGGATTAAAAAATAAATTGATGCAGCAGGTAGGCAGAAATCATCATGCCTAGAACAAAAAACAGGCAGGACATTTTATCCAGACGATAACGCTGACCCATTTGATGTTCAACAGATTGTAAGTTTTCTTCTTGCACGATTTTCATAGATATTATATTCCAGTGATCTATTTATCGTTGATACTTTCGATTTGTCACATATTATTAACATAAAAAATTGGTTAAATAAAGTACTAAATACATTTTCCTTAATAAACTTTTCAGCCGATTTAAAATCAGAACATCATCTCTTCATTCTGTTGACCGGATTTATTCAATATTCAATTTTTAAACAGATTTAATCTAAGTCTATGAAAATCAATAGAGATTAAATAATAAGCTTTAAAATTTAAAACTGTGGATAAATAAGTGATTTTTGAATTTAAAATAGTGCTATTTAGAATAAAACTGTGGATAAAATATAATCAAATAAATTCAAAAGATACAAAAAAGACCTGCTTCAAGCTGAAAGCTCATATTGAAGCAGGTCTTTCTTTAAATATAAATTATTGTTTTTTCGCGTAAATACTGACCTGAATCCAGATATTTCCGCGAATGAACTGGCCAATTTCAAAATCAGCAAACTTGGGTTCTTTGGTCGCAATACGGATTAAAGTGGCTGGCTGGTTGTCTTCATGAATCAGGCAGACATCATACAGGGTGTAATCCTGATTCATAAATTGCGCTTGGGTTTTACCGACCACATTGCCCTGGAACCAGGCTTCATCTTCCTGTCCTAAGACTTCACCATATAAATAGGCCACCATTTTGGAGAAATTCACGGTCACCGGGGCTTTATCTTCTTCAGATTTTGGCTCCCAGGCGTCAATCTGTTCCTGCAAATTGGCCGGGGCAACACCATTATTGGCCGCCAGAATATCATTTAAGGCACGGTGATGTTTAATCGAGGCCGGATCATCAACAATCAGTTGCTCATCTTCTGCCACGGCTTCCAGCTCGTAAGCCCAACCATTCAGATGCGCGATATAAGTCTGGTCTTTTTGGTACTGGTGGTGATTGACGCTATACAGACTGTCAAAGGCATAGACCGTGGTGTTTTCACCCAGATTTAATCCCAAAACCGCCTGGGTATTGGAAGGGCAGCTAATAATCCGTTCAATGGTCACCGGGGTTTTATACGGGCTTTCAAAACATGGAAAGGCCGTTTTAACCGCTTTCGGCTGATTGGCCTCTACGGCAATGACCTGCGCCAGTTGAATCGGCTGTTTGACCGGACCCTGAATCAGCCAGGTGCTGTCATCCATATCACATTCTTGTGCGCATAGCCCCATTGGCATGATGGGTGCATCCAGTGCCTGACCTAACCATTTGGGAACATCAACATTCGGCTGATCGGTGAGCAGCGTCCAATGCTCTACATGGCTGCCAAAACTTTGATCTTCAATGGTAATAATGTCTGGTCTGTTCTGATTTTTCATAAGCACGTTAAGAGAATGTCGAGTGGCCTTAATCTATTTAATCGAGGGTGTTTTAAATTTTTCAAGTCTGGGCACCGATTTCTCCTTTGAAAATGCCCGAAATGATGAGAAAAGTCAAAAGATGAGCTTAAGCTGCTTAAGCACAATCAGCTGATCCAGCGTGTTATTACTCTAGCAGCATCTTGGTGAAAAAGCCTGTATTTCCCGCCGCGGCGTTGAGTGAATTTTGCTACACTAGGGACATCAAAATTGCCGGAATTGAAAGTGCTGCCATTTAAGCTGTGGGTGGATGCCGATGCCTTACCAAGAATTTTAAAAGATGTGATTATCCGGGCTTCTGATCGCTATCAGCTCGAAGTAATTTTTGTGGCCAATCAGAATGTGGGCATTACCCCATCGGTGCGAATTAAATCCTTGCAGGTCATGAGTGGGGCGGATGCGGCCGATCAGGAAATTGTTGAGCGGATGCATGCCAACGATATTGTGGTGACTCAAGATATTCCACTGGCAGCGCAGGTGATTGAAAAGGGTGGTATTGCAATTCATCCGCGTGGTGAAATCTATACCACCGCCAATGTTAAAGCGCGGCTGCATTTACGTGATTTTATGGATACTCTACGCGGCGCTGGCGTACAGACCGGTGGGCCACCACCAATTTCCGAACGCGATAAACGCGAATTTTCCAGCAGTCTGGATCAGACCATTCAAAAACAAAAACGTAAAACCGGCTGAATTACATGCCCTCAAAAAATAATATTGTCCTGACTTATATGCTGCTGGTGTTTATCTGGGCCTCGACACCGCTGGCGATTGTCTGGAGTGTGTCGGATCTGCATATGCTGTGGGCGCTGGCTTTACGTTTTTTTATTGCCTTGCCGCTGGCCTTTATCTTTTTACTGCTGCTCAAAGTGCGTTTTCCGGTTGATCAGACGGCATTGCACAGTTATGTGGCGGGTTCCTGCAGCCTGTTTGGTTCCCAGATTTTTACCTATCTGGCCACCAGCTATTTAAGCTCGGGCATGATTGCACTGATGTTTGGTCTGGCACCGATTATTGCCGGCCTGATCGGGCGTTTTGCCTTTCAGCAGCGTCTGAAAAAACTGCAATGGTTCGGGATGCTGGTTGCAGTGCTGGGACTGGGTATTATCTGTCTGGGCGGAGAAAACCAGCATGTACAGCCGGTCGGGATTGGTCTGATGCTGCTGAGCGTGCTGATTTATGCCATGTCCATTTTCTGGGTCAAAAAAGTGAATGCCAAGGTGGAACCTGTGGCACAGGCCACTGGTTCAATCCTGATTTCAACCTTGATGGCAATTTTGATGTTGCCAATAATCTGGCCTTATGCACCGACTGAAATTCCGGAAACCAAGGCTTTATTCTCTTTGCTGTATACGGTGGTGATGGCTTCACTGATTGCCATGTTCTGTTATTTTAAGCTGGTACAGAATATTCAGGCGACCACATTGTCACTGACCACTGTCATGACCCCAATGCTGGCCCTGCTAATTGGTGCATTTCTGAATCAGGAAGCCCTGAGCTTGACAGTGCTGATCGGAGCTTTGGTCTTATTGTTTGGCTTGTTCTTATATTTCTTCCATGATTTACGTGCAAGCCGGGCGTTGGCACGTAAACAGGCACATCCTGAAACTTATTTAGATTGACACTGCTGGATGACTTCGGCCAGTTTGCTGCGGTCTTGCGGGTGTAAAGTAATAAAATAGGCCCCGGTACGATAGCGGCCATTATCTTCGGCATTGCTATAGACCACCTGGGCAGTTGCAGCAATATGAAAGAAATTTTCCGGATGACTTAAGGTCACGTGAATATAGCTGCCATCGGCAATTTCACGCTCACTGTAGAAGCTTAAACCGCTTTCGGAAAAGTTGACCTGTTCTGGTACAGGTAACATGCTTTGTACAATTGCATCGTATAAAGAACCGGTAATCAGGTTTAATTTTTGGTTGAATAAGGATAAGATTCGAGCAATTTGTTGATCTTTTTCAGATAATTGTTCTAATTCGTAGTTAAGCGCATGATCAAATTGATCTAATTCAGCGAGTAGTAGAAAATAACGCGGCAACATAAAATTAGGATCGTAAGGATCATTAAGAGCAACTTGATCAGAAATAAGCTGATAGTTGATTCTCAACGCAGCATCGATACGTGACATCACGCGACGTTCATTTTGAGCGTTTTGATGCTGTAAATTTTCCATAATGTATTACCTCGGACTAGATGGTATGTTTAAACCAATCTCGCTATATATAGGGTTGAGATATACGCGCGCTCGGCGCAGTAATCACTTTATTTCTTTTATTGCTCTGGTTTCAATGATCGGTCTCACTTTAGGTGTTGCTGTTCTGATTACAGTGTTATCTGTGATGAACGGATTTGACCGTGAATTGAAGAACCGGGTCTTGGGGATGATTCCGCAAGCGACTGTTTCATCTACCCAGATTTTAACAGATTGGCCTGAACTTGCAAAAAAAGTTGAGCAACATGAGCATGTTACAGGTGCTGCACCGTTTACCCAATTACAGGGGATGTTGACCGCACACGGTCAGGTTTCCGGCATTATGGTGACCGGTATCGAGCCGGAATATGAGAAGAAAGTTTCGATTATTCATCAGCATATGGTGGAAGGCAGCATTGATAACCTGAAAAAAGGCGAGTTTGGGATTGTGCTGGGCAAGCAAATGACCGATGCCTTGGGCCTCAGTTTAAATGACAGTATTACTTTGGTCTTGCCTGAAGCAACGCCATCACCGGCCGGTGTGGTGCCACGTTTTAAACGTTTTACCATTGTGGGGATTTTCAGCATTGGTGCCGAAGTTGATTCGATGATGGGCTATATCGCCCTGAATGATGCTTCGACCCTGTTACGTCTGCCGGATGGCGCACAAGGCGTACGCATGAGGCTGGACGATATTTTTGCCGCACCTACCGTTGCCAACGACATTGTGAGTGAACTGCCAGCCAATTTCTATGCTTCAGACTGGACCTATACCCATGGTAACCTGTTCAGTGCGATTCAGATGGAAAAGGCCATGGTCAGCCTGTTACTGTTCTTAATCGTTCTGGTCGCAGCCTTTAATATTGTCTCATCTCTGGTGATGGTGGTGACTGACAAAAAAGCCGATATCGCAATTTTACGGACCTTAGGTGCATCTCCGGGCACGATTACCCGAATCTTTATGGTGCAAGGGACCGTGATTGGCGTGATCGGGACAGTCTCCGGCGCGATTCTTGGAATTATTTTTGCCTCCAGCATCAGTGGTTTTATTGCCTGGCTGAATAATGTTTTGGGCTTGAATCTGTTTGATGCCTATTTCATTAACTACTTACCATCACATTTAAGATGGCAGGATGTGGTAGTCATTGTCAGCCTGTCTTTAATTTTAAGTTTCCTGGCCACAATTTATCCGGCGTTACGCGCGGCGAAAATTCAACCTGCAGAGGCGCTTCGTTATGAATAAAACTGTACTAGAAGCCAAACAGGTCACTAAACATTTTACTGACGGCAAAACCACAGTAGATGTACTGCGCGGCCTCGATTTAAAAATCGAACAGGGACAATTTGTGTCGATTGTCGGCGCCAGTGGTTCAGGTAAAAGTACCTTGCTGCACGTCCTTGGCGGGCTTGATCGTCCAAGTCAGGGCGAGGTTTATTTAAATGGCCAGCGCTTTGACAATTTAGGCGAAGCTGAGCGTGGTTATTTGCGTAACCAATATCTGGGCTTTGTTTATCAGTTCCACCATTTGCTACCTGAATTTAGTGCGCTGGAAAATGTGGCAATGCCCTTGATGCTGCGTAAGGAAAGCAACTTTAAAGAAGTCAAACAGCAGGCCGAATATCTGCTGGATCGGGTGGGCTTATCGCATCGATTGACCCATAAACCGGGTGAACTGTCGGGTGGTGAACGTCAGCGTGTGGCCTTGGCGCGTGCCATTGTCACCAAGCCGGCAGTCATGCTGGCTGATGAACCGACCGGGAACCTGGACCGTAAAACCGCCATCAAGATTTTTGAGCTGTTACGCGAGCTGCGCCGTGAGTTTAATATGGCCATGCTAATTGTGACCCATGATGAAGAGCTGGCCAAATCGGCCGATACCATTTTGCATATGCAGGATGGCATCTGGGTACCCGACTAAAACCCGATTATCAGATCAATGACCCTTGAAGCCCACTCCGGTGGGCTTTATGCTTGCTCAAAATAAAAATAAGACAGAAAACGACATGTTCAAAATCATGGGTGCCGGCTGGATTGTAGGTATTGCCTGTATGGGCAAAACGCTATGGCCGATGCTGGATTTCCCGCTCTGGTTGTCAGGCCTGTTACTGATTATCCTGCTTTTACAGCAAATAGCTGCTTTACATTGGTCCCATCTGGGCATCCAATTGATTAATACCTGTGTGGCATTTGTCATTACATTTTTGTTGGGGCTGAATTTTGCCCAAAACCAGTTGCAAGAGCGGTTGATATTTCGTGAACTGACCCGCCAGCCGGCAGAGGTGGTGGTCTATGTCCAGCAAATCAATCAGCTGGGTAGCAGCCAGCTCCGGCAACCGGTTCAGGTGCTGAACCGGCATAGCCAGCCGGTGCAATGGCTGGCCTTGCTGCCGGCTGAACAGGAACTACAGCTGGGGCGTTATTACCGTTTACAGGGGCAGACCTTGCCGGCGCACAGTTTTGCCGTTCCGGGTGCGTTTGATGTAGAGCAGTGGTATCTCCAGCAAAATATCATGAGCGGCTTTCAGGTCCAGTCGATTGTGGAACTGACTGAATCGGAACTGTATCGGCTGGGATTTGGGGCACATTTAAGACAGCATCAGCAACTCTGGCCGCAATTTAAATTGTGGATCGAAACACAGCGTTTACAGATTCGTGACTTTATCCAGCAGCAGGCATTGCAGCATCCCGGCTTAATACTGGCACTGCTGACTGGCGATAAAAGTTTACTCGATGAAGCCACCGAGCAGCAGTTTCAGCGTTTCGGGATGAGTCATTTGCTGGCGATTTCCGGGCCGCATGTGCTGATTTTTGCCGCCATGCTGTGTTTTGTGCTGCAGCGCCTGGTCACTCGCTATTGGCCCGAATTATATGCGCGACAGCCCCGCAGTTATCTGCTGTTGCTGCCGTTTATGGGCTGTGTATTTGTATATTGTGCCTATGTTGGGTTTGAAATTCCTGCGCTCAGGACTTTACTGATTTGTCTGGTGGCAGGCGCCTGCCTGTTGCTAAAGCAGCCGATACAGCCGCTGTCTTTGTTGATTGGTAGTGCTTCGTTATTGCTGCTGCTTGATCCGTTGAGTGTGCTGTCGGCGGCATTCTGGCTGTCTTATGGCGCCTGCTTTGTGCTGTTAAGGATTTACCAGACCCTCCGGCAACAACCGGTGCATCCGCAGCAGACGTTGATGCAGAAATTGTGGCAGGGCTTCCGGCTGTTATTTGAATCGCAATGGAAAATTTTTATTGCGCTGTTTCCGCTGATGATCATCTTCTTCAAGCAGATTGCCTGGATTGCGCCGCTGAGTAATCTATTGGCCATTCCCTGGATCGGTCTGGTGACTGTACCACTGGATATTCTGGCCGGTTTAAGTTTTTATCTGGCGGAACCGCTGAGCCAGTTGCTGTTTCAGCTCAATGACTTGGCGCTAAGTCTGTTATTGGGTTGTTTGCAGTTGCTGGATTTGCTGTTTGTGCCGCAACTGATTCCGGTTGCGCTGAGCCCACCGATGCTGCTGAGTCTGGTGCTGGGACTGATGATTTTATTTCTTCCCGCAGGTCTAGTGCCTAAAGCCTGGTCAGCGCTGTGCTTGTTGCCTTTGCTGTTTCAGGATCAGTTTTCTCGGCAGGTGGAACTTACTGTGCTGGATGTTGGGCAGGGGCAGGCAATCTTTTTACGCTATCGTGAACACAGCATGATGATTGATATGGGCGGTCATTATGATGAACAGAAATGGAGTATCGGCCGGCAGATTATCCAGCCCTTTTTAAGTGTCAAAGGCGTGCAGCAGTTAGATTATTTATGGTTGACCCATCTGGATCAGGATCATAGCGGTGCTTATCAGACCTTAAAGCCACAGTTACAGGTGCAACAGGTCTATGCCAATGCTCAGCTTGAAGTAAATCCTCATAGCCATTTTGACTATTGCCAGCAAGGACAGCAATGGCAGTGGCAGCCGGGCATCCAGATTCAGGTACTCTCTCCGAAACCGGAACAGTTAAATCCTGTAGAACAGCAGAAAAATGAAAGCTCCTGTGTGCTGCTGGTTGAGTTTGCACAAGCTCAGCCTTACTCACGCTTTTTATTGATGGGCGATGCAGGCTGGCCGACTGAATATCAGTTATTACAGGATTATCCGGATTTAAAAGTGGATGTGCTGGTGCTCGGCCATCATGGTAGCCGGCACAGTTCATCTTACCAGTTTTTAAAACAGCTGGAGCCTAAACTGGCAATTGCATCGGCGGGGCTGAATAACCGTTATGGGCATCCGAGCACGCAGGTACAAGCCCGACTGAACGCCTTAAAAATTCCGTTATGGCAGACAGCGCAGCAGGGCAGCATCCAGTTTTATCCCACTGAGAATGAGGTGCTACCGTACCGGCATACGCGGGTTTGGCTGCGGCGCGATTAAGCGGAATTGGCCTGTTTGGTATTTTGAATTAACGCCAAGGCTTCATCTGCCGGAATATCATAAATTCGTCTTAAGGCTGGATGTGCCTTAAAGCGTTTATAACTCCAGTGATAATGTTCCGGATGCCGGGCAATCAGCTGTTCAATTTTCTGGTGAATCATTGCAGTGCCTTCATTGGCAGAACAGTCGTAGAGCTGTGCGTCCATGGCCTCAATGAAAATATCAAAACCTTGCTGTTCATTGCGCAGTGCATATAAGAACAGGGCGGCGGCTTTGGTTTTCTGAATCAGCTTGGCGCTCAGGTTGCTGGATTCAAGTGGCAGGCCAAAATAGTGAATCATTTCACCCCCCAAATGCGGGGTGTGGTCCGGCAGAATCACGGTGGTTCCACCTTGTTTTAGTGCCTTAAAAATCTGACGAATACCGCTGTCATTGGTCGGCACCAGATTGGCCTGTTCACGGCTGCGAGCATTACGGACAAACTCATCAGCCGATGGATTTTTTACCGGTTTATACATGATGGTCATTTCAGTATGCTGCGCCACCCAGGCATTCATGATTTCCCAGGTGCCAAAATGCGGCACAATCAGCACCACGCCTTTTTGCGCAGCCAGTGCCTCATGTAACAGCTGTTCGCCATGCACCTGATGAATGCGGGAAATATTCTTGTGGTTTTCTGCACCCCAGATATTAAAAAACTCAAAATAAGAGGTGAGTTCATTGCGAATGGCCTGACGCGCCAGCTGTTCACGCTGGGTCGCATCTAAATGCGGCAAGGCAATATTTAAATTGAGGCGAATCACCTGAGAGGTCTTGCTGAGCTGAAAGACATTCAAAAATGCCGCCAATACGTGGGCCGCCCAGCGGGAAAGGCTGAGAGGCTGTCGACTGACAAAATGAAGTAAACGAGAGATAGTCGTTGGGGCGAGTTTATCAGTCATTCAGTATAGTGAAATCTAAAGAAAAGGTTAAAAATGAAAATATTATAGGGGAAAATATTCAATTTAGACAGCAATCAGTTTTTCGGCGTATATAATGGAGTAAAATTAACTCGAGTTTTGGATTGTTTTTATGTCCGATTGGCCGCCTAAACCAGAAAATGAAATCAAGAATAGCCATCCACCCACAGCACAACAACCGACAGGAAACGAATGGAAGTTACTGGAAAAAGCGGTTTTAGCCTCTGTTGAAGAACAGCGCCGCGCCAGACGCTGGGGAATTTTCTTTAAGTTCCTGACCTTTGCCTATATTTTTATTCTGCTGGTGATTATGGGTAAAGGCTGTAGCAATAATTCCGCTACGGCCGTGACCAGCAGTTCGCATATTGCTGTGGTCGATATTGTGGGCACCATCGCAGCCGATAAACAGAGCGTCAATAGTGAAAATACCATTAAATCACTGCGTAAAGCCTATGAAGCAACCGGCAGTAAGGCGGTAGTGCTAAATATTAATTCACCGGGCGGATCACCGGTTCAGTCCGATGAAATCTGGCAGGAAATCCAGTATTTAAAACAGCAGCATCAGGATAAAAAACTGTATGCGGTGATTGGCGATACCGGTGCTTCAGGGGCTTATTATATTGCTTCAGCCGCCGATGAAATTATTGCCAATCCATCCAGTCTAGTTGGTTCGATTGGAGTGATTATGCCGAACTATGGCGTTAGTGGCTTAATGCAAAAGCTGGGTGTCGAAGATCGCACCATGACCTCCGGTGAAAATAAGGCGCTGCTGTCGATGACACAACCGGTGGATCCAGCGCAAAAAGCCCATGTTCAGGGTGTACTAGATAATGTGCATGCGCATTTCATTAGCGCAGTCAAACAGGGCCGTGGCAACAAGTTAAAAGCCAATGATCCGACCTTGTTCTCGGGTTTATTCTGGACCGGCGATCAGGCGTTGAAACTGGGGATTATTGACCGTCTGGGCAGTATGAATACTTTAAAACGTGAATTAAAAGTCGACAAAACCGTCAACTATACCATTGAATATAATCCGCTAGATTCGATGCTGGGTCGTATGGGCACTGCGGTAGGTCAGGGGATGGCCAGCGCTGTATCGCAGCAGATTCAATCTGAACAAAGTACCAAATTACAATGAAACCATTAATCCATTTTGCTCACGCCAATGGCGTACCGTCACGGGTCTATCAAAAACTATTTCAGCATCTGCAAGATGATTATGACGTGATTGATGTGCCTTTGCTCGGGCCAGATAAACGTTATCCAATCGATAATCACTGGAACAGTCTGACCCAGCAGGTGATTGACAGTATTGTGCGGCAGGCACAAGGCCGCAAGGTGATTGCACTGGGTCATTCACTTGGTTCGGTGCTGAGCTTTCAGGCCGCGCAGCAACGCCCGGAACTGTTTTCCCAGCTGATCATGCTGGATCCGCCAATGATCATGGGTAAAGAAGCCTTAGTGATGCATGTAGCGAAACTGTTGAAGCTGAAAGCCCTCGATAAAATGTCACCGGCGGGATTGTCTAAACGCCGCCGTGATCATTGGGAGTCACGTCAGCAGGCGGCCGAGCTGCTCAGACCCAAAGGCTTTTATCAAGATTTTGATCCGGACTGTTTTCAGGCTTATATCGACCATGCACTGACAGAAGATCCTGTACGTGGTGGGGTGACGCTTACCATTCCTAAAATGGATGAAGTACAGATTTTCCGTACCAATCCATCTTTATGGTGGTTGCCACAGGCCAAATTGAAAGTACCGGCACAACTGGTGGTGGCCGAGAAAGGTCCGTTTCTGGCCCGCAAGTTTCCACAGCAAATTGAGAAGAAATTCGGGATTCCTTTTCATGTTGCGCCGGGCGGTCATATGTTCCCACTGGAACAGCCTGAGCAAGTGGCACAGATGATTAAATCCTTATTACAGGATCAGGCACCTTAAGATTACTTTTGGGAAAAATTAGGTCATAAAAAAACGCATCCGAGGATGCGTTTTTTTATAGATATTACTTTTTATTTTAGCGCTGACAGAACTGTAGCGGTTGCGCTAACACCTGACCACGATACAGCACCGCGTTTGGTGTGTGCTGCAGCGTACCACTACAAATCCATTCCACCACTTGCGGATAAATCAGATGTTCCAGCACATGCACACGATTGGCCAAGCTTTCCACGCTGTCCTGATGCGATACAGTAAGTACCCCTTGGGCCAGCGCCTGACCGGCATCCAGCTCGGCAGTCACATAATGTACCGTACAGCCATGATAGACATCACCCGTGTTTAACACCCGTTGATGAGTATGCATGCCTTTGTAATGCGGCAGCAGAGAAGGGTGAATGTTCAGCATTTTCCCTTCCCAGGCTTTAACAAACTTGGCGCTTAAAATGCGCATAAAGCCTGCCAGCACCACCAGATCAACCTCCCAGTCTAAAAGCTGTTGATGCATCACATCATCAAAACTTTCACGGTCTGGGTATTGCTTGTGTTCAATTACCGCAGTGGCAATACCGGCTTTTTGGGCACGTTCCAGCGCATAGGCTCCAGGTTTGTTGGAAATGACCCCGACAATTTGTCCCGAAAGACGGGCATCAATCAGGGCCTGTAAGTTCGATCCACTGCCTGAAACAAGTACAGCAATTTTCAACATAGACAATTACGCAAAAATCACACGGATTTTTTCGTCAGCACCTTCAACAGATTCTGCATTGTCAACAATGTGACCCATTGCCCAAGCTTTTTCGCCCAACTGGTTCAGCAATTCAACAGTTTTGTCAGCATCCGCTGCATCCACTGCCAATACCATACCAACGCCACAGTTAAAGGTACGGTACATTTCGAATTGTTCAACACCGCCTTCTTTTTGCAGCAGTTTGAACAGTTCTGGCCATTCCCAAGAGGATTCGTTAATTACCGCTTGCGCACCATTTGGCAGAACGCGTGGTAAGTTACCAGGTAAACCGCCACCGGTGATGTGCGCCATTGCGTGAACATCAACAGATTTAAGTAATTCAAGAATAGGTTTGACATAAATACGGGTTGGCTCCATCGCTGCATCTGCCAGCGGACGGCCATCTACGATTTGAGTCAGGTCAACGTTTTTCACGTCCAGAATTTTACGAAGCAGAGAATAGCCGTTTGAGTGTGCACCTGAAGACGCAACACCAATCAGAACGTCACCCGCTTTGACTTTAGAGCCATCAATAATTTTGCTTTGCTCAACCACGCCTACACAGAAACCTGCAAGGTCATAATCTTCGCCTTCATACATGCCAGGCATTTCAGCAGTTTCACCGCCAACCAGTGCACAGCCCGCAAGCTCACAACCTTGACCGATCCCGGTAACTACATTGGCTGCAACATCAACGTTTAAGTGACCCGTTGCATAGTAGTCGAGGAAGAACAGTGGTTCTGCGCCACAAACCAGCAGGTCGTTCACACACATGGCCACCAGATCCTGACCAATAGTGTCATGACGGTTTAAATTAAGGGCTAAACGTAATTTTGTACCAACACCGTCTGTGCCTGATACGAGAACAGGTTCTTCATAACCTTTAGGAATTTTACAAAGTGCGCCAAAGCCGCCTAATCCGCCCATCACTTCAGGACGAGTGGTGCGTTTCGCAACAGATTTAATTCGATCGACTAACGCGTCACCGGCTTCGATGTCGACACCAGCATCTTTATAGCTTAAACCAGGGGTAGGGTTAGAAGTTGAGTTGCTCATAATGAAGTCTCCGCATTCGCGCGGGGGATTATAACCCGAATATACGAAACTCTTATGTTATTTATGCGCTAAAATGCTATCTTTATTAAAATATTTTACTTTATATAACGATTACACTGCAAAAAGGCGAGATTCTATGGCAGATCGTACTTTACGTCGCATTTTTATCCTTGCCGGGATAGCTTTAATTTTTTGGATTTTATATTTACTCAAGCCGGTCGTTATTCCATTTATTGTCGCCTTTCTTGTGGCTTATCTGTTCAGCCCACTGGTCGATACGTTATATCGGGTCGGGGTGCCGCGCTGGTTATCCATCAGCATCGTTTTTGTCGGAATCGGGATTCTACTGACCGTGGCAGTCTGGTACATCATTCCGCTGGTCTGGAAACAGCTGATGATTGCCCGCGACAGTATTCCGGTCGGAATTAACTGGATCAATACCACCTTTTTGCCTTGGATTTCTGAAACCTTTAATGTGGATGAGATGGAAATTGATACCACGCATATGTCAACCATTATCATGGACTATGTGCAGACCAATTACAGCGCCGACAGCATTCAAGCCATGATTTTACGGGTGGCGCAGTCCGGTCTGAACTTTATCCAGATTGGCGGGACCATTGTTTTAATTCCAATTATTGCCTTCTATTTTCTGCTCGACTGGGACCGTATGCTGGACAGTCTGCGCCGTTTAATTCCACGTCCGTATGAGCGCAGCACCCTGCATATTGTGAATGAATGCCATAACGTATTAGGCGCGTTTGTCAAAGGTCAGTTCCTGGTGATGATCCTCCTAGGTGTGGTCTATGCCACCGGTCTGCAACTGATTGGTCTGGACGTTGGCCTGATTATCGGGATGGTGGCAGGTCTGGCCAGTATCATCCCATATTTAGGTTTTGCGGTCGGGATTATTGCTGCGGTCATTGCCACCTTATTGCAGTTTGGTATCGACTGGATGCAACTGTTCTTGGTGCTGGTGGTGTTTATGATTGGTCAGGCGGTAGAAGGCTATGTGCTGCAACCGTTTTTACTGGGCGATAAAATTGGACTGTCACCGGTAGCAGTGGTATTTGCTGTACTGGCTGGTGCGCAACTGGCCGGTTTCCTCGGGATGCTAATTGCCTTGCCGGTTGCCGCGGTAATTGTGGTCTTGCTACGTCATGCCCGGGATTGCTATGAACGCAGTCAGTGGTATGGACAGTCGACGGCTATCATTCATCATGACCAGCAAACGGGCAGTATCAGCATAGAAACTGATCAGGTGGATGTGGATATTGATCTTGAGAAAGATCAGACAAAGCCACTGCAACAGACTGAAAAATCGAGTAAGATGAATCCTCTTGATCCTAAAGATGTTTAACGAAGGCCTATTCTGTATATGCGTCAACTGCAGCTTGATATAGAACCTCAACTCGATGCCCGAATCAGTGATTTTTCTGGTCCGGGCTGGGGCCATGTAATTGACGCAGTGCGACAGTTGCATGCGGGGCTGGTCAACCGTTTTTATGTTTATGGCGGTGCGGGTACCGGCAAAAGCCATCTGCTTTCGGCGATTTGCGATTCTTATCTGGAAATTGGCAAATCCGCGATTAAAGTCTCTTTGCTGGAACTTCTGGATGCCCCGACCGAAGCCATTACCTCTTTAGATCATTTTGATCTGGTCTGTCTGGATGATATTGAAGCGATTAGCGGCGTGCCGCATTGGCAGCGCGCGGTATTTCATTTAATCAATTACAGCAATGAAATGGGCGGGCAATTGGTGTTTTCATCACGTTTTGCCCCGATTGAACTGAAACTGGAATTGCCCGATTTACAGTCCCGTTTAACTCAGGCTGTGAGTGTGAAAGTGCCGACCGGCAGCCTGTTTGCCGACCGTCAGGCTTTGGTAACTTCGGTGCTGCAACGTAAAGGTATTCAGATTGATCAGCAGATTATTGACTACTTGCTGTTACATGGTCCGCAGCAGACTTCAATGCTGTTACAAAGCCTGCAACAACTGATTCAGCTGCTAAAAGGCGAAAAAACCAAACTGAGCGGTGCGAATTTGCGTCAGATCTACGCATTAATTGACGAATATCGGTAAAATACAAAAAAACTTGAGTAATTACTCTAGCTATGACAAATTACACTCAAAATAAGTCTTAGTTGCAAGGAAGCTGCAACTTAAAAATAAAAATGAATAAATAGGTTAAGGAGTAAGCTTATGCTCAAGCGGAGCATCGGCATTGGTATGCTGTTTATTGCGGGACATGCTTATAGTAGCAATATTGTTGTCACCATCACTGAAGATATTCAAGCCAATGATAAAGAATGCTCACTGCGCGAAGCAGTCGAGTATATTAATTTGGGGTTGCCGGAAGAAGGTCATAATGGCTGCGGTGGCGAAAATTCCTCCAATGTCATTCTGTTAGAAAAACACGCCGTTTATAAACTCAATCAGCAGTTAAAAATTACCCAACCCTTAAGCATTAAAACCACCTATGACACCGGCCTGAAAGAAAACAATATCAAAGGCCTGAACAATGCCATTATCGAAATGGCTGGTAATGAACGTATTTTTCATATTGAAAGCAGCGATGATAAACGTATTCAGGTCAACCTGAGCGAAGTCAGCCTGCAAGGCTGTGGCAGCGACAGTTGCCGTCCCAATCAGGGCGGTCTGATTCTGAACCATGAATACCTGGTGCTGGATTATGTCAAGCTGAGTCAGGGTCGAGCCAACCAGGGCGGCGCCATCTATAATCTGGCTGAAGAGGGAGAGAATATCGCGCCAGCCTTTATTGAAATTAAAAACAGTTTAATCCAGCACAACCATGCCACCGAGGGTGGCGCCATCTATAGCCGACTGCCAAGCTTCCGGATTTATGCAGCGGTGTTTAGCGACAACAAAACCAGCGATCTGGCATCTGCCAACCTCTACACCCAGTTACCTACAGAAGATGTCGAAAATCTCAAGCTGCTGGCCGCTGCCAATACCATCAGCAGTACGACCTTTAACCGCAATGAAGGCTATGTGCTGAACCTGAGAGACAATATCGGGGTCAATAACGTCACTTTAATGGGCAATAGCGCAGGGGTACGTTTAGAAGCCCCGGCAGGAAAAGGCTATATTGCCAACAGTATTCTGCTGGCCAATCCACATCCTGTGACGGCGCAGTCTGCTAACTGTAGCAAAGAGGCAGCCGATCAAAGCGTGCTGCAAAACAATCTGGTCTCTGAAGAATGTGGACTGGGTGATACCAATTACCCGAACCAGATCTGGCAGGGTAGCCATATTTTTAGCGGGAATATCCTGGAAGGCGCCTGTAAAGTGCTGAGTGAAGATGAGGACGCCTTATTCTGCCCGTATCAGGTTAAAGAAGAGCAGTTCCTGGGCTATATTCGCCCACGTATTTTACTGAATTACCAAGCTCTGGCTGACTCTCCAATCGTCAACAAAGGCTATGCACAAGTGGGTACCACTGAGCAGGTTACTTGTGCCTCGGCAGATCAGCGCGGGGTGAACCGAGCTTCGGATAATACCTTGTGTGACCGTGGTGCAATTGAAATTACCGTACCTGATGCCTCAGGTCTCATTGGTCGGGATATTCTGGCCGGTGAAATTGCCGAAATGTCGGTCAGCGATTTAATTGGTGATAGTGATCTGGTACCAGCCGAGTTCTGTGACAGTCTGTTTAGCAGCAATCCGACTGGGAAAGCCTGGCAGGCCGGTTGTGTGCAGATTGAGCAGACCCAGACCAGTTCCAAGGGTCAACTGACGATTGATGAGCAGGGCAAGATTATTTATACCCCGGATTCTGCCTGGCATGGCGCAGATGTTTTTAAAATTAAACTGGTGACCACCAGTACACGTTTTAATACCACCAAACCATATGTAGAAATTCGTGTACAAGTGATTCAGGCACCTGAAAACCACATGGACAGTGACAAAATTAAAACATCTGGCGGAGCAGTGGCTGGCTATGGCGTGCTCATATTGATGTTACTGGCAGCTTGGCGCCGTAAAAAATAAAAACAGGGAAAGGGAATGAAAAATTATAAAAAAGCACTCTTGGGAGTCATGATTGTCAGTGCCATGTCATTAATGGCCGCAGAAGACCGTACTATTTATGTCACCACATTTGCCGATGAAAATGGTGAAAACCCGGATAAATGTTCGCTACGTGAAGCCTTGGTGGCGGCCAAACAGAACAAAGCCTTTGGGGGCTGTAGTGTCGGCAATACCAACTATATTGCAGTAGATTATATCCGTCTGCAAGCGGGTGAATACAAGTTATATGCTGAATTACGCCCGCAATCCAATGTGCGGATTATGGGGGCGACACCGCTTGATTACAGCAAGAAAGATCCTATCACCCACCGTTATCCGGCGCTGATACCACATCAGACCATTATTAACGGCCAGGGGTTGCATCGTATTGTTAATACGCTCGACAGTCAGGCCAATGTCATGTTTGACGATCTGACCCTTAAAAATGGCTATAGCGATGGGCTGGGCGGGGCTTTACTGGTTGCCGGACCGTTGACCTTGACCAATACCGCAATTCTGGATTCGCAGGCAGCGCGGGGTGGTGCACTGTATATTGCTGCCCATAATCAGGAACAGCCAATTACGGTGGTGAATAGCCTGATTCAGGGGAACAGCGCCAGTGTCGGCAGTGTGCTGGCGATGGACTGTACGGCAAATCTAGCAGATACCCAGGCCAATATCACCATTCAGCAAAGCAGTGTCATTCAAAATGGCAACAGCAACAGCCTGAGTAGCTTTGATTTTTGTGGCAAGCCGCGTCTGACTTTAACCAATACTACAGTGGCTAAAAATAAAGCGAACTTAACGCAGGGGCATATTTTTAACCTGGCCAATGGCCCGGAACACCGCCTCAGTACGCAATCGGTCTTCAGTTTAAATAACAATACCATTGTCGAAAATGAGGCCGCCAGCACCTTCTATTATGATGATTCAGGCATTAAGGTGTTAAGGTTTAATGTGCTGGCATTTAATACCGGAAAATCATGCCGTTATGCGTTGAATAATGGCAATTTAACCGAGCGGCAACCGAATATCAGCTCATCACGCAATGCGCTAATTTTCCCGAATGCACAAAGTGTAGAGCAGGGGGTATGTGACCTGCCGGAAACGCTCGCGAGCACAGAAGAAAACTCAATGAGCTCGGTGAATCTGAGTGGCAAGCAGTTAAGTGATGTGCTCTATCCAATGCAGCCGGCTTCAGCCTACAACTTATTCCTGCCGTTATATTATCCAAAAAATCTGGACAATGATGCGGACCTGGTCAATGTCGAAGGATTTGGCTGTGAAGTGTCAGATCAGCGTGGTTTACAGCGTGTGACTGATGGCACCCTGATTTTAGATCCAGAACAGAAAAACAGCTGTGAAATTGGTTCGGTTGAACTCATGCGTATGACCGCAGCAGATATTGTCAATCTGAAAAACGTGTCGCATGTGACCTTGTTTGACAGCTATCAGCAGGAGATTGACCGTTTAAAAGCGCTGGTTCAGGCACCAGAGAAAAATAAAGAGCTGTTGGCCCAACATCAGGCAGATCTGCAAAACTATGAAAATTTGCTTAAATTTTCCAAGGAAAAACAGAAATATCGGACTATTTATATCGATCCATTTGCATTAGCCCTCAAGCATGATGAACCAAATGCCGATGGTAGCGTGGCACAGTTGCTGGAACTAAAACCGGAACACTTTAATATCAGTACAGAAGTCTATGGTATTGGCGGTGGTTTAGAAGATGTGGCCTTTGACCGCAGTAAACTGCTGCATGATCCAAACCTGAAATGCGAATGGGATGCCGATGTAAAACGGATTCTGTTCTATCGGGTCGATGATCAGGTGACCCAGAATATTGATTCTGCCTATTGTGCCTATACCATTACGTCGGTGACGGATCCAACTGTTCAGTCGAGTGGTTTGCTTGAAGCAAAATTCATGAACATCAAACCGATTGCCAAAGCCGACCGCTACACCATTGAATATGGTTCGGATTTGAAAATTAATGTCAATCCGCTGGAAAATGACAGTGATGATGGCGATGGACCTGTCAATACACTGCTGTCTGGACAAAATAAACCGGCCTTTTATACCGATAGCAATGGACTTGAATTGCCAATCCGTTTAACCAATGTACCTTCAAGTGTACTGGTCACGGCAGACCGGAGTGGTCCATGTCCAGGGGATTATGTGCGTGAAACTTGTTATGGCGGAAACCTGCAGATTCAGGTGCGTAACAGCTATAGCCCGTTTGATTATGAGCTGAAATACACAGTATTTGATGCTGAACAGGAGCTGTCCAATGAGGCGACCATCAGCCTGATCAATACCGCGAAAAACAGCAATACTGAAGGAAGCGGTGGTGGAAGTCTAGGGCTTGCTGGATTATTTGGTTTATTGGGCATGGCGGTATATCGTGTACGCCGTCAGTTTAAATCATAAATCATAAATCCAGTGAATGTAAAAAAGCCTCTGATAAGAGGCTTTTTTATGGACCAGCACTGGGTTGATGTGTGGCTTAATCGCTTAGTATTCTGTCGGCGTGATATATTTATTGATATATTCTTCACGAATCAGCACGCGTTCTTCAGGCGTGGCCTTCTGCATTCTTTGGCCGAGTTCCTTGCGTTCCTGGGTACTCATTTTTTGCCAGGTTTCACGCATTTTCTGCTTTTCTGCATCGGGTAGCTGAATAAACCAGTCCATACGCTGTTGCAAAGAAGCACTTTTATCGGACGGCAGTTCTTTTAAATTCTGATAACGTTTGATTAAGGCCAATTGTTCTTCATCTGAGAGGGTTTCCCAGCTTTCAACAATTTTTGTATCTGCATCTTTGGAGAAAATCCAGAAACGCTCAAAGCCAGCAAAGCTGGTTTGTAAAAAGCCCAGCGCACAGAAGGCGAATGCTAAACGTTTAGCTGCCATGTTGAACTTTATCCTCACCCAGCACCAATAACATTTCTAGATCTTCCATCATTTGCGGTGAAAGTTTTGGCGTAGCCACCACCTGATTTTGCGGTTGTGCGGTCATTTCTACCGAATTTGGTAAAATGACGAACCCTGCAATGGCAGCCGCAAGTGCAAAACCGGACATTTTCCACAGGCCATAGCGTGATGTCTGCTGGTCCTGAATCTGATCCAGAACATGATTCATCACCACAGCTTTGTCTTTGTGGTGGTGGGCGAGTCCATCAAGTTTGGAAGTCACTTGTTTTAAGAAATCATCTTGTTTCATTCGGATGATCCTCCCAGATATGGATTCATATGTGCCAGGGTCTGGCGTAAAGCCTGAATAGCACGATGATAATGGGTTTTTACACTGCCTTCTGAACAATTCATAATCTGGGCAGTGGTCTGAGTATCGAACCCTTCCCAGGCCCGCAGCATAAACGCTTGTTGCTGACGTACCGGAAGTTTGGCGATTGCCTCCTGAATTTCTTCAGCAGTCATGGCTTGGTCCAAAAACTCAGCAGGATTGAGTGCACGTTCATCGACCAGATCATTTTGTTCGACATCATCGTCATCCAGGCTGACTTTGCGGAAAAATGAAAAGGGTTGTGCACGACGGGCTTCTTTACGTCGCCAGTCCTGTAATTTGTTATTTAAAATGGTGTAGAACAGCGGATACCACTCATCTGTGCTTTTATCGGCATAGGATTTGTGCAGGGAAATAAAGGCTTCCTGAACCAGATCCATCGCGATGCCATGCTGTCCCTGAGTGGCACTTTCCATCATCACTAAGGCGCGCCCGGTGACCTCGTGCATAAAAGTTTTCAGGCGTTGTTCAGCCGTACTCTTCAGAGTACTCAAACTTTCAGGTTGAGACTTTTTGGGTGCTAAATCCATAGAGATGGAAAATCCTGTCATTGGATACCCACCATTATTTTTAACTTCATGGCACTATTAACGTTAAAAATAATGGTTCGGTTGACATTACAAGTTATTATTTTTCTAGTGTAATCTATTTTTTTAATAGGGCCAGCCTATTTAATATAAATTAACGTATTAGAGTCGTTGACGTACCATTTCAAAAAAACAGACTGAACCGGCAATCGCGACATTTAAGGATTCCTGTCCGCCCGGTTGGGGAATGGTAACGGCTTCTGCATGTGCTAGTGCGTAATCCGATACACCTTGACCCTCATTGCCGAGAATCCATACGCATGGCTGGCTTAAGTCTTTGACATACAGGCTGGTGGAACGGTGTGAGCTGGTGACATAGACCGGAATTTTAAACTGTTCCAGAATCTCCTCGAGCTGGATATTTTCAAAGGTCTGCAAAGAAAAATGCGCACCCATCCCGGCACGTAATACCCGTGGTGACCATAACGAGGCGGAGCCTTTGGTGCAGACAATTTGCTGGATGCCGGCTGCAGCAGCCGAGCGTAGCAGGGTGCCGACATTGCCCGGGTCCTGGACATTTTCCAAGATTAAGGTATCGGCCTGATAGTCAAGCGCCTGACTGGAACTTGGCAAATCGACAATAGCCAGACAGGCAAGGGTGGTGCCCAAGGTACTTAAATCTTTATATAAAGACTCGCCAATCACAAACACCGTACCCTGATACTGGTCCAGAATATCGTTCAGATCAGGATGTTTCAGGGCATTTTCGGTGGTGAAAATCGCGTTAATTTTCCGGTTTTGTTCTAACCATGCCAGACAAAGGTGCGAACCTTCAAGCACAGTCTGACCTTGTTTTTTACGGTAGCTGTTTTGTTCAATCAAGCCACGTAGGTGCTTAATTTTAGGATTATCTTTCGATTCGAGAAATAAGATAGGCATGGAGAACATCCACACCTGTGAGCACAGACCCACAGGTGTTAATCAGAAAAAATTAAGCGTGGTAGCCAGTAACAAGATCAACTTCGTTTTTAGAACCAATGATCACTGGTACACGTTGATGCAGATCGGTCGGTTCAATTTCCAGAATACGTACACGACCTGTTGTCGACGCACCACCGGCTTGTTCCATGAGCATACTCATCGGGTTGGCTTCATACATTAAACGTAAACGGCCAGCTTTTTTCGGGTCTTTCAGATCGTATGGATACATGAAAATCCCGCTACGGCATAGAATACGGTGGATATCACCTACCATACAGGCTACCCAGCGCATATTGAAGTCTTTTTCACGTGGACCGGTTTTACCTGCTAGCAGTTCATCAATATAACGTTGAACGGGTGTTTCCCAATGACGCTGGTTAGAGGCATTAATTGCATATTCTTTGGTGTCGGCTGCCACCTGGATATTTTCCGAAGTCAGCAGGAATTCCTGAGTTTCCGGGTCAAAGGTAAAGAACACTACACCTGCACCGACGGTTAAGGCCATCATGGTTGATGGGCCATACAGTACATAACCGGCAGCAACCTGGTGAACACCGGCCTGCATGAAATCAGCTGCTTGCGTGACGGCATTTTTTGCCGGAAGAATCGAGAAAATGGTGCCGACACACATATTGATGTCGATGTTGCTTGAACCATCTAGCGGATCGAACAGCACTAAATATTGGCCATTTTCCTGTGCCGGAGTGAATTCATCCAGTTCTTCTGAGGCTAAACCGCCCACATTGGGATGTTTCTGTAAGGCATCAATCAGGTAATCATTGGAAATGACATCGAGTTTCTTTTGCTCTTCGCCTTGCACGTTCTCATTTTGTGCGCTGCCCAGAACCCCAGCCAAGGCACCTTTTTGTAAAGCCTGATCAATGGTTTTGCAGGTGTTGGCAATGGTCTCAATCACCTGTGCAAGTTCAGGGGTTAAATTTCCGCTTTGTTGTTGTAGAAATTGGGACAGGGTGCGATAAGACATAATAGGAAAACTCCGAATAAGAATCGATCGGGCATGATCAAAAAAGCTTTGTCCGATATTTTAGATGAGAACAGCTTAAAAGAAAAATTAAACTCAACTATTTGACGTGATTTTGCCCTTGCAAGTCTGCTAGAAAGTGCTATGTTGATGTGAAGGAACAGAATCAACCAGTATATAGGAGCACACATATGACAACGTTAAAGTTTGATGCGACTCCAACCCCAAGCGAAGGCATTAGTTTAGATGAAATTAGCGCCGACAAGGTTAAAGAAGCCTGGAAGGGGTATGAAGCAAAGCCAGAGTACAAGAAATTTAACAAGCACGACATGATTGAGTCGATGCAACCCGCCAAAGATGAAGAAGATGCACAGGCAAATGCACCTTAAATAGAATTTGGCTCAGCTCTTGTGTTTGAGTATTAAAAAAGCGCCCGATGGAGTAATGCCAGTCAGTTAAGAGATTGACTGGCTTTTTCTTGGGTATTTTTGAGGTTTTCCTTTTACAACCCTTGGATAACTCCTCATCCGTCTCTCAGGTAAAACATATCTATCAGATTTCTCCAT
>NZ_VPBT01000005.1:0-152053 GCF_013418555.1 Acinetobacter sp. YH12134 | reverse complement strand
CATAACAGTCCCGGTTATAACGAGGCTGATACGGGCGTTTCAGACGCTTGGCGCGAGGAATCCATAAATCGGCTGCAATCATCCAGGAACGCAGTGTTTCCACTGAAATATCAAAGCCATGAACGGTGGTGAGCTTTTCATGCGCTAAAGTGGGTCCGAAACCATGCAGTTGATCAGAAACAATATTGAGGCACTTGAGTTTGAGTTCTTCAGGAAGCCTGGAATTGCTGATTTGACCACGACCGGCATGGGCTAATGCAGCTGGGCCTTGAGCTTTGTATTTTTGCAATAAACGTCTGATCTGACGCTCTGAAATATGAAGTAGCTGAGCAGCTTGGGACTGGGTTATGCGTTGATCACAGATTTCCTGCAAGACCGACAATCGTTTAAGTTCTTTATCCGACATAGACACCAACATATCAAACCGTCCGCTAAGAAAATTGCAAAAGTGCATATTCTAAAAGCGGACATTTTTACTTTGGAGAAACCGGACATTTCTACTTTGGGCTTACAGCTATATTTCGTATAATGTATATTATGTTAAATTGAGTACATGATACATTAAGTTCATAGGTCTCTTTGTGTCCATAAAAGTTAATTTTGAAATTTTTAGTAGAAATTAAAGCTAAAAATGAAATTGCCAAAAAATAAAGCTAATAACGAAATAAAAACCGCTTTGGCAAAATGTCATAATTAGCTTTACTAAATGAATCAGCCCAATTCTTTTTTGAACTGGGCTGATGATTCTTGTATCGCCTGCGTACAAGAGAAACGCAACTGAAAAGGATTTTTGACTTGTATATTTTACTTGCCTAAAAAATTAGGCTGTTTCCTCCGCTCTCGAAACATAAGCAAGTTCAACCGACATATACTAGATCTTAGCAAAAGCAAAACATCACTAAACACTACTTGCTAAAAATAAGATTAATCAATTACTTATCAGCCTACAAGCGTTAGATACTTATTCATTGAAATTAGCCTACCAACGCCTAGGTGATAAAATAATAATTAAAAATCATATAGATATAACTAGAATTTTTATGTTTTAAAAATTAAAGAATTTCATGTTGCTTAAACAATGCTGTAAAGAAATCTTTTACAACTGATACCGCATTATCTTCGAGTGTATTTTGATCATTATAGAACTCCGCACCACCGAAGCGGTAAACCTCATACCCTCTTAAACGTAACTCACGATCTACTCTAACCATGTCAGCATATCGTTTGGTATCTGCTCGACCATCTTCTTTTGTATAATGCTGTTTTCCATCAATTTCGATAATCACTCGTTTTAGATTTGGCAAGATCATAAGGAAGTCTATACGTTGCCTGATTCGAGTTTTTCCATTTGGAAGGTCTTTAGCCGAAATTGGATCATATGCTACGTAAACCTGTGGAATTAGTGCGGGTAGATTTTTATCCAGTTGAGAATAAAAAATTTGGAAATATGCTTTAAAGAACAAAATTTCAGGCTCTGAATCTAATGACTCAATAAGACGTTTTTTAAGAGAAATTTTGGAATCTAAGTTGTAATCTTCCCACCATTCCAATAGTTCAGACCAATTTAAACTATCTTCTATTTTTTGATCATAAATGAGTGCCTCACCATCATTAGCAACTAGATTGATGTCACCATCAATTACATCGGTGATGCCAAAGTTTGGTTTTACGCCTTTTGCTCCAAAAATCAGCCTTTGAGGAACTTTACTTGTAGTTTTTCTGACTTCGACAAACTTGTACCTAGTACGATATTTTGATTTTTCTTTGTTTGGTACTAAGCTACAGCTATCTTTAGTTAATATATTATTGAAAGTAGCGACTAATTTGGAATTATCTTCTTCTGTTCTAAAGTTAGGATCGAGAATACCTAGAATAACCCCTCTAAAAGTCCAAGTTGCACAGTTATAAGCACCAACATATTCAAATAACTCATCCAATGACCATGCATTTTGATTATCGACAAGCTCAATTAATTGATTGAATTTTGATGGGTTGCTATTTTTACTAGTATAGTTTTGATATTGTGAAATATAAAAATATTTCCTTAAAAATTTAACTCTTGAATCTGAACCACAAAAATATTCAGGTAAATTCGCAATGATCTCTTTACGTGAGTCTAAACAAATAGCGGGTATGTTATCGTCATAAAAAAACATAACCATATTATATAAAACGGGTTCTGGCATTTTTTTAGACATATCTAAGCAGAACTTTAGACAAGTTTGCCAATCCAAAGAACTTAAAATATTAGCAATGCTATTACTCGTAATTTCTATCTTCTTATTATATAGACTAAACCACTGATCAAAATGACCAGAATTGTAAGTAATACCTATAAGACCACCCAAAGTATTAATATCATTTTTAAACATATTCAGCCAAAAAGCCGCAGATTTTATTAGTTCGCCACGTTCCATTTATTTTTTCTCAAAATCTTTTAAACTTGCTTTAAACGCAATCGCTTTAAAATCGCTTGTATCTTTATCGCCAAAAGGATTTTTTCTTTCTTCTAAAGTAACTATTGTGCTGAGATCGGGATCTAGCACGACTCTATAAAGATAACCTTCATCGCCTTTCACCTCAAGCACGTTGTACTCATTAATGCTAAAGAAAAAATCTGCTTCTGCATTTTGGATTGTGGTTTTCACTTCAATATAACGATGTTCATCTTCAAAGTGATATTCAATGTCATAGCCTGCGGAAGAATTTTCTTTACTGGTATGAATTAAAGATTTTTTAGGATCGCTTTCAACTCCAAAATCTACTTTTAATTTTTCAAAGAGAAGCTCTTCACCTCTAGCACCAATTTCAGATTGGCGTTCGAGCTTTTTTAAGAGGTCTTCAGGAGATAATTCTTTATCTGATTTTTTTAAAGTTACTGGCGAAAGTTCAACTCTTTTGCATATCGCACCATTGCTACATATTAAATCTACAATTTGTTTAGCGATATCAATCTCTATAAGGCTCAAGAGAACAACAGGATTGTCATGACTTGGTGCAAGCCAGTCCTCGTGATCTAATGCTGCATGATATCCTTTCTTAGAGTCACCTTTTTTATTTTCACTATAGACTTTACCATGTTTGTGAAAACTTCTAACTTCAGGGACTACATCAAAAATATGTTGTCCATTTGGCAAAATGCTTTTCACATAAATGCTTGGAAGATCAGCATTTAATTGAATCATTAAACCCTTTCTATAAGGGAACTCATAAACCAGACCGCCCGCTAAAGCATAGCCATTTTTACTAATTTGTCTCTGATGGCGGCTGTCATGCACATTTTTTCCACCTTTAGACTCAATAAATTTCACTAGTTCTTCTGTTGCATCAGAAACAGGTAGATTATTTCTATATTTAGTATCAATTGATCCCATCACACCCCCTCCACTGCATTCGCCACCAAAGCATCTGCTAAATGAAGTTTGGTTTTCTGTAATTTACTTTGTAAAACTTGAAGCTGTTCAATCATAGAAAAGAGTTGATTAACTTTTTGAACAATCTTTATTTGCTGATTTTTTGTAAATAAAGGAACTAATATTGACCCAATATGCTTTTGATTGACTGTCTTCTGACCTGCAGTTGTAATGAAAAGTGATTCAATTTGAGAGCGTATTAATCTTGATCTACCAATAGTTGATAAATACTCTGAATCAATCCATAACTGATTAAGGCGCATACGAATAAAATGATCACAGTAGATTGCTTTAATATCATCAGCGCAATAAGTAAAACTACCTACAATATCAGTGCTACCATTTACACGAGTAATTAAAATATCATTTTTGATTAATTGATATCTAGCAATAGAGTTTTCATCAATAACTAAATAACGTAAATCTGATAAATCTATTCTGTTATTAGTTATATCTGCTAATCTCAAAACGGCTTTGTTGCACAAAGATTTCATAACTATATGATTTTAAAAGTTTTGATTATTTTTTGATCCAAAATTAAATTTATTTAAATCAGATGCTTACATATTTATGCAACAAAGCCCTTTGAAATTAGGCGTTACTACGGATGAACAATAATTTTTACAGCAGACTCATTATTATGAATCAATGTTTCAAAGCCTTTAGAAACAAGATCATCTAATGCAATCCGTTGGGTAATAAAAGGTTCTAGATTAATCTTACCTTGCTCAACCAAACGAATAGTTTCCTGATGGTCATTGACGTAAGCTATCGTGCCACGAATGTCTAGTTCTTTCATCACTACACTATGTACATTAATCGTGGCAGGATGGCTCCAAATAGAAACAATTACAACGACACCAGTTGGTTTCATCGCTGCGACGAGTGTATCCATAACTTTATTCACACTACTACACTCAAAAGCAACATCTACACCGCGGTCTTGAGTAATTTTCATTACTTCATTTACCACATCAACCTGAGATGGATCCAATACATAATCGGCAACACCAGCCTCTATCGCTTTTTCTTTACGTTTTGCACTCAGTTCAGTGATGATAACCGTAAGACCTTTGGCCTTTAAAATGGCTGATAAAAGTAGGCCTATTGGGCCTGCTCCACCAACCAGTGCGATATCGCCAGCTTTTGCGCCACTTCTGACATAGGCATGATGACCGACAGATAAAGGTTCTATCAATGCTGCTTGGTCTAAAGGAATATCATTTGAAATAGGATGAACCCAACGCCGCTGAACTGCAATTTTTTCAGAAAGACCACCACCGCGTCCGCCTAAACCAATAAAGTTCATATTTTTTGATAAATGATACTTATCATTGGGGCCAGTCGGGACATCATCCGCAATAATATAGGGTTCAACTACGACATGTTGTCCAATTTGGATATCGTCTACACCCTCACCAACTGCATAAACCACGCCTGAAAATTCATGTCCCATTGTTACAGGTGCAGATTCTCCCGAAATTGGATGTGGATGACCACAAGGTGGAATAAAAATAGGGCCTTCCATGAATTCATGTAAATCTGTACCGCAAATACCGCACCATGCAACTTGAATTCCAACTGTGCCTGGAAGTACTTTCGGTTCAGGAATATCTTCAATTCGAATATCCCCTCGATCATAAAAACGAGCTGCTTTCATTGTGTATTCCTTATGTTGATATTAACGGTAAACCATTCCACCATCTGTCAAAATAGACTGACCTGTAATATAGTTTGCATCCTCGCTGGCTAAAAATGCAACTAATGCAGCCACGTCATCTGGTGTTTCAGCACGTCCTAAAGCAATACCATCTACATATTTTTTATACGTTTGACCAATTGGTGCACCTGTAATTTCAGAGAACCGCTGATCTATTTCGACCCACATGTCTGTACCAACAACACCCGGACAATAGCTGTTTACCGTAATTTTAGCACTAGCATATTCTTTAGCCGCAGCTTGCGTCAATGCACGAACTGCAAATTTAGTTGCCGAATAAACACCGAGTAAAGCAAAACCTTCATGACCTGCTATTGAGCATGCATTAATAATTTTTCCAGCCTGTTGGCGTTGTTTAAATTTATTTGCTGCGGCTTGAATCCCCCAAAGTACACCACCGACATTGATATTCATAATTTGGGTAAATTCACTCGGCGTTACTTCTGCCAAAGCTTTGACTTGTGCAATACCTGCATTATTAATCATGATATCAAAACCATTAAGTGTCGATTCTGCATGATTAATAGCGTCACTGATTTGTATTGGATCTGAAATATCCGCAATAAATGTGGAGGCTTTTACGCCAAAGGCTTCAACCTCTTTTTGAACACTATTTAACTTTTCTTGGTGAAGATCGACCAATCCAATATGAACACCTTCTTGTGCTAAACGTAAGGCAATACCGCGTCCAATACCTTGTGCCGCACCCGTAATTAATGCAACTTTATTGTTTAAACCTCTAGGCATGTTGCGACTCCTTAGATATGAATTGCACGTTGCATCGCAGACAAGACCGACTCATGCATCGCCTCAGATAAAGTAGGATGAGGGAAAATGACCTGTGCTAAGCTTTCATCGGTTGCTTCTAGATATTTTGCGATCGCAAAACCTTGGATGTGTTCGGTGACTTCATGCCCAACCATGTGAGCACCCAACAATTCACCTGTTTCCTGACTAAAAATGGTTTTAACAAATCCTGCGCTATCGCCCAAAGCCAATGCCTTACCATTGGCTTGCAAAGGAAACTTACCCACATTGATATTCAAGCCCGCAGCTTTCGCTTTCTGTTCTGTCAAACCAATACTGGCCACTTGCGGATGGGTAAAAATACAGCCCGGAATTTGTGTACGATCTAAAGCATGTACATGACTTAGGCCTGCAATTTTCTCCACACAAAGAATGGCTTCATGACTGGCTTTGTGTGCCAAACACGGTGCGCCTGCGACATCACCAATTGCATAAATGCCCACTACATTGGTTTTACACCATGAGTCGACTTTAATAAAACCATTCTCAAATTCAATTCCCAAAGCTTCTAGGCCAAGATTTTCAGCATTCGGTTTTACGCCAATAGCTGAAAGCACCTTTTCAACAGTAATGATTTGTACACCTGTGGCAGTTTCAATATGACAATGTACTTGAGCCTGATCAGTTTCTATTTTTTTTACAGTCGCTTCGGTTAAAACCTGCATACCCTGCTGTTCAAATTGCTTTTGTACATACTTCGCAACTTCAATGTCTTCGCTAGGAAGAATCTGCTTTGCAATATCAACCAAGGTGACTTGGCAGCCTAAGTCTTGGTATAGGCTTGCAAACTCACTGCCTATAGCCCCCGAACCAATGACCAGTAAAGATTTTGGTAATTGTTCCGGAACTAAAGCCTCTTTATAACTCCAGACCTGATGGCCATCTACAGGAATATGAGGCAAATTGGCCGCACGTGCGCCTGTTGCGACAATAATATGCGGTGCAGAAATCTGCTGTTTTTGACCATTCGCATCTGTAAGCTCTAATTGCTCTTTGGCAATAAACTGGGCTGCTGCGTTAAAAACAGTGATTTGATTTTTTTTCAATAGTTGACCGATACCTTGCACCAGTTGCTCAGAAACCTGTCTGCTATGATGGACCAGTTTTTGAATATCAAAATCAATCGCGTTAAGCGTAAAGCCAAACTGCCCTGCATGTTTGAACTGCTGCGCAAGCACAGCCCCGCTCAATAATGCCTTGGTTGGAATGCATCCCCAATTAAGACATACTCCGCCTAAGTGTTGTTTTTCAACGATTGCCGTTTTTAATCCCAGTTGCGCTGCGCGAATCGCAGCGACATATCCTCCAGGACCAGCACCAATAACCACAAGATCAAATTGTGTATCTGACATGACTATTCCTCCTACACCAAAATTAATGCAGGATTTTCGACAAACTGCTTAAATGCCGATAAGAATTGAGCACCCAACGCACCATCAATGACACGATGATCACAAGACAATGTTGCGGTCACCATTTCACGAACAACAATCTCATCATTTTCAACGACAGCACGTTTCTCTGCTGCACCTAAGGCTAGAATTGCACCTTGAGGCGGGTTAATAATGGCATCAAACTGTTGAATACCAAGCATGCCTAAATTGGAAATACTGAAACTGCCACCTTGAAACTCATCAGGTGCTAGTTTTCCAGTTTTGGCACGTGTCGCCAGATCACGCATATCATTGGAAATTTGCGCCAAAGATTTACGGTTCGCTGCTTTAATAATTGGCGTGATCAGTCCATTTTCGATGGCTACAGCAACCGAAATATCAGCCTGTTCAAACTGTAAAATCTGCTGATTCTCTTCATCAAACTGAACATTAACTTGTGGAACTTTAATCAGTGCAGCAGCAGCAGCTTTAATCAGCATATCGTTAATGGACAGTTTGACTTGCGGTACAGTACTGTTAATTTGCTGACGCAAAACCTGAACCGACTCAACATTTAAGTCTATCGTTAAGCGAAAATGTGGTGCATTGCGTTTTGCCGCTTGTAGCCGTGCAGCGATTGCTTTACGCATACCATTCATAGCTACGGTGGTGAATTTTGCAGACTCTGTTGGATGCGCATACTCAGTATGTTGAGCTTGTACAGGATTTTCCCGTTGATATACAGCTTCAACATCTTCCTTACAGACTCGTCCACGTGAACCTGATGCGCGACAATCATGCAAATTAATGCCCCATTGTTTTGCCAAACGGCGGGCAACAGGTGTCGCTAGAACATAACTGTCATCTGCTTTAGATTTCGCGGCTTTCGTGCTGGCTTGATGACGTACATCTGGCCAAGAACCACCAGCAGCTTGAACTGCGGCCTGAATATCTTGAACACTGATACGGCCTTCACGTCCAGAACCCGTAATCTGAGCCAAGTTTACATTATGCTTTTCAGCCAATTTCAAGGCATGTGGCGTTGCAAAAATATCATCGCTTTGTTGGTAGCCTTGTAACTCATCAGGAATAGAATATCCGCCCTGAGTCACCGCTTTTGATCCATTACCAACACTGTTCTGTTTAGGAGCAGCTTGTACTTTGGTTTCAACTTGAGCCACATCGACTTTTTCAGGAACCGCTGCTACCGCTTTATTTTCAGTTACAGCAGGTGTTCCACCTAAAGACTGTGCAAATGCTTCAACTTCTGCATCGGAAACTTGAGCGTCTGCACAAATTGCAATGATTCCACCTACGACCAGTGTGTCACCATCGTTAGCAATAATTTTTCGTAGCAGGCCATCAAAAGGTGCCTCCAATACATTGACGATTTTTGTGGTTTCAATTTCACAAATTTCCTGTCCTTTACTAAATTGGGTACCTTCCTGAATCAGCCATTGGGCAATCGTACCCTCTTCCATGGACAAACCCCATTTTGGGATTTCTAAAGTTTTAATTTCGCTCATCCTAAGCCTCCAACGTCTTGCGTACAGCCTGTTCGATGCGTTCTACACTAGGTAGCCATTCTTTTTCTAGTACTGGTGAAAATGGTACGGGTGAGTGTGGTGGAGTGACTAATTCGATTGGTGCTTTAAGATAATGAAAGCCTTTCTGCGCAATAAGCGCAGCCACATCATGTCCGAAACCACAACGTGCTGCTGATTCATCTACAATCACCACACGGCCTGTTGAAGCTACTGACTCTAAAATGCCATCTTCATCTAATGGTGAAATGGTTCTAGGGTCAACCACTTCAACCGAAATGCCTTCTTTTGCGAGCTTATCAGCGACTTCATTGGCACGATGCACCATCAAACTTAAGGCAATAATGGTGATATCTGTGCCTTCACGGGTGTAATTTGCGACACCAAAAGGAATAGTGTAGGACTCATCTGGCACTTCTCCCTTAATGTCGTACAACAACTTGTGTTCACAAAAGACTACTGGGTCGTCATCTCGAATGGCTTGAATCAACAACCCTTTTACATCATAGGCACTTGAAGGCACCACTACTTTTAAGCCTGGCACTGAGGCAAACACGTTATATGGCGACTGAGAATGCTGCGCTGCTGCGGAAAAACCTGCACCAATCATGCCACGTACAACGAGTGGCGCTTTGGCTTTGCCGCCAAACATGTAGCGAAATTTAGCTGCTTGGTTATACAGCATGTCATAACACACGCCGTAAAAATCCATAAACATTAAATCTGCCACAGGTCTTAAACCCGTTGCAGCAGCCCCTGCCGCCATACCAATAATCGCTGATTCTGTAATTGGCGTATCAATGACTCGTTCAGAACCAAATTCAGTCCATAAGCCTTTGGTTACACCAAGTACACCGCCAAAACCTTCCAGCTTATTATCATCGGTATTTTTGCCACCATGCCCACCACGAACATCTTCACCGACCACAATGACACTTGGGTCTCGGCGCATTTCTAATTCAATTGCTTCTTTAATCGCGTTTCGATAACTTTTATTTGGCATTTTTCTACTATTCCTTTAGTAAGAGACGTAAACATCAGTAAGTAACTGAGAGACTTCTGGGTACTTAGCTGCGCGTGCTTTTGCAACGGCATCGTCTACATTGGCTTTAGACTGGGCGTCAATCGCATCGAGTTTGGCTTCGTCAATTTTGTCTTTGACTTTTTCGCGGAATATTTTCAATGGATCTTTATGTTCTTTGACATAATCCAGTTCTTCTTTAGAACGGATAAGCCCTGGATCACCTTCAAAATGTCCATAAAATCGGTTGGTTACCGTTTCAATCACACTCGGGCCTTCACCACGGCGGGCACGTTCAATGGCTTTTTGTGCAACTTCATACACAGCAAAAAAGTCTGTTCCATCTACTTTTTCAGCGGGTAAGCCAAAACCTGCTGCTCGGCCTGCAATATCTTTACTGCCTACGGCATAATCATGTGCAGTACCTTCACCAAAACCGTTATTTTCAAAAACAAAAATGACAGGAAGCTTTAACACAACAGCCATATTAATGGCTTCAAAAGTTAAGCCCTGATTTGAACCGCCATCACCAGTAAAAGATAGACCAATCCCACCATTTTTGAGTGTTTTAGCACTTAAAGCTGCCCCAATAGCCAAAGGTGGACCACCACCTACAATACCGTTTGCACCGAGCATGCCTTTATCTAAATCCGCAATGTGCATTGAGCCGCCTTTACCACGACACAAACCATCATCTTTGCCAAAAATTTCTAACATCATGGCGTGAATGTCACAGCCCTTAGCAATACAATGTCCGTGACCACGATGTGTTGATGTAATGAAGTCCTTATCTGTTAAATTTTCACAAATCCCTACTGCAACAGCTTCCTCACCGCTATAGAGATGGATGAAACCTGGGATATCACCTGTATTGTTTTCATCGTGAAGTCGATCCTCAAATTCACGAATGTCGCGCATTCTTTTGTATGCTGCTAGCAATTGCTCTTCCGTTAATTGCATATCTTTGTTCCTTATTTACTACGCTTAAAAGAAAATCCAAAATTGAATAATTGGATTTTTAAATCGTATATTTATATAAGAATATTTTTACTTAATTTCATATTAGACTAAAAAAATATAATCCATAAAAAGATGAGATAAATATTAAAAACAGAAGGTTATGAAATTAAAATTTTTTGTAAAATTTTACAATAGTTCAATCACATACAAAAACAAACCTTTAACCAACCTTTGTTTTATATGATAAGTTTTTTGCCCTGTTTTATTATTATTAATGCATTTAAAGCAGTTTATTTAATAACAGAGTATTTATTAATTATTTTAGACGATGGAGTGTTTGTAATGGATTTAAATAACACAGTATTAACTGGAAAGAAGCTACGTGGCGCTGAAAAAATGGCGCGTATTCCAATTAAAGTTGTTCCAACGGAAACGACACCGAAAAAGCCAGAATGGATTCGGACTAAAATTAGTCAACCTGAGGAAGTTCAAATCATTAAGGATTTATTACGACAACAGAAACTACATACGGTTTGTGAAGAAGCGGCCTGCCCCAATTTGCCACAATGCTTTAGCGGAGGGACTGCAACGTTTATGATCATGGGAGATATTTGTACTCGACGCTGCCCATTCTGTGATGTCGCACATGGTCGTCCTAATATCCTAAATCCTAATGAGCCAAAGCATCTGGCTGAAACAGTCAAGAATCTAAACTTAAAGTATGTCGTGATTACTTCCGTTGATCGAGATGATTTAAAAGATGGTGGTGCACAGCATTTTGCAGATTGCATTCGAGAAATTCGTCAAACCAGTCCAGAGACTCTGATAGAAATTTTGGTTCCTGATTTTCGTGGTCGTGCAGATATTGCCCTGAAGATTCTGAGCCAAAACCCACCTGATGTTTTTAATCATAATATTGAAACCGTGCCACGTCTGTATAAAGCCATGCGACCAGGCTCTAACTATCAGCATTCATTGGATTTACTCAAGAAATTTAAACACTACTGTCCCGATATTCCAACCAAATGCGGTTTGATGGTCGGTTTAGGAGAAGTCGAGGCTGAGGTTATTGTCTTATTAAATGATTTGAAAGATTACCACGTTGACTATGTCACAATCGGTCAATACTTACAGCCATCTAAGTCTCATGCGCCAATTCATCGTTTTGTTACGTTGCAAGAGTTTAAGCATTATCAAACACATGGAGAGCGCTTAGCGTTTAAAAATATTTGGAGTGCGCCATTAGTACGATCAAGTTATTTTGCAGACCGTCAGTATTATGGAGAGTCTGTACCTGCCCCATATATACGTGAATGACTTTTCATTATTTACATGCTTCATTGATAAATATGACGGTTACGTTTATTAACATTTCAGATGGAAATAGTCATTTTCAGCCCATAAGAACCCTTTTAAAGTAACTCAAGGACTGGTAAAACCCAAAAAAGGTTATTTAACGAATCCAAGAAAAAATGATTTGGTACACGTAAGAAAAGATTGAATGAGTATAGATCTGGAAATTGATTTCTGAAGTTTAAAGATATTACAGTCTAATCATAAAGGAATATGATATGAACCTGTTCAATACAGCACCAGCAAAAAAGCTGCAAACAACACATTTAATTAATCAGCATATTGTTCAGGCTGCACCCGTTTTGGCTTTGCCTCAAGAAGATCAGACTTCCCTATTCCGCCGCTCTATTCAGCATAATTATGCCGATTTATTAAGAATTGCTGATGATTCCGATATGGCAATTGGTCTTACAGATCACCATGGTACTCTGTTATGGACCTGGAGTAGTTCCGCGATGCTTTCTTCTGCTGAACAGGTACATTTTATTGAAGGTGGCCATTGGTCAACGCAGGCGGTTGGGACCAATGCGATTGGTATGACCTTGAACAGCCAAATTTCAAGTTGCGTCTATTCTCATGAAAACCAAATGGACAGTGTTCGTGATTGGGTTTGTTATGCCGCACCGATCTGGGATCCAGCATCAGGTCAATTTCATGGCATTATTAACCTTTCCACAAAATATAAAAAACATACGCCTTTAGGGCTGCTTGCAGTTGAACGCTGTGCAGATTTAATACAACGCGCCATAAAACTTGAACAGCAAAATTTTTTATACATTAAGGCACTAGGCTCGCCTTGGGTTCAATTTAATGGGCATACATTGAACTTGACTCACCGTCAAATTGAAATACTATGCATTTTAGCTTTGTATCCCCATGGCATTTGTTTAGAAGAGTTACACTATGCCCTTTATGGTGAGCGTAGTGTCAGCCTAAAAACCCTAAAGGCTGAGCTTTCACAACTTCGTAGCTTATTACCCCATTCAATTGAGGCTCGCATTTATAGGCTTAGCTGTGAAGTTCAATGTGATTTTTTACGTGCTGAACAATCATTAAATGCAAATCTTATATCCAGTACATTCTCGCTATATAAAGGTAGCTTTTTATCTAAATCAGAAAGCCCATTACTCAGCACATGGAGACATTGTTTTGATGCCCGTTTAAGCCAGTTGATCTATCAAATAAAGGATATCGATCAATTATTACGAATTATTGGGCAAACACATGATCGAATTGATGCAATACAACGCTTATTAGAACTCTTACCACAAGATAGCGCCCACCGTAATTATTTTTCAAACCTAATTTAAATATTATTTTTGGCTTCAACTCTAAAGTTTTATTGTGTAGAAGATTGAAAAGGAAGTATGACTTTCATACTTCCTTTAATAAAATTTAAAATTGAGAACTAACTACAGTGAAGTCTAGTAATTCACTTACCTAGCTTTGACACCCAGTTTGTCGCTGGATGGTGTACCCATGCCATTACTACAGCTTTAATAGTTAAAGCCACCAAATCTTCTAAGTCTAAGTTATGTAAGTGTGACTTACCATAAGCGCACGTCTATGCCGTGATGGTGACGATAAATATTTAAGAATGCTGACAAGCTTCATCCACCGTTGGTGATATAGAGGATCGGCATCCCCTTTCTTAAAGGGGTTTCAATGAGGTGTGAATAGCCCCCACTCTTCTAGACAAATTTAGTCTATTCTTAAGACCTTTTTAGTAGGAAAATATCTATTCATAGCTAGGTTCATGAACCAAATATTTTACAAGTTATAACTTTAGTACTCTAAGTAATTAAATTTGTTGTTTATTAAACATAAATTTAATTGTGAACTAGATTCTAGGTGAACATAAGTTAAATAGGATGTCGGGGATTGTGCCCTATACAAACTGTATGCTGGCACAACTTCACTGGAGAGATCCACCGATAGTTTAATCTCTCCAGTGAAGCATCCTAAGGAACATAATATACGTTATGCGGAAATCCGGGAGCTGAACTTATCCTGGCATGAATATATTCTTTTATCCTGGTGTGGATACAAACTTATCCTGGCATAAATATATATAAAAGCACCCTGTTGTTTTAATTTTGGTCAATCGTAACCCGCATATTATAGAACGCTACACCGGATGCTTTAGCTTGTCATAGCGTGTGGCAATTCCTCTAAATTGCTTTAATCTAGCAAAAGCATTCTCAATTAAATGTCTGATTTTATAAAAATACCAATCCACATGATCATTATTTGAAAGTGTATTGGACTTCTTGGGAATATTAGCTTGAGTTCCCGTTTTTTCTATCTGTTCTCTCAAGGATTCAGAGTCATAACCCTTATCGGCACAGAGAATTTCTGTCTCGTGCAGGTCTATATTGTTAACTAATTTCGGTGCCACTTTTACATCATGGGTCGTACCATCCTCTATCAAAAACTGAACAGGGTTCCCATGAGAATCAACTGCCAAATGAATTTTAGAACTATTTCCACCGATACTTTTTGAGATAGTCTGATCCTTGATTCCTGTAGCATGCTGATGAGCCCTCACATGGCTAGCATCAATAAATACCCACTCTAGATCAGCATCAGATGAAATTAACTTAAATATTTTTAATAACTTATTATCTTTCGACCACCGGGAAAATTTCTTGAATATGGAGTTTGGCTTTCCGAAGGCAGCAGGTAAATCCCGCCACGGGCAGCCTGTACGGATTCTATAAAGAATAGCTTCAATAAAATTTCGAAGATTTTGTTTGAGATAAATACGAAAATTACGGAAAATGTTTTCTAACTTAGACCAGTGTTGATCAGTCAACATTGTACGAGGCATAGCGAGGAGTAGATTTGGTTTGGCGATTAAATTCTACTTTCTCGCTATTTTTTTTGCACAGTAAATGTCAACAGACCCTAATATTTATTGTTCTATTTTTTAATTGAGGAAACCGACTTCTTCTAAGTAAATCAAGTAATCCAAATTGAACAGGAAGCTCCTTCTAAAGATAATTATTTAGATCATGAATCTGCTGAGAAGCATACGCTCTATAATCAAACCACTATTATGAGCGTATTCGTTACCTTCCAATTGCCTTCAGCTTAACCCAAACCCTTAACCAGAAAGAAACAGCCCACAATCACCAATAACACGGCGAAACATTTTTTCAGGATTTGTGGCGATAATGCATGTGCTGTTTTCGCCCCAAGTTTGGCAGTAAAGAAACTCATAATGCTAATACCAAGAAAAGCATAAATATGAACAAAGCCAATAGTATTGGGCACATTCACCTGCGCCTGCATCCCAAAAATCATAAATCCCAAAGCACCGGCAACTGCAATGGGGAAACCACAGGCTGCAGATGTGCCTACTGCCTGTTGCATGACCACGCCATAACGGTTGAGATACGGTACGGTCAAGCTGCCACCGCCAATCCCAAAGATGGCTGAAGCAAAACCAATTCCCGAACCTGCAGCGATTTGTTGACCGGTTGAGGGCAAGGTTCGCCCCTGCTCTGCCGGCTTTTTGCTACCTGTAAACATGGTATACGCCACCCAGATCAGAAAGATTCCTACCACAATCTGCAAATGTAAGCCCGAAATTAAACCGGCAATCCCTGCACCGAAAAAGCATCCAATGGCCATAGGCGGAGCTAGATGTCTAAAGACTGGCCACAGCACTGCCTCGTTCTTATGGTGCGCCATCAATGAACTGATAGAGGTGATCACAATAGTTGCTAGCGATGTACCTAAAGCCAAATGCATAATCACATCCGGACTATAACCCATCTGCATAAACACGATATATAACAGTGGTACAATGATTGTTCCGCCACCGACCCCAAACAGCCCAGCGGCAAAACCTGCGCATGCCCCGATAATTAAAAAAATGATAATTTCCACGAAATACTGACTGAATAATTTGAAATTAAAGACAAGGCGCCTTAAGCAAGTTCCAGCTCACCAACCTGATGATAGGCACGATTAAAATACACCAGACCATGTTCTTGCTGACTGTGCTGAATGGCCAGCACACGGCACATAAAAATGCTATGCGTACCCACCTGCTGAATCTGCTCAATCTCGCAATCAAAGCTGGTCAAGGCATCTGTTAACACCGGCGCGCCGGTTTCCAGCTCAGTCCAGGTTCCATATTGAAAGCGCTCTTCAGACTTCATTTGGGAGGCAAAGACATTGGAGATTTGTTGATGCTGCGCGCCTAGCACATTCACGCTCAAGATTTTATTTTCAATAAAATGGGCGTGTGAGCGTGAAGCCTGATTCATGCAAACCAATAAGGTCGGTGGTGTATCGGTTACACTACACACGGCAGATGCGGTAAATCCATGCACACCAGACGCCCCTGCCGTGGTCACCACATTGACCGCGCTGCTGAGCAAAGACATGGCATTTCTAAAGTCTGCTGCTTCAATCATCACCGGATTCCTTCATTTTCTTGGGTTATGCTTGAAATGGTTGTTAAGCGGATGGGCCAGATGTTTTCCATCCATTCCCATCAGCTCTGCCACATGATGTGCCTGCGCGTTAAGCACTCAGTTCTTGACGCACAATAGCGGCGCCGGCACTTAAAGCACGAAGTTTGCCTTGCGCCACCTGACGCGATAACGGCGTCATACCACAGTTGGTCGATGGATAAAGCTTGTCGGCATCAACAAATTGCAAAGCTTTACGCAGGGTATTGGCCACTTCTTCTGCGGTTTCAATCTGGCTGGTGGCCACATCAATAGCGCCAACCATGACTTTTTTACCGCGGATCAGCTCAATCAGGTCCATCGGTACCCGCGAGTTCTGACATTCCAGCGAAACAATATCAATTTTGGATTGTTGCAGTTTCGGGAACACGGCTTCATATTGACGCCACTCGGAGCCTAAGGTTTTTTTCCAGTCGGTATTGGCTTTAATGCCATAGCCATAACAGATATGCACGGCGGTTTCGCATTTCAGACCTTCCAGTGCGCGTTCCAGCGTGGCCACACCCCAGTCATTGACTTCATCAAAGAACACATTAAAAGCAGGTTCATCAAACTGGATAATATCGACCCCAGCGGCTTCGAGTTCCCTTGCCTCCTGATTCAGGATTTTGGCAAATTCCCAAGCCAGTTTTTCACGGCTTTTGTAATGACCATCGTACAGGGTATCAATCATGGTCATTGGACCCGGCAAAGCCCATTTAATTGGCTGAGTGGTCTGGCTGCGTAAAAACTTGGCATCTTCCACAAACACCGGCTGTTTCCGGGCCACCTCACCGATCACCGAAGGTACGCTGGCATCATAACGGTTACGAATACGCACCGTTTCCCGTTTTTCAAAATCCACACCTTCGAGATGTTCAATAAAGGTGGTGACAAAATGCTGACGGGTTTGTTCACCATCGCTGACAATATCAATTCCGGCCAGTAACTGTTCATGCAGTGACAGGCTCAAGGCATCCTGTTTGGCTTCACGCAGTGCATTGCCTTCAAGTTTCCATGGCGACCAGAGTTTTTCCGGTTCTGCCAGCCAGGATGGTTTCGGTAAGCTGCCTGCGGTTGAGGTTGGGAGTAAAATGCTCATCTTTAATCTTCTATCTCTATACGTTGAATTAAGCAGCGTTGGTTGCTACGGCGTAGCTGGCAGCCCACTGTTCCAGAATGTGCTGATACGGTTTAATAAAGTGTTCTTCTGTCCATTTGCCCTGTTTTACGGCCAGCTGGCTACGCTCGACACGGTCATAGACAATTTGCGTTAAGGAATAATCCGGGTACTCAAGACTAGGTTGATAGACCTGACCTGCAGTCGAGTTGGCATTATAAATTTCAGGACGATAAATCTTCTGGAAGCTTTCCATGGTGCTAATCGCGCTGATTAATTCAAGATCGGTATAATCCGCCAATAAATCACCGCTAAAATAGAACGCCAAAGGTGCAGCACTATTTTCCGGTTTAAAATAGCGAACAGTTAAACCCATTTTTGCGAAATAATGATCTGTTCTTGAGTATTCATTTTGCTGATATTCAACCCCTAACACCGGATGAATATTGGCGGTACGATAATAGGTTTTGGTGGTCGATACGCTCAGGCAGATCACCGGCTGTTTATTAAACTGTGACTGGAACGCCTCGGAATTCACCACGTACTGATACAGCTTGCCGTGCAAATCACCAAAGTTGTCAGGCATTTCCCCGGCTTTATGGCCTTGGGACAATAAAAGCACGCTAAAGTCATAATCACGTACATACGATGAAAAACTGTTTCCGATCATGCCTTCAATACGCTGATTGGTACGATGATCAACAATCGTCGATTTCAGCATTTCAATGGCTGGAAAGGCGTTACCATTGCCTTCGACATCAAGATCTGCAGACACAATATCAATTTCCAGTGAATAACGGTCACCCTTCGGATTATCCCAATGTGCCAAGGCATTAAAACGGTTATTGATCATGCGCAGCGTGTTACGCAGGTTCTGTTCACGGCTTTCGCCACGCGCCAGATTGGCAAAGTTGGTTGTTAAACGGGTACTGTCCGCTGGTTGATAGTTTTCATCAAAACGAATACGTTTAATTGAACATGCAAACTGTTGACTCATCTGTTCCACCGCTTTAAATATCTAAAAATAAAAATCTGAATGTCTTTCTGGTTTTAGTTATACGTGAACCCTAAGATGAATAAAAATGATTTAATCTAAGTTAATAGTGAATTAAATTCATGTTTTGATTTGAATAGCGTTATTTAAGGCGAAAATATAGAAAAATAGACTGCCCTATGAGTCATCAATCGAGTCCAATTTTTCTTGCTGGAAAAAGGCCAAAAAGCTAGATTTAGAATCAAAATAGATTTTTTTAATTTTAATAAAAACAATTATTTATAATTTTTATTGTAGCTAAATATCTTCACATTTTGTTGAAGAAAATGAGCTTCTTGATGGAATAAAAAATTGGCTCGCCTAAATATTTGGATCTGGTCTGTTTAGGTCAAACGGCGCTTATATAAAAATGTCTATAAAAGCATCAACATGAATTTGGCTCAGTTGAAGATGAGGAAAAATCAAGGGGTTTAGCTTGTAAATGATCAGTGATTTACCTTCCTATTAAACGAATAGATGCAGTGTTCTTCTGTAGCCATATCTTCTTGAGAGGCGACTTAGCGACGCTCAGCCTCTATAAAAAATGAAAATTTAAACCGGCTCAGCTATACTGCTTAAAATACAAGCAGAATATTAAGATCAGTAAAATAAGGAAATATCCGATGACTTTTCAAAAAACAATCTTAGGCCTAAGTTTAGGTTGTGTACTGACACTTATGTATGGCTGTGCCAAACCCACTTCTGATCAGTCTGAAACTGAAGTCAGTACTTCTGAAATCACATCAGATTCAAATGAAACTGCCAAAGCCAGCCCAGATTTTGATCTGAATAACATACCCATTTCGAGCGCAGTGCCTGGTGAGTTGCCTTATATTGAATTACCAGAGGGCTATCGCTATCAGAATGATGAAAAACGAAATTTTGAACGTGTGCCGTTTTGGACAGGACATGACTTTCACTGGGTTGAAGGAAAACTGTTTAGTTCGGGTATTACCGCTAAATCAGATTATAAAGAAGGCAGTTATTTAGAAATACAGCGTAATCTTGATGCGGTAATTAAACAGCTTGGCGGTGTAGAAGTTGCCAATAGTCAAATCCCCAAAGAGCTTGCCAACAGTCTGCCTGATGCCATTCGGGTGCAACATGGTTCAGGTTTGGCTGATATTTATAATTACCCTGCGCAAACGTATGTGATTCGACAAGCGGATAAAAATATTTGGTTCCATTTGGCGCAATCTGGTCACTATATGGGTTTAATGGTAGCGGAAAGTCAGCCCTTAAATATCACTGCCAAAGCACTGACGTCGAGTGCACTGAAACAAAGTCTGGATCAGGACAGTAAAGTGAGTGTGCAAATTAACTTTGCCACAGATCAAGCCGATATTTTGCCAGACTCACAAGAACAAATAGATCAGATTATTGCTTTACTGAAAGATAACGATGATTTAAAACTTGGCATTTACGGACATACTGATAATACAGGCGATGCGGCGCATAATTTAAAATTGTCTGAGCAACGTGCGCAAGCTGTAGTGACTGCTCTAACCAAAGCAGGCATTGATACAAATCGTCTGACAGCCAAAGGTTTTGGGGATACTCAGCCTGTTGCAGATAATGCGACTGAAGATGGTAAGGCGAAAAACCGTCGGGTGGAGTTGGTGAAATTATAAAAGTCTAAATACTAAAAAGACCGCAATATAGCGGTCTTTTTTACATCTTTTTATAAATGGTGTCACGGCGGTCAACGTCTAAGACAAGCACCACAATTTTGGCGTCAATGACTTGATAGACTAAGCGATACGCGGTTTCAGCTTATCAAACTTTTAAGTGCGGTTTTTGTGAACTCGAACTCTTAAGTCATCTAAAGTTATCCTGATAGTTTCTTCACTTTTCGCTTTTTCTGCTAGTTGTAATAAATAAACCTCATCCATAACACAATCTTTTAAGATTATTTTTGTATTTTCCAAAATGCGATTTTGACGATCAGGGCTACGACCTTCTAAAAATTCTGGTATTTTTTTTACCATATTTCATAAGCTCCAAATAGGATGTTCTTCCCAATTATCAGGAAAACCCATTGCAACACGCCAATTTTCATCTTTCACAATAGGTTTTAAGAGTTTATTCAATTGATTGCACCACTCTGAATCAAATCCTGTCGGTCTTAGCAAGGTTTTTAAGATTAAGAGTACATAGAAGATACGTTTATTCGTCGGTGTAATCGGTGATTGCCTATTTGGATCTTTGTCAGCTTTAGATTTAATAGCTAATTCTTTATTCCATAACCGTCCATGATGGGCACAAATATTTCTCACATAGGTCAATATATGCAACCATTCAGCTAATTTTTCATGATGCAAAGAAAAATGCTGTGCGATTGCTTTCTTATCTTCTTTATTGTTAGCCTTATTATTTATTAAACCACTATATAAAAATGACAATGAACCAAAACTTAAAACTTCTGTCAGCATCCAAATTGGGATTTGAGGAAAACCATCATAATTTTGTTGAAAATGCTGGATGAACGTATCTTTAGAGCGTTCAACTTCTTTGTTGCATGTTTCTAAAAATTTTCTATGGTTAAATTTGGGATAAAAATTTTGTGCGTTGTATATACCAAATGCACCATATTGATGACCGAGATAATACGTTAATTTCGTTCGTAAAAACGTTTCTATAATTTCTATAGCACCGAATATTTGTAATCGTAATTCAGTATCAAATTCATATAATTGCACAATTTTTTCAAACGAAGTGCTCGGCTTGAATCGATCTAAGACATTATTTCCTTACCTTATTCGGTAAGGATACCAATATGCACTTAAGCGATAATAACCATATTTTGCCAATATTCCTTCAGCCCAAGCAACATTATGAATACTCAATCCTTTAGACTGTAGATGATGCACTTGCTCAGCATATGATAAAGGCTTTTTATTATAAGGTTTTAACATAATTCACTAAAATCGAGGCATAAAAAACCGCCAAGGTTGCGCGGACTTCAAAAGAAGAACTAAGCGTGGCGGCTGTATTAAATACATAATAAGCGACAATTGTCATTATTAGCAAGTTATGATCAAAAACCGCCCTTAGCGACGGTCTTTTTTATATCTAATCTCCTCTACCCCCTATTTATTAAAGAGGTGAGGAACAGCATTCCGCAAGGGGAGAATTTTTAAGCCACAGGTGATAACCTAAACAACATCTGCCATTGTTCATGAACCTTTTACTTCTCAAAAATCTCTCTTAAATCCTCCGTCATCCCTTGGGCGGACTTAAACTCGCCTTGCTGGTTTTTCCACACCATTGACGGCGTGGCAAAGAAACCATATTTAGCCATCAGTTCCTGATTGGCATCTATTTTTGCAGCAATATCAGCAGGGATATTCTTGGTAATTTTTAACTTGTTTTGCCCTTTGTTGGCATTGTAACTGGTAAATACCTGCTGCGGATTTTTAGCCATCAGCATGGTCGCCACTTGCCCGCGGCTCTCATCACGAATGACTGCCACCTGAATATGTCTAAGCTGTACCTTCCCCGCCTTCACCCACGGACGTGCCTTTTGCCAGAAGGTATGGCAATACGGACAATTCGGGTCTGAAAATACATATACAATCTGCGGCGCATCTTTTTGTCCGTCCTGAATCCAGGTGGAGTTTTCCAGACTTTTCCAGACATCATCCAGCACGGCGTCTTTGACATGGGTTTCAAGCGCTTTGATGGTCAGGTTCTCACCCTTGGCATTGTGCAAATCGCCAATAATGTAATATTTCTGGTCATTGGAAATAAACACGGTTGCCGGACTTTGCTGCATATGCCCGGCCCATCCGGTCATTTTTTCTGGCGCTTCAATCTGTTTGATAAATTTAAAGCCTTCCTGCTCAATCTGTTTTTTCAGATCAGTCTGGGCAAATGCTGTCGTATTTAACAGCAGCAGGAACAACGCAGCGGGATAAATCATTTTCATGAGAATTTCCTGTTATTTTGAAGATGGAGCAGAAAGATCGTTGATATAGCGACGCAGCATCGGCTGGGTCAGTTCTCCCATATGTCGATGCACGAGCTGTCCTTGTGCATTAAAGAACAAGGTGCTTGGCAAGCCGTACATATTCATCTGGGTGGCCATGTCACCTTGAGGATCAAACAGGACATGCTGGAAATTAAAACCATGCTGACGCAGATAATCCTGTACCGTGTCAGTCGTTTCGCCCTGATTCAGCATTACAAAATGAATGTCCGGATAATCCTGCTGGGCCTGATGTAAAACCGGCATTTCCCGGTGACACGGCGGACACCAGCTGGCCCACAGGTTGATGACGGTCGGTTTGCCAACCCAGTGCTGTAGCGGCACCTGTTGCTGCTGTAAATTTTGAAATTGCAGGTCAGGATACTGATTCTGCTGTGGCAAGACTGATTGAATACCCCAGTTCAGACAAAGCTGGATCGCAACAAATAGCGCGATCAATATCGCTTTAGGCAGATTGGCCAATGCCCGGTTTTTCCATAAAAACCACCCAATGCCGGCAATCAATCCGCCATAAAAATGAAAGCCTTTGTCCTGAATTTTGATTATATCCAGTGGTGTCGCCAGATAAAGATCGGCATGCATCAGCACAAAAAACAGTCGTGCGGCAATTAACCCCACCCAGAATGATGTCCACAAGCTGTCACTAAAGATGCGCCAGCTAGGTTCAGGCCATTGCTGTTTGTGTCTGAAATATCGCCCTGCCCCATACACCAGCACTAATCCGGTGAGCAGCAGCACCATCTGCCACGGCAACATCAATGGGCCTATATGCAGCGCCGTTGCAGAAACCATCATGGCGTGTTTGCCTGCTGAAGTTGCTGCAAGCGCTGAATAAGTTGGGTCGCGCTAAAGGTGCCGGTTAAACGCAAAGTACGCTGTTCCTGCTGCTGGCTGTCCAGGAAAATCATGGTCGGTGGGCCAAGAATCTGCCAGTCACGCAGTAATGCATCTTGAGATGGATGATACTCGGTTAAATCCAGTTTAATTCGTACCACATCCTGCAAGGCGGCCTGTACATCGGTACGTGGCAAGACTTCATTTTCTACCGGTTGACAGGCCACACACCAGTCGGCATAGACATCAATCACGATACTGCGTCCACTGTTTTGCTGTAGCAGCTGTGCCAGTTCCTGCTGGGTATGCACCTTTTGCCAGCTGAGTGTTTGCTGGGCATGGACCGCACCCATCTGCTGAAGGCCATGTTGAATATGCCAAATACCAATAGCGGTCATGGCCAGCGCCAGCACAATAACGCCAACACGCGAAATTTTCCCTTGCAGATGTCTGCGGATTAAATCGAAGCAGTAAATCGCCAGTGCCAGGAAAATAATGCCCATCAACAGGAAATAGGCCACAGTCGGCAGCAATGGGCGGGCGAAATAAACCGCCAGCGCCAGCATTAAAAAGCCGAAACTGAATTTCAACCGGTCCATCCACAAACCCGGTTTCGGTAAATATTTGGCGCCAAATACAGCGGCAATAAATAAAGGAATCCCGAGGCCCAGACCCAGTACAAACAGATAGGTCGCGCCAAGTACTGGCTGATCCAACTGCGATACGAACAGCAAAGCACCGGCCAAAGGCGCGCTCATACACGGACCTACAATCAGCGCGGAAATCATCCCCATTAACGCAGCACCCACCAGCGTACCGCCCTGCTGTTTTTGCTGCCATCGGTCCAGTCGTTGTAATAAACCTTGTGGTAAGGACAGCTGATACACCCCAAACAGGTTCAAGGCAAACAAGATAAATAGCACCGCAAAGATGCCAATAAAGATCGGGCTTTGGAACCAGCGCTGGAAACTATAGCCCAGTTGTGCAACCGCCAGTCCCATCACCGCATACACTGCGGCCATACCCAGTACGAAAGCCAGCGCAATCAACGCAGCACGATAACCACGATGACGCTGTACCAGAATGCCAGACAAAATTGGAATCAGTGGCAAAGAACAAGGTAAAAAGGCCAGTAAAATACCAAAACCTAAAAAAATCAGCAGATTAAAAAATAAATGATGTTCCGAGAGTAAATTGAAAAAATACTGGTCGTTGTTCCATTCAGATTGTAATGACGCGGCGGCTGCCGTTTGTGTCTCGCCTGCGATTTCACTGGCCGGCACCGGATTAGACGCTACGACTGAAATTTCTGAAGCCGCGACAGCATCAGTGAGTTTTGTCGGCTCTGTATTCTCTACTGCGGCAATCGACTCATTTTCAATGACTGCTTCTTCGGCGGCAGCAGATGTAGTTGTCAGTACTGTTTTTTCAGGTTTACTTGGTGCCGCTTCAATTTTAGCCGGTGCATCCAGCGCGACCGGTTTGGCGGCACTTAATAAACGCCGTTCGCTTGAAGGCGCATCTGACTGGGGCAACAAGCCTTGCGCATCGGTCTGAATGGTGGCGCGTTGCACCGGATAACATAAACCGCTTTCGGCACAGCCCTGCCACTGAATTTTAAATTGCTGGTTTGGCGCGACCGTAATTGTGGTCTTGACCTGATGATAATGCACCTTGGTCTGGCCAAAGGTCGGATCGTTCTTATCTTCCGGCACCGGCAGCTGTAATTTTAGCGCACCAGCATCGCTACGCACCTGTAGCTGATCATGATATAAATAATAATCTTTGGCGATGGTCCAGCGCAGTTCCGCCTGATCATCGCTAATAGAACGCGCCTGAAACTGAAACGCCTGATCGGGTGGCAAGAACTCCTGCGCCTGTGACCAGACTGGCCAGAATGCACAAAGAACCACAAGCAAAGCACTTACACGCGTAATCATGACGTCCATTTTTCTGTAGAAAACCCGATTCATTATTAAAAAGATTAAATTAAGAGAACATTAACATAGCTCATTATTTATAAAATAGGATTTCAGGTGGAGAGTAACTATGTTTGTGGTTCTGGTCGAAGATGATCCTTATATTGCCCAAAGTATCTGTTCAGCGCTGGACTATTTAAATATTTCAGTCGAGCACGTGGCCACTGCACGCGCTGCTGATTATTTTATCCGGCAAAGTGCGGTCGATTTGTGCCTGCTGGATTTGGGCCTGCCCGATCAGGACGGTCTGGAACTGCTGCAGCAGTGGCGCCAGGATGAGATTCATCTTCCGGTACTGGTTTTAACCGCCCGACATCAAACCCGGCAATGTGTAAAAGCCTTAAATCTGGGGGCCGATGACTACCTGACCAAACCCTTTGAACTGGATGAGCTGATTGCCCGTATACATGCGCTGGCACGGCGTAATCGAGGCTTTTCTTCAAACCTTTTACAACTGGGTGATTTACAGTTAAACCGCGATACCCAGGAAGTGACGTTCCAGCAGCAGCCGGTGACTCTGTCACGGCGCGAATACAGCCTGCTGGAAACCCTGATGAGCCATCCCAACCAGATTTTAAAAAATGAACAGCTGCTCGATAAACTGTATGGCTATCAGGACAGTATCGAGAGCAACGCGCTGAATGTGCATATTTATCATTTACGCCAGAAACTAGAGCCGCAGCTGATACAGACCATTCGTGGTGTTGGTTATATGTTTAAAGTGCCGGAAACCGAGAGCTGAACATGCAGAACTACAGTTTAAAATGGCGGCTGGTCAGCATGTTTATGATGGTGTTTCTTAGCCTGTGGAGTCTGGTGTTTTGCTGGCTATATTATGATTTGCAGCAGCGGCTGCAAGATACGCTGGATCAGCGCCTGTTTGCCTCTGCACAAATGGTGGCGCGGCTGATTCAGCATTTGCCGCTCCAGGAAATTAATCCCGATTCCTTAAAACAGGTGGCCGAACAGTATCATGCGCAAAACCTGATTGCCTGTGAAGTGTCGGTGTTTAGTTCGGATATTACCTTGGGACCGTATGTGGTGGCTCGTACCCGCGGTGCGCCGGTGCAGCTGACCGGACAGCAACCGGGTTTTAGCACCTGGCAGGAAAATGGTGTGGAATGGCGCAGTTATGTGCTGCGTAAAGGCGACATTCAGGTGGTGGCCGCAGAACGGCTGGTGCTTAGAGCCTCTTTATTGCAACAGATTCTGCAATCGGTGCTGATTCCGCTGGTGTTATCGCTACTGATCTGTATGGCGCTGGTGATTCATATTTTGCGTAAAGAATTCCGCCCTTTAGATGATATGGCCCAGCAACTGGCAGATAAACAGCATTCGCTGTCAGATGCGGCGCATTATCTGCAACATCTGGATGCGCGCAAAATTCCCAAAGAAGTCCAGCCTTTTGTCGATAATTCCAATCAGCTGATTCAGAATCTGCACCATAGTCTGGAAAATGAAAAACTGTTTACCGCCTATGCCGCGCATGAACTGCGTAGTCCTTTAACTGCAATTAAAACTCATGTACAACTCAGCCGGATGATGGTTGAACAGAATCCGGCGCAGGCCAGCAAGCTGATTGAAAACCTGAAACAGGCCGAAAACAGTATCTGGCGCTATCAGCAGTTGCTGGAACAGTTGTTATTACTGAGCCAGACCGATCATGACGCTGCGCAAGCCGCCCCAGATTCGGAAACCACCGAAGTCGCACCAGTTTTGAGGCAAGTGATGGAAGAATTAAGTCCGGTTTATCCACATTTAAATAGCATATTGCAGGTCGATTGGGAAAGTCTGCAGACCCTGCAACTACCACCGCTGAGCTTGCAGACGATTCTGAAAAATCTGCTGGAAAATGCCCTGCTACATGCCCAAGGTTTAAGCCGAATTGCAATTACCATGCATAATCAGCAACTGCTGGTACAAGATGATGGTCAGGGGCTGACTGGCGCTGAACTGACCCAGATGACCCGGCGCTTCTGGCGTAAATCTGCCCAGCAACAGGGTCATGGTTTAGGGCTGGCTTTGGTGAAAGCGCTGCTCCAACATCATCACTACCAGATGGATTTAAGCCTGAACCTTCCTCAGGGTTTAAGCATTCGCATTCGGCCGGAACAGCCCTCTTCCACGCTCAATTAAAGGGTTGATGCTTGGGGACTAGATTAGAAGCTATATCTTAAGCCCCAAACCGCCTGATTTTTCTGTTTGATTTTACTGCGGTCATAGCCACCAAGAATGAAATCGGAAAAGACATTCACATTCGGCGCAACTGCATAATCCAGCCCGACCGAGGCAAAACGAAAAGCGGTATCGGTCTGGGTATCTAAAAATTCCTGACCTTCATATTTGCCGGAGTCATTAAAATAGGAACCGGCAACGGCCAGATTTCCAGTTAATTTGTCGCTGAGCTGATGGGCATAGTTCAGGCTGACATAGGTATCCCCCTGATTCATATACACCACATCATATAAATAGGTCGACACACCAAAGGTTAGTGTAGCCTGATCATTCACATTCTTGCTGACACGCAGGCCCAGTTCATTGGAGGTGGTACTGTCCCCACCCGGATAATAATAGGTCGCATTCCACAGATCCCAAGTGAGGCCTTTAAAATCTGACACATGCCCGACAATAAAATCATGTTCCATTTTATCGGTGCTGTATTGCCGGCCTTGTTGTAAATCGCGGTATGAATAACCCAGTGTACTGCCCCAATAAGCAGCATAAAAATTTCCGTAACCCAGGGTTAAAGAGGCCTGCAAAGCCAAGTCTTCATTTTCTGGTGCATTGGTCAGACCGCGCGACACATATTTAGATACTGCGGTCAGCTGACCAGACACATCAATAGAGGAAGAGGATGCATCATTGGCCCAGCTGGACATGCTGATACATGACAGACACCCGGCGGCGACCACTGTTCTTGTAAATGGAATCATTGTTTTAAAATTTAACCTGATTAAATGTAAAAAATCCCAGCCAACCATCGGACCGTGAGCTGTGCGGATGGTTGGGTATCTGGTTTTAACTAAGAAAAAGGATGTGTATAAAAATCCACATCAAAATGATCTAAGAGATCAAAGCGTTCTGTCGCGGCTAGATTGACCGGACTGGCGTATTGGCCCGGTAAAATGGCGCCGTAGATTTGGCCAGCGCCGGTTTGGCACGAATATGATCGGCCAGTTTTTCGGCCATCATAATGGTGGTGGCATTCAGGTTGCCGGTAATAATCAGCGGCATGATGGAAGCATCAATCACTCGCAGGTTTTGCAGCCCATGTACCCGCCCGTAGCCATCGACCACCGCCATATCATCTTCACCCATTTTGCAGCTGCAAGATGGATGGAACGCAGTTTCAGCGTGGTTACGGATAAATTCGTCCAGCTCGGCATCGCTTTGTACCTGTTTGCCCGGGCTGATTTCTTCGCCGCGATAGGCATCTAAAGCAGGTTGATGCATGATGTCCCGGGTAATGCGGATGGCATCACGAAACTCGCGCCAGTCCTGTTCGGTACTCATATAATTGAACAGGATACTTGGATGCTGAAACGGATCTTTGGAGCGCAGTTTGACCCGCCCACGAGATGGAGAGCGCATAGAACCAACATGCGCCTGAAAACCATGCTGCTGAATGGCATTACTGCCATTGTAGTTAATGGCGACCGGTAAAAAGTGATACTGGATATTCGGCCAGGCAAACTCATCGGAGGTGCGGATAAAGCCACCGGCTTCAAACTGGTTACTGGCACCCACACCCTGACCTAAAAACAGCCATTCTGCGCCAATTTTTGGCTGGTTATACCATTTTAAGGCGGGATATAAGCTGACCGGTTTTTTGCACTGATACTGCAAATACATTTCCAGATGATCTTGTAGGTTTTCACCTACGCCCGGTAAATCATGAACCACCGGAATCTCCAGGCTTTTTAGATGCTGGGCATTACCGACACCGGAACGCTGCAGAATTTGCGGGGAAGCAATGGCACCCCCACAGAGCAGCACTTCTTTTTCTGCAAAGACTTGCTGTGGCTGCGCGGTACTTTGTCCCTGAAAATATTCAACTCCCACCGCCTGCTTGCCATGAAATAGAATTTTATTGGTCATGGCATGGGTGCGAATGGTTAAATTCGGGCGTTGTCTGGCCATATCCAGATAACCACGCGCCGTGCTGGAACGGCGTCCCTGTGGGGTTACGGTACGGTCCATCGGGCCAAATCCTTCCTGCTGATAGCCATTTAAATCATCGGTACGTGGATAGCCAGCCTGTACCGCAGCATCGACCATGGCATGAAACAGCTCGTTATTTCCGGCTTTCGGGGTGGCGACCTGTACCGGACCACTGTCGCCATGATAGTCATTGCCGCCAATATCACGGGTTTCGGCCTTTTTATAATAAGGCAGGCAGTCGGCATAGCTCCAATGTTCCAGTCCTTTCAAACTGGCCCATTGTTCCAGATCCATCGCATTGCCGCGGATATAACACATGCCGTTAATCAGGGAGGACCCGCCCAAGCCTTTACCACGACCACATTCCATGCGGCGATTATTCATATACGGTTCCGGGTCGGTCAGATAAGCCCAGTTATAACGCCGGCCCTGTAAGGGATAAGCCAGCGCGGCAGGCATCTGGGTACGAAAATCCAGCCGGTAGTCCGGCCCACCTGCTTCTAGGAGCAACACCGTCGTGTCCGGATCTTCAGTTAATCGAGCCGCCAGCACATTCCCAGCAGAACCTGCGCCAATAATAATATAGTCATAGTTCATGCAGCATGATCCTCCCTTAAGCTGAAAATACAGACTGGAAAGGACTCAGTTCCACCTGAACCGATTTGGTCTGGGTATAGTGCTGTAAGGTCACCAGACCATTTTCACGGCCAACACCGGACTGTTTATAGCCACCAACCGGCATTTCTGCCGGAGATTCACCCCAGGTATTCAGCCAGCAAATCCCCGCTTCAATCTGATGAATAATGCGATGGGCACGGCTTAAATCCGGACTGACCACACCAGCAGCCAGACCATAGGTGGTGGCATTGGCTCTGCGGATTACTTCATCTTCGCTGTCATAACTTAAAATACTCATAACCGGGCCAAAAATTTCTTCCTGAACAATGCACATTTCATCATGACAATCAGTAAATACTGTGGGTTCGACAAAAGCCCCGTGCGCAAATTCAGCTGCCGCTGCGCGCTGCCCGCCTGTTAACAGACGAGCGCCCTGCTGTTTGCCCAGCTCAATGTAATGCAATACTTTTTCCATATGGGCAAAGCTGGATAGTGGCCCGAAATTAGTGTTCGGGTCTAAAGGCTGACCCATGCGCACATAGGGAATGCGCTGCAGAATCTTTTCTTCAAAAGCGGCTTTTAATGCACTAGGAATAAACACCCGGGTTCCATTGGTACACACCTGTCCAGAACTGTAGAAATTGGCCATCATGGCAATATCGGCAGCCAGATCCAGATCGGCATCTTCACAGATAATTAACGGTGATTTTCCACCAAGTTCCATGGTGACTTCTTTTAAGCTGGACGCCGCCGCCTGTGCCATTACTTTTTTACCGGTACTCACACCGCCGGTAAAGGATACTTTGGCAATCTCCGGATGCTCAGTTAAATAGCTACCCACATCGCCACCACCGGTCACCACATTAAAGACGCCGTCCGGTACTCCGGCTTCACTATAAATTTCGGCCAGTTTTAACGCGGTAAGTGGGGTAATTTCACTGGCTTTAAACACCATGGCATTGCCTGCGGCCAAGGCTGGTGCAGATTTCCATAACGCAATCTGGATTGGATAATTCCAGGCGCCAATACCGGCCACCACACCAAGCGGTTCACGGCGGGTATAAATAAAAGAACTTTCTCTTAACGGAATTTGCTGGCCTTCGAGTGCTGGTAAAATGCCGGCATAATATTCCAGCACATCGGCCCCGGTTACAATATCGACGCTGCGGGTTTCACTTAAAGGCTTGCCACTGTCCAGGCTTTCAATTTCTGCCAGCTCATCATTGCGTGCCCGTAAAATGGCTACGGCCTGATTTAAAATGCGGGAACGCTGCATGGCAGTCATGGCGGCCCAGGCTTTTTGTCCCTGTTTGGCAGACTGTACTGCCCGATCAACATCGGCCTGGTTACATGCTTGAATGCTGGCCAACACCTCAGCATTGGCCGGATTAATACTTTGGAATGTTTCAGAGGATGAAGCATCGACAAACTGACCGTGAATATAGGGTCGTTGTGTATTGAATTGCATCAATCGGTTCTCCTCGTAATTTAGTGAATATTGAGTTGCTGACGGATATAGTCGGCACAAATCTGAATAGGTAAATCGGCATCCAGTTCAGTGGTCATTAAGGAACCGCGTAACCAGAAACCGTCAATCAGTGCGGCCAGCCCCTGTGCGGCGCGTTCGGCCTGATCGCGGTCCAGCTGTTTGGCAAACTCATGCTTGATATTGGAATGCAGGCGGTAATGGTTAACCTGCTGCAAACGATGCAAGTCAGGTTGATGCATACTGTTGGCCCAGAATGCCAGCCAGGTTTTCATGGCCGCTTTGTCAGTCTGTTCGGCCGAGAAATTGGCACGCACAATTGCAATCAGGCGCTGCTCCGGCGTGTTTTCTGCGGCATTTAAACTGGCCGAAATGGCATCGCCCAGCTGTTGCAGCAAATAACGCATGGTCGCTTCAATCAGGCCATGCTTGCCCTGAAAATAATGACTGATGATGCCTGTAGACACACCTGCCCGCTGGGCAATCTGGCTGATAGACGCTTCAGCAAAACCCAGTTCATTAATGGCAGATAAGGTGGCATCAATCAGCTGTTGACGACGAATCGGTTGCATACCAACTTTAGGCATAAGATCGACCTGACTAATAAAAATCATGCACAAGGCAAGGTAACATATAAAAACGTTATTTTAATTGAACGTTCAATTAAAATAAATTATAGTCCCGTCTGCTTCCTGATGTACAGCTCAGTTTGTTTTTCATTTGCAAATGTTTGTAATGAGAGCCATGCCTATAGTCTGGTTAAGCCAAAACACACTGCGCTGTAGATCCGAATTAAAAAAATATGGTCACAGATTTATGCAAAAGAAAACTGAACAGACGACCGATAGTCTGAACAAAGTTGTCTTTTTTCTTTCGGCAACACTTATCCTGCTGTTTTCGCTGGTTACGATTTTATTTAATGACCAGGCGAATCAGCTCATTACCCAAATCTTGAACTGGGTCAGTCGGACCTTTAGCTGGTATTACCTGCTGGCGGCCACCTTATATCTGGTCTTTGTACTGTTTATTGCCCTGTCGCGTTATGGCGACATCAAATTAGGTCCCAAACATTCCAAGCCGGAATTTAGCCTGCTGAGCTGGTCGGCAATGCTGTTCTCGGCCGGAATCGGGATTGACCTGATGTTCTTCTCGGTGGCCGAACCGCTGTCTCACTATATGAATCCGCCTGTCGGCGAAGGCCAGACTTTTGAGGCTGCGCGCCAGTCAATGGTCTGGACCCTGTTCCACTATGGATTAACTGGCTGGAGCATGTATGCCTTGGTTGGCGTGGCTTTGGGTTATTTTAGTTATCGTTATAACCTGCCGCTAACCATCCGCTCGGCACTTTATCCGATTTTTGGCAAGCGTGTTAATGGCTGGATTGGACATAGTGTTGATACCGCGGCCGTTTTGGGCACCATTTTTGGTATTGCCACCACCTGCGGGATTGGTGTGGTTCAGCTCAACTACGGCCTGCATGTACTGTTTGATGTGCCAGAAAACCTGCTGATCCAGTCGGCGCTGATTGCCGTTGCAGTCATTATTACTGCAATTTCAGTGGCTTCTGGGGTAAATAAAGGCCTCCGGATTCTGTCTGAAGTCAATATTTATGTGTCGATTGGTCTGCTGCTTTTTATTCTGGTGATGGGCAATACCGAGTTTTTACTGGCAGCGTTAATCCAGAACTTTGGCGACTATATTAGCCAGTTCCCGCAACTGTCCTTAACCAGTTTTCCGTTTCAGCAACCGAAAGAATGGATGAACAGCTGGACCCTGTTTTTCTGGGCCTGGTGGATTGCCTGGTCGCCGTTTGTCGGCCTGTTTCTGGCGCGAATTTCCCGTGGCCGGACCATCCGTGAATTTGTGGCCGGTACCTTAATTATTCCCCTGCTGTTTACCCTGACCTGGCTGTCGATTTTTGGAAATAGCGCCCTGCACAGCGTGATTTTTGATGGCAATACCCAGCTGGCCACCACCGTATTGGCCAATCCGGCACATGGTTTCTATGACCTGCTTGCCCAATATCCGTGGTTCCCGTTTCTGGCCGGCGTCGCCACCATTACCGGTTTGCTGTTTTATGTGACTTCTGCCGATTCAGGGGCACTGGTGCTGGGGAATTTCACCACCAAATTTAGCAATATTGAACATGATTCGCCGCGCTGGTTAAGTGTCTTCTGGGCGCTGGCGATTGGTTTACTGACCCTGGCGATGCTGATGGCCAATGGTGTGACCGCGCTGCAAAACACCACCATTATTATGGGACTGCCTTTTAGCTTTGTAATTTTCTTTGTGATGGCGGGTTTGTACAAGTCATTAAGACTGGAAGATTTTCGTCAGGCCAGTACCAGCATGAATGCGGCACCTGTAGTCGGTAATGTCGACATCTTTAACTGGAAAAAACGCCTCAGCCGGGTAATGTTACATGCCAATTTATCGCAAACCCAGCAAATGCTGGAAGAGGTCTGTAAACCGGCAATGCAGGCGGTGGCCACAGAATTCATCAACAAAGGCATTCAGGTCGATCTGGCGGAAAAAGCCCTGGATGATGAACCGGAACTGTCACATCTGGATTTAACCATTCAGCTGGATGAAGAAGAAAACTTCGTTTACCAGATCTGGCCAATCCGTTATGACACACCCAACTTCAGTTCACGCGGCAAACGCACCAAGAAATACTATTACCGTCTGGAAACCTATCTGTTTGAAGGCTCGCAAGGCAATGATCTGGTGGGTTATAGCAAGGAACAGGTCATTAACGACATTCTGGATAAATACGAGCGCCATTTGATGTTCTTGCACATCAACCGGATTAGTCCAGGCAAGCGCCCGCTCTTTCCAGACCCGGATCAATAAGGAATCTGTAGGATGTCTGAATCGCTTCACGCCTTTGCACTGTTTTTCTCATTATTAAACCCGTTTTTAATGAGTATTTATATGCTCGGCATTATCCGTAATTCCGAGACCCGAGTGTTTAATCGCGCCCTGATTCAGGGCAGTTTAATCAGCTTTGTGGTGTTTATTATTTTCGCCAAAACCGGTGAAGCCTTTTTTCATGATGTCCTGCATGTCCGTTTTGAATCTTTCCAGATTTTTGGCGGGATTATTTTTCTGGTGATTGGTTATCGCTATGTGTTTGAAGGCGCCGATACCATTGGGGTGATGCGCGGTGCGCCACATCATTTGGCCGGCACCATTGCCATGCCGTTTATGATTGGCCCGGGAACCATCAGCGCCGCGGTCATTACCGGAATTCAGCTAAGCCTGTGGCAACTGGTGCTGGTGATTTTTGTGACGCTATTTCTGACCTGTAGCCTACTTATTTTAATGAAATATGCGCATGATCATTTGCAGCATAAACATTCCAATTATATTGATTTGTATGTCGATATTGTCGGGCGTCTGGCCGCCTTGCTGATTGGGACCATTGCCATTGATATGATTGTGACCGGTGTCAGCGGGATTATGCAGAGTTAAAATAACCTGAGTTCGATGAAATCCACTTAGCCTTTTAGCATATTTTGGAAAGTTGGCTTATTGGGGTTCAAACAATAAAGCAGATTTCCAGAATGGAACGATCATTTAGCAATAAAATATTTGAAGAATCTAAAACCGGATTGATGAAATAAAATGACAATGGTCATTGCTTCAGACAAGCTTAAAGCTGACTTTTTCAACCTGGTTTTTTGGTGGTGTTTCAAAAAGTATGCTGAAAAAAACAGGTTGGCTTTTGATAAGATAGTGAGATGCAAATAACACTAGAAATCAAATGTCCAACCTGTCTAAGTGACAGTATAAAGAAAAATGGCCTCAAACTATATGGCAAGCAAAACTATCAATGTGAATAGCCACCAAAATTCTAGACACACATAATCATCTTTTGATGGGCCTTTTCATAATCTAATAGAGAACGCTGACCATTGGAACCATATCTGCGTTTTGAATTGTAGAACATCTCAATATATTCAAAGATATCCGACCTTGCTTCAGTCCTGGTCGCATAGATTTTCTTTTTAATTCGTTCCCGCTTTAATAGCTGGAAGAAGCTTTCTGCAACAGCATTGTCATGGCATGAGCAGTGTACTGCGCAAGTCGACGACTCATACTACTTTCAAGATTATGATGCTTGAGAAATGTCTACCATTCATGACTGGTGTATTGGCTGCCTTGGTCAGAATGGATTAGGACTTTGTTCTTTGGGTTTCTTCGCCACAAAGCCATCAATAACGCATCTAAAACCAGATCTGCCGTGATTCTGGATTTCATAGACCAGCCAACAACAAGACGTGAAAACAGGTCAATCACAACTGCGAGATATAGCCACCCTTCATAAGTGCGGATATAAGGGTGAGATTCCTTTGGTCTACTCACCCGTATATTCAAACTCATTCAGACTGGGTCTATACCGCCTTTATTATTGATGTGTTCTCACGAGCAATTGTTGGATGGAAAGTATCTACACGGATGAATACAGATATGGTGCTCGATGCACTTGAGCAAGCATTGCACGATCGAGGCATGCCAAAGAATGTGATTCATCATTCCGATAGAGGTGTGCAATATCTTTCGATTCGCTATACCAATCGTTTAGAAGCAGCAAATTTACGAGCATCAGTCGGTACAACTGGTGATTCATACGATAATGCTCTGGCTGAAACGGTGAATGGCTTATACAAAACAGAGGTGATTGAATATTTAAAAGCAGATTGGCAAGGTTTAGCAGATGTACAACTTGCGACACTAAACTGGGTAGATTGGTTCAATAAAAAGCGTGTACACAGTGCACTGGGTTATGTATCGCCTTTTGAGTTTGAAGCAATGTACTATGATAAGATTAACCCGTTAGGTCAGGTGACCTAACTTAAATAAAAAAGTCTCCGACAAACCCGGTACGGTTCAGATAGGCTTGTGCAACAAAGCCATACAGATGTAAAAGAAACAATACTATAACTTTACACTAGTTCTATCTGCGAACCTTTGATTTTATACTAGCCGGATAACATCACCGGCTTTAAATCAGTTTAGCGACTTTATGAACTTAAAGAAAAATAAAAGACAGCTTGTCTGGGGTTTAAATCTGCTTGCATCGATGATGTATGGCAGCTTTGCTCATGCGCAGAGCATCAGCTTTCAGGACGCTGAACGTCAGTTGTTGCAAAATTCTTATAGCAGCCAAGCCTATCAAAGTCTGGAACAGGCTTCAAAACTTGAAGCTGAAGCAGTGGAAGGTATAGGTCTGCCACGAGTCGACCTGAATGTTCGTGCCTATGCCTTTCACAGTGAAGTCGATATTCCATTAAAGCAATTTAAAAATAATCTGGAGAATTCACTCTCTCAAGGCGTGAATGGCCGGCTTAATGAGTGGGAGGCCAGTAATGGCGTGGATCTACCTGCAGGTATTACCGATCCACTGCGTGATGGACTTAACAATACTATTCATAGCGGAGTTGGTCTGATTCCGGATACGTCTAATGTCATCCTTGAAGATCAGGTGATTCGCCCGACGATTTCAGTCATGATGCCGCTTTATACCGGTGGGCTGACAAGCAGCGCTAAAGAAATCGCCAATATTCAGGTCGGTCGTAGTCAGCTCAGCAACAAACAGCAGCAAGACACGCAGCGTTTTGAACTGATTCAAAGTTATTTTAATGTACAGCTCCAAAAGCAACTGCATGCAGCTGCGCTGTTTAATCTGAATGCCATGCAGCAGCATTATCGCAATGCCTTAAAGATGGAACAGCAAGGTTTTATCAGTAAAGGGCACCGCATGCAGTTTGAAGTGGCACGCAATAATGCCGAGCGCAGCCAGCAAAATACACAGGCCAATTTGAATGCTGCCCTGTTCCAGCTGAATAATCTGCTTCAGGAAAGTAGCATCACCGAACTTTCGACGCCTTTATTTGTCAATAAAACCGAGCCACAGGCCTTAAATCATCTGCTGAAAACCTTTAGTCAGAACTCTGCGCTGATTCAAAAAATGCAGCTGGATACTCAATTAGCTCAAGCCAATGTCAAAGCCCAGCAAGCAGCTAAAAAACCGAATGTTTTTGCTTTTGGTGAATATAGTCTGGATCAAAATGAAAACTGGATTGTCGGAGTTGCCGCACGCTATAACCTGTTTTCTGGGATCGATAAAAACAAAAATATTCAGGCTGCCGAACTCAAACGCTCTGCCACAGAACTGCTCACTGCACGCACCCAGCAGGAAATTGAAAATCTGATTTATAAATCTTATAGCGAAGCACTCAGCGCACAGCAAAGTGATGCACTTCTGGCACAAAATTTGAAAGCCGCACAGGAAAATTTACGCATCCAAGAATTGTCCTTTAAAGAAGATACGGGCACCGCCATACAGGTCATCGATGCACAAAATGTGCTGAGCGGACTACGAGCCGAAACTGCCTTGAATGCTTACAAATATGTGATGTCACTGGCCACACTATTACAAAGCCATGGCTCGATTGCAGAATTTCCGAACTACATCCAACATACCAACACTCACTATATTCGCTAATGGAGCCGAACATGAACGAAGATCAAAAACCCAATGATCCTGTGAATGAAGCGGCTTCATCCAGCGATACAGAAAAATCGCCTGCGCAACAGGTAGAAACAAAAACTGAAATAGAAAACAACGCGACGACTTCGACCGAGCAACAACAAGCTCCTGAAATCGCTAAAAAGAAAAAATATTTATTGCTCGCCCTGATTCCAGTTCTGCTGGCAGTCATCGCATTTGGATTATGGAAAAGCTACCAACCGGCTCCGCTTGAATTGCAGGGTCGTGTAGAAGCTGAAACAGTTCAGGTGGCGACCAAAGTGCCAAGCCGTATTGAAGAAATTTATGTAGAAGAAGGTCAGCGAGTCAAAAAAGGCGATGTGCTGGTGCGCTTAAACAGCCCGGAAATTCAGGCCAAAAAACAGCAAGCCGCAGCGGCTTTACAATCTGCGCTGGCCTTACAATCGACTGCTGAACGTGGCTCGCAAGAAGAAAATATCGCCAGCCTGTATGCCAACTGGCAATCGCTGAAAGCACAGCAAAATTTAGCCAAAGTTTCTTATGAGCGTGGTGCAAATTTATTTAAGGAAGGTGTGATTTCACGCCAGCGCCGTGATGAATTGTATGCAGCCAGTCAATCAGCGGCACAAATGACAGAAGCAGCGTATCAGCAATACGCACGTGCCAAACGTGGCAGCACCTCGCAGCAAAAGAGTTCTGCCGATGCACAAGTAGATATTGCCCAGGCTGCGCTGGATGAAGCCAATGCATTAGAGGCAGAAACCCAATTAGTAGCACCTGTAAACGGAACGGTGTCTAAAACCTATGGCAAAGTCTCGGAGCTGGTAGCCACCGCAGTCCCTGTGGTCAGCCTGATTGAAGATCAAATGTGGGTGAGCCTGAATATTCGTGAAGACCAATATGCCCCGTTTCAGAAAATGAGCAGTATTGAAGGTTATATTCCCGCCCTAGATAAAACCGCCACTTTTAAAATCAAACAGATCAGTGCCGAGGGTGAATTTGCCACCATTAAAACTACACGCCAAACCGGCGGCTATGATGTGCGAAGTTTTAAGCTGCATCTTGTACCCGCACCAGCGATTCCTGAACTGAAAGTCGGGATGAGCGTGTTATTTAAACTGAAAGAGACCCTATAATGTGGACGGGTATATGGCGCGAACTGCGCTATCTGCTCAGCGAAAAATGGGATCTGTGTCTGGTCACGCTGGCACCTGCACTGGTGATTATTTTATTCAGCAGCATGTTTGCTCAAGGGAAACCGGATCATTTACCGATTGCGATTATTGATCAAGACCAGAGTGCGCTGAGTCAAAGCATTTATCAGCATGTGGCCCTGAATCATACTCTTAAAATTGCTACAGTGTCGGAGCAAACAGCTGAGATTGAGCGCCTGCTAAATCAAAATAAAATTTGGGGTTATATCCATATTCCAAGCGGTGCTGAGCAACGTCTGGTTCGTGCCCAGGATGCTGACATCAGTATTGCTTTTAACCAGAGTTATTTCAGTATCGGAAATACCATTTCCTCTGCCATGCTGGTCAGTACCCTGCAAGCACTCGCTGAATTTAGCGGAGAGCAATATCTGGGGAATCGACTACCCTCTCTCGAAGCACCGTCACCGCATATCAAAATATCACCGCTGTATAATCCGCAACTGAATTATGAACTCTATCTGGAACCCTATGTCATTCCGGCAATTCTGCATTTACTGCTGTGTTGTTGTGTAGCATTTTCCGTCGGTCAGGAACTGAAGCGGCAGACCTTAACAAGCTGGATCAGCAACTCGTCCATCTGGATAGCATTACTATCTAAGAACATGGTCTATGTGGCTATTTTTAGTCTATGGACCTGGGTCTGGATGTTCTGGCTGATTGAAATTCGCGGCTGGTTTGTCGCCGGCTCGCTCGCTCTGATTCTATCGGCACAATTTCTGCTATATAGCGCCTATGCATTTTTAAGTAGCGCAGTGGTTCTGGCGACCAAAGATTTAAGCAAATCTTTCGGCATCATTGCGGTCTATGGCGGTTCATCTTTGAGTTTTGCCGGTGTGACTTTACCTTTAAATAATGCGCCCCTATTCACCCAGTTTTGGGCCAATATTATTCCGTTTACTCCCTATGCCAAATTACAAACTGAACAATGGGTGATTGGTAGTCCATTGCATATTTCACTGCAAGCTGGATTGATGTTGCTGATCTATGCTTTGGCTTATGCTCTGCTGGCTTATCTATTTCTTAAAAAAATCGCCAAAGGAGCAGTCCAATGAAGTCCCTTTGGTTTTACTATCTACAAAGCTTCAAAGATATTGTCAGTCACGGCACGATCTTTACCACGCTGATTCTATCTGTCTTGTTTTACAGCTTTTTTTATCCAACCGCTTATCAGGCACAGCAGGCTGAAGCCTTACCGATTATTATTGTCGATGAAGAACAAAGTAACTTAAGCACCCGTATTATTGGTCAGGTGGCACAAAGCCCCAATGTGGAAATTGAGGCGATTACCGGCAATTTTGCCGAAGCCAAACAATGGGTTGAATCTCAAAAAGCCGATGGCATTTTACTGCTACCGGACAATTTATCGCAAAGCTTAAGGCATGGTGAAACAGGCGGCATTGGCCTGTATTTAAGCACAGCCAACTTTTTAGTGACCAAACAAATTGGTCTGGGCTTAGCCACATCGGTTGAGCAAACTTTGGCAGACTATACTGAACGCTTTGGCGAGGTCTCGGACTTTTCACCTGCCCTTTCTGTGCATCAAATTCCTTTATTTAATCCGCTATCCGGCTATGGCAGTTATGTCTTTCCTGCGGTTGCACCTTTAATTATCCACCAAACTATTCTTCTGGGTTTGAGTATGCTGATTTTGGTATATCGGGAAAGAAAAATAGAATTAAACACAAATGCATTGATTGGGATGTGTTTAGCGGTCTTTACTATTGGCTGTCTGGGATGTTTCTATTTATTCGGCTTTAGCTTCTGGCTATTTGATTATCCGCGCGGTGGCAACCTGCTCGGGATGCTGCTGGCTGTTGCGGTTTTTATCTACACGATAATTGGCATGACCTGCTTATTTGCTAGTTTTCTGGATCTGCCGGAACGTGCGGGGCATGTCATTGTATTCACTTCTATTCCACTGTTCTTTTTATCTGGTGCGGCCTGGCCGCATGCTGCAATGCCTATCTGGATGCAAGTCGTTGGCGAAATCCTGCCTTCCACCCAAATTGTGCAGATGTTTATTCAACTCAATCAGATGGGTGTACCTACAGAGCTAGTCTTGCCTAAATTGCTTTATCTCGGAATGATCGGCAGCTTGTGCTTTTTCTTGGCTTATCGACGTTTAATTTCAAACTGTGGAACTTTCTAGCTTGTATATTATTGAACCTGTAAATAATTTTATGTAATTGCTTTTGATAAATTTAAAGGTGATTGCTTCACTGGTCACCGAATTCAATAATAAATCGGCTCACGGCTAAACGCCAGTCACGAATATAGGAATAGAATCTGGCTATCTATTTGCGTGATACTGGTCTGATTCCTTTTAGTAAGATGTGGCTCAAATGTACCGTCACGATCTCATGGTGCGGTGGTTCTTAATCTCCCCCATGACCGCTATATTAACCAAGGGGGTCAGTTTTACACTGCCGCTAACACGAATTACCCGAATATGTAAGGTAATTCCGATGAGCCAGAACGAAGCTTCTGGCTCATTTACCCAATCCTGAAGACGTTATGAATAACTCTTCACTTTAATTTTGTAGGTAATCCCAGTTCCTTCGGGAGCTGGGATTAATACATTTTAAGCGCGGATTTCATCATCAAAATGGGGCTGTATTGAAACGACAATCGCTGAGCCAAGTGGCTCTGATTTTATAATCAGTCCAGCATTCAAAAATCACTGATTTAATTTAAACACTAAACATCAACGCCAAAGACAACAGCAAGCATAAAAATAACATAGCTGAAACCGCCTGCCAGAATCTAACAGGATTTTTATCCAGCAAGGAAGACTGAACCGGCTTTAAAAAATACCGGTTAGGATGCTTAAGGTCATACAGAAATTCTGACAATACCTCATAGCGTTCATTTGGCATCAGGGCCAGGGCCTTATGCAAGGCTCCATCAATCCACACCGGAATATCTGGCCGATATTCTAAAATTGAATGATAACGCACCGTTTTTAGCTGTTTAAGCGTCTGACAACGCGCCAGTTCGGTGCCATAGGGTAACTGTTTGCTAAGTACATAATACAGTACCACGGCCAGTGAAAACTGGTCTGAACGGGTGGAAACCGGCCGCGAGCAAAAATATTCCGGCGCCATAAAGGCCAAGGTGCCCAAAGCCGCGGCATGTTGCGGCTGTGATTCGGAAATCCCCTTGACCAGGGTTGCACCAAAATCAATCAGTTTTAGCTCTAACTGTGCATTCAGCATGATATTTTCAGGGCGAATATCCTGATGCAGCATGTCCAGCCGGTGAAAAGCCTGCAAACCTTTAATGATCTGTTCCGTAATCTGGATGGCGGTTTCAAGCGCAATCGGCTGGCGCTGCTGATGCAGCCAGGTATTTAAGGTCTGGCCAGATAAATATTCATAGGTTTGAAAATAATAAGATTTACTGCGCTGATGCGGATAGGCCGCTAACACCTGTGGATGCTGAATCCGTTTTGCTACCCACTCTTCCAGTAGAAAACGCTCCAGCGCTTGTGCATCCTGAGTTAAGTCCAGTGCTGGAATTTTAATGACCAGTTGCTGCTGCCGCGTCTCATCCCAGGCCAGATATAAACGGCTACGATGGTTCTGGTGCAGTACATTTTGAATCCGGTAGCCTTCAAACTGCTGACCTATGCTTAAATCCGGGGCCAGACTTAGCTGGTTGTGACTTGGCTGAAATTGTGACTGGGCCTGTTGTGGCAGCTGCTGTACCTGCACAATTTGCAGGGTTAAATTGTCAGGACTGCCCTGCGCATCGGCCAGATGGACCAGCATTTCTGCTACCTGGTCAAGATCTAAAGTTTCGGGGCTGTGAAGTGCCTCGATAATTTGGCTGTCCGACAGATATTCATATACACCATCGGTCATCAACAGGAAAATATCATCCTGTGCCAACGGCAGACTTAAATAATCCACCTCTACTTTCTGCGCCACGCCCAAAGCCCGGCTTAAATAGCTTTCCCGGGAAGATAACCAGACCCGATGGTCAACACTGAGCTGTTCCAGCTGCTGCTCACGCAAGCGGTAAATACGGGCATCACCAATATGAAACAGATGTGCGGTCTCATGTTTGAATACCAGCGCGCTAAAAGTGCAGACATAGCCGCGGTCTTTATCGACACGGCCCTGACTTTGCTGGGTCTGGGCATAGAGCCAGGAATTGGTGGCACGAATCACCCGATCGACCGAAGTTTTGACACTCCAGGAATCGGGCGTCGAAAAGTAATCGGCCAGAAAACTGGACACTGTGGTTTCACTGGCGATATGACTGACATTGCTGCTGCTGATACCATCGGCAATGGCACAGGCAATGCCCTTTTGCTGTGCCAGATAGCCCTCCGGAACGGCCGCGCCGTGAAAATCCTGATTGCTCTCTTTGCGGCCGGCAGCACTATATTGCCCAAGCCGAATTTGAAGTGAAGTCTGGTGTGAAGATGGCAAAGTGGACATGCGCTGTTCTCAACTGGCTGGAATCTTCCCTGATTCCTGAATTCATCCTGTGTGCTTAAAACTTAGAACTCGCGTTTTGGTGCAGTGCGGACATGCGTGGTATAAAGCGCAAGACCAGTTAAAGCCAAACCACCTACCAGGTTCCCCAGCGCTACCGGTAACTCATTCCAGATAAAGTAGTCCATCACCGAGAAATCGCCGCCCATCATCATCGCAAACGGGAACAGGAACATATTCACCACCGAATGTTCAAAGCCCATGGCAAAGAACAGCATGATCGGCATCCACATCGCAATAAACTTGCCACTAACGGTGGTCGACATCATCGCGCCAATCACGCCAAGCGACACCATCCAGTTACAGAGCATGCCGCGAATGAAAATTGTGATCCACCCAGCTACGCCATATTCTTTGTAGCCCAGCGTCCGGTCTTCACCAATATGTGCAATCGCCAGACCGACCTTGTTCGGTTCGGTTGAAAAGCCGTAGGTATAGACTGCCGCCATCATCACCGCCACAATCAGGGCGCCAGTGAAGTTGCCGACAAAGACCACGCCCCAGTTTTTCAGGATTCTGGCCCAGGTCACGCCCGGACGTTTATCTAGCCAGGCCAATGGCGTCAGGACAAATACCCCGGTCAGCAGGTCATAGCCCAGCAGATACAACATACAAAAGCCCACCGGGAATAATAATGCACCAATTAAAGGCACGCCGGTTTGCACTGCAATGGTGACTGCAAAAACCGCTGCCAGCGCCAGAATAGCCCCGGCCATGGTGGCGCGGATCAGCACATCACGGTTTGCCATATGTAGTTTCGATTCACCGGCATCCACAACTTTGGTTGCAAATTCGGAAGGTGCAAGATAAGCCATTGCGAGTACCCCTCAACGATTGAAATTTAGCGGTGAGATGATTTGCAAATAAAAAGCGCCCAAGACGACTTTCACGTCTTAGGCGCCATTGCCTGAATCATCTAACATGTTTTAAAAATTTATGGCGTCGTTGCCATCAGTTCAGTGGAGATACAGCAAGGAACGTACCAACTTTGGGTGAAAGATAAATTTACGCCACGGGCAGATTCAAGATCTGAGCTAATTTTAAGCTGGCATACATTGTGCTTTTCCCTTCTCAGTGTTTTAGCCATAAGCAGTTGAGGAAATAGATATGATTAGCCACCGCCAGCAAGTGACAGACATGATTTTATCTGCCAAGGTACTGAACAATATTCAATGGTCCAGTGTGGCGCAGGAAATTGGTTTATCCAAAGAATGGGTGACGGCAGCCTGTTTGGGGCAAATGGCATTGAATAAGGAACAGGCCGAAAAGATTGGTCAGATATTTAACCTGAGTGATGAAGCCGTGGCCTGGCTGCAAATTGTGCCGTATAAAGGCTCCCTGCCGACCAGCGTTCCGACCGATCCTTTAATTTACCGCTGGTATGAAGTGGTGAATGTCTATGGTTCTACCATTAAAGAGCTGATTCATGAAGAATTTGGCGACGGGATTATGAGCGCGATTGATTTTAGTATGGATATTCAACGCGAAAGCCATGAAAATGGCGACCGGGTAAATGTGATGCTATCCGGGAAATTTTTGCCCTATAAATCCTATTAAGATGAGTTTGTGTTGAGCTTAAAACTCTAAGCAATCACAAAAAATCTGCGCTTTATCTTATTCACAAAGATGATCAACCCAAGATCAAAACCACATTCATTCACCCATAAAAATAGGCCTAATCTTCCCGGACAAAAACGATTGCTGTTTTATCCGGTCAGATTAAGCCTATGGTTTAGGCTGTGCTAGTCCGAGGTAAAGCGTCCATAACGGTCGCGTTTACGCGTGCTCGAAGATGAGCTGCGACCACGGCGATCGTCGTCGTTTATATGACTTCTGGCGCCGGCACGACGTGCTTCTTCTGACGTAAACTCATGTGCATTGCCACTGGCATGGGCTGCGCGGCCGGCTTCACGCGCTTCTTCGGATGTAAATTCATGCGCATTGCCGCTGGCATGGGCTGCACGCCCACCACGACTGGCAATTTCTCTTTGTTCATCTGGATCCATACTCGCAAATTCACGATTTGAAGTACCCTCATTACGTGTATTGGCCATGATTCACCCTTCCTGTTATTTATTTTGATTGTCGATGTTGCGACTCTTTTAAGGTAAGAGGGCTTTGTTGCATAAATATGTAAGCATCTGATTTAAATAAATTTAATTTTGGATCAAAAAACAATCAAAACTTTTAAAATCATATAGTGATGAAATCTTTATGCAACAAAGCCAGATAAGAGTGAAAATTAAAATAAACAGCCGCGCTTTGTTTCAGATCATTGGAATGTAGCAGGTCTTTTTTATTTTAAAAAATTAACAAGCTGTATTTAAAATAGTAAAATTTTATTCTTTTAAATATATTTTTTAATTTTTTTTACCATCTTTATATTTCAGCTGTTGTTATTTACAAAATGAAATAGACTTCTTGCGTTAGTCAAATTTTAAGCAGCAAAAAGCTATATTTTATGAGGTTTTAGCCAATTCAAAAATTAGATAAAACTATACTTTCGCAAGAGGTCTAATAATAGACGCGTTAAGATGAGGTGGTTTATTTTCTTAATAATAAAAAATATTTAAATAGAGTCCATAATTTTTAAATATATTCTTTAGTCCCTTGATTTCACTTTTTATTGTCTTATGAGTTGCGGCTTATATATAAAAAAAGCCAGTCAGTGAGCGCTGACTGGCGAAAAGGAAGACACAGATAAGTAGCTGAATGTCTGATTTAGTCGACCTGGGTAAAGCGATTTAAAACAGCAATCGACAGCAGCAATAAGGCCACCAGCGCAAAGACGGTGCTCAGGCCAATGGCTTCACTTAGGAAACCGACCAGCGCCGGGCCACTTAATGAACCGCTATAGGCAATGGTCGATACCAGCGATAAAGCAGCCGCTTTAGGCATAATATTCTGACGTCCGACACGGGAGAACATCACTGGCACAATATTGGAACAGCCAAAACCGAGTAAGGCATAACCCAGCAGGACCACCGCCCAGTGCGGCGCCATCACAATAATGCCTAGACCCAAGGCCGCACACAGCGCGCTATAGGTGATGATGTTTTTCTCGCCCCACATTCTCAATAAGCGACGTCCGGAAAAACGGCCGATGGTCATGGTAATGGCAAAGAAGGTATAAGCCAGACCGGCAAAAGAAGCCTCCATCCCAAAGTTGCTAACCAGATAAATCCCGCTCCAGTCCATTGCCGAGCCTTCCGATAAAAAGGCAATAAAACAGACCAGACCAATTAACAGGATCATTGGGCTTGGGCGAAATTTCTGCTTCGCTGGTGGTGCATCTTCTTCTGTAGTTGGGTCCGATTTTTTCTCAATTTCAGACAGGCTATTGGGAACGGCCAGAATGGCAATAAAGGCCAGCACCGCGCTCATGATTAAAGCGCTCATTAGCGGTGAAACACCCAATGACAGCAGCACAGTCACAGTCAGCACACCAAGTAAACCACCCAGACTGCACATACCATGGAAGCTAGACATCATATTTTTCAGGCTGTTCTTTTCAACAATCACCGCCTGTAAATTAATGGCCACACCAAATGCACCCACCGCAGTACCAAAGATAAACAGCACAATCGCCATGCTTAAGGCGGTACCAAATACTGTCAGTAACGGCAGAATAATCATCGCTGCAACCAGCGCAACCCCGATTAAAATACGGCAGCCAATACGCTGGATTAACAGACCGGCCGCCGGCATGGCCAGCATCGATCCAATCCCCATACAGAGTAGCAACAGGCCAAAGTCTGCATGGTTTAAAGAAAGACGTTGTTGTGCAAATGGAATGAGCGGTGCCCAAGATGCCGTACTTAAACCCAGGCCAAAAAAGCTGAGTTTCGTTGCCAGACCTTGTGCATTGAGCTGGGCAGATGCATCGACGACTGTGGTTTTGGAAAACAACATGTATGTGCCACCTTCTAAAAACAGGGCATCCCATTCCAAAAAATTGTCCATAGAAAAACCCCTGCACACTTATAGGAAAATCCATAAACTTGCAGGGGCTTTTGTTGGCGGAATTATACATAATTCACAGCACTGTACAGCCCTTTTTTGTCTATTTTACAAACAATTTTGTAATGACAAAAAGTACTTCATTTTTCTCGCTTTTTTGAAAAATCTCAGCTGCAATATTTTCATATAATCATTTAAAAACAAATATTTAATTCATTTATTGTTTTATTCAATCAATTTGATGAGTTTTAGTGATTGCTTAATAATCGGCTTACATACAGATATACAGCGCTGCCCTTTCAGTTTTGATTATTCCGACCACTCAACCAGCTAGCTGATGCAGGATTAAGCGTTTAAACCAATAAGTAACTAGAGCTCCTTTGTAGTTTATAGTTTTTATTTAAAAATAATAAAATGAGATTTATAAATATATTAGTTTTGATTATCTCAACTCATCCATTTCAATATAACAATAGCTTTAATTAATTTAAATATAGCCTCAATAATTTAGATATTTCATAATGTGTAATATATATCTGCATGTAGTAAATTGTTATACTCTATGGCGGAGTTGTTTCGATTTTAAATAAAGCTATTTTTATCTCTTTAAGGCGTTTAAATTAAATAAAGATATTTATTTCATCTGAATTGGAGTAATAAAAATGGCTGATATTAATTTAAATGACATTCAGAAACATAGCGAAGTTATTGCCTCCTGTGGCACCCATATTGGTACGGTCGATCATCTGGAAGGCAGCGACAAAATCAAACTAACCAAGCAGGATTCTGGCGATGGGATGCACCATTACATTCCGATCTCTTGGGTGGAAGAAATTCGTGGCAACCAGATTATCCTGAACAAGAATTCTGAAGAAGTCACCCGTCAGTGGGAAGCGGTATAACTTCTAAAAAGCACGATCTGCCCAGACTCGTGCTTTTTTATCGCTAACGATTTCATCTGATTGAGCAAAACAATAAATCGACCCTAAAATTTGGAGAACTCCATGAATCATTATCCTGACAGCCCATCTCCGCAAGAGAAACAGGAGCATCAGCCCGGTGTGCAATATAAAATGACGCCCGAACCTGAAATTATTAAAAGCAATTATCAGGGCAGTCAAAAACTCAAAGACAAGGTGGCCTTAATTACCGGCGGTGATAGCGGCATCGGCCGCTCCGTGGCAGTGCTGTTTGCCCGCGAAGGTGCCAATATTATTATTCCCTATTTAGAAGAAGATCAGGATGCGCAAGACACCAAGCGACTGGTTGAGCAGGAAGGTCGTCAATGTCTGCTGATTCAGTGTGACCTGCGCCAACATGCGGCAGTGCAGCAGATGGTCGATCTGGCTTTGCAGCAGTTTCCGCATATTAATATTCTGGTCAATAATGCTGCTGTGCAATATCCACAAAAAACCATTGAAGATATTAATCCCGAACAGCTGCATAAAACCTTTGAAACCAACCTCTACCCGCTGTTTTATGTGACCCAGCTGCTGATTCCTCAAATGCAGGCCGGTGACAGTATTATCAATACCACCAGTATCACCAGCTATCAGGGCCATAATGAGCTGATTGATTATGCCAGCACCAAAGGGGCAATTACCGCTTTTACCCGTAGCCTGTCGACCAACCTGCTAAAAAATAAAACCGGGATTCGGGTGAATGGTGTCGCACCCGGCCCAATCTGGACGCCGTTAATTCCAAGCAGTTTTGATGAAGAACAGCTAAAAGGTTTTGGTGAAGATACCCCCATGGGCCGCATGGGTCAGCCAAGTGAAGTTGCGCCGGCTTATCTGTTTTTAGCCTCCGATGAAGCCAGCTATATTTCCGGTCAGGTGATTCATGTTAATGGCGGTACTATTGTCAATGGTTAACGGCATTTAAAGGCACACAAGCAATGTAGATAACATTTTGAGTTTTATTGAAACATGCAGATCTATACAGGAGTGAAACTGATGTCTAGAGGTGATAAGTCGGCCTATACCGACAAGCAGAAACGTCAGGCCCGCCATATTATTGAATCGGAAAAAGAGCGAGGCCATTCCGAAGAAGAAGCAGAACGCATTGGCTGGTCTACCGTCAATAAACAGGATGGCGGCGGTAAAAAGAAATCCCACTAAATGCCCTTCTGTTCTGCTGGAACCCTTTTAAACTTCTATAAAAATGCCAATCCTAAGGATTGGCATTTTGTTAGGTGATGACAAGTAGATCATCAGATTTTATTGAATCTGCTGCAGCGCCTGCGGGAATAAAAACTGGGTCAGTTGACGCGTGGCCCATAAACCAGTGGGATTATGATGCTGATGCGGCGCCAAGTAAGGCAACAGCAGATTGATTTTTTCTTCCGCGTTACGCGCCAGCTTCAGTTGTTGCTGCAAGGCCTGCTGTTCGCTTGAATTGAAATAATCGACAATATAATCATCGACCTGCTGCACCGGGGTTACTGCCTTAAACGGCGCACGGCGTTCGGTATAGGCTTGAGCAATCCAGTCATAAATAATCTGCTGTTCAGCGACTGAAAACACCCCAAACATTTTACCTTCTTCATTGTGAATCAGCTGCCAGAAGCGGCTTTCACTCGGATGCTGGCCGCGTTTAATCCACTGTTTATCCTGTAACACCTGAAGGAACTCAACCACTTTCTGGTCATTGCTGAGCCATTCATTCACCGATGCCTGAGCAAAGCGGCAACGGTTATTATGAATCAGCTTGCCGACCACAGCTTTTTTCTTGAAAATCTTTTCAATCAGCGGGTTTAAATCACTGTTTTTAATAATTTCAGTCGAGCCTAGACCAACATCATTCAGAGCATAGCCACGTTTCAGTTTGTCAATAAACTCTGTTTTATTGGCGGCCTGACTATAGGCATATTCCAGCGCGGCCACCGAACGATGTGCGTGACCATTGTCTAGGTTATCAATGGTAATGTGTACATTAAAATACTGATGATCCAGCCCCAGCTCAGCCAGTTCATAATTACTGATCAGCAAATGCAGCGGCAACTGTTCATAGCCTAAATTAAAACCAATCACTTCCGGCAGATATTGCTGCGGCGCATAGGCCAATGCTAATTGCACCACAGGTTGATAATAGTATTCATCTTCAAGTCCTTCGACCAGATCTTGCAGATTCAGACTGCTCAGCAATTGCTGATACATTGACACGTGATTGGCTTTGACTGAACCGAGGCCCAGCTCTTCCAGATAAATCATGATCAGATGCTGAAAATTCGGATCAGGCCAATGTTTTAAGGTGCTATACAGCCAGGAACCATCAACATATTTTACTGGTGCGACTTTCACCAGAAAGTCATAGGCTGCTGCTACATGCTGAAAGTATTCACGCTGACCACCAGCCTGACGCCGGCTTAAATACTGTTGATAGCGTTCACAATTCTGCATATTCTGCTGAAAAAGCCAGTCTTTGATCTGGACTGGCTCATCGGGTAAAGGAATAGATGGAGAATCTATCTGGTGAAGCTCGCGCTGTAAAAGCTGGGCCGAGAGCTTTTCTTTTTCTGGTGCTGGCGTGCTTTCATCCAGAAAGAAATGAAACAGCTCCCGATAGCTTTTTTGTCGTTCGAGTTTCAAGGTGCGATAACTATTCTGAGAGACAACTGACATCTTGTTATTTTCCATTATTTTTCACTCAAACCAGCTTAGGAGATTCGCCAAAATCACCATAGTTCAGTTTTGTTAAACCACGTTAACTTGCCGGCTGTTCAAAAATAAAGCGCAGAGATATCAGAGATTTATAAAGATAATTCAGTTACATAATCGGCAGTCCGGGCATTTTTTCTGTAAAAATAGCTCATGCTCCTGTAGCGCTGTTGCACTCAAGTTTGAGTCTTGAGTAAAAAATGCAGCAGTTGTGCAAAATAAAAAAGACCAGGCATCTTATCTTCTGGTCTTATAAAAGCTGGCTAAAGTCTGCTGTTACTGGAATTTGGCTTTCAGCTGGGCCAGACCGGTACGAATCAGGTGACCGCCCTGCCCGATTTTGTCATGCCAGTGATTTGGCACCGAACACCTGGCCAGACGCACCCAGACACTGGAAAACTGCTTGATAAAATTGGCTTCATTATAATGAATACCATATTCTGCACATAGCGCCTTAATTTTTGGCGCTACTTCGGCATAACGGTTGGCCGGCATATCCGGAAATAAATGGTGCTCAATCTGATGGCTTAAATTGCCACTTAAAATATGCAGCCACTGGGTACCGCTAAAATTACTCGAACCGCGAATCTGGCGGATATACCATTCAGCCCGGCTTTCATTTTCGGTATTATCGGCTTCAAAATTTTCCGCATCTTCAGTGAAATGACCGTTAAAGATGACTGCGGATGCCCACAGGCTGCGAATCACGTTAGCGACAGCATTACCGGCAAAAACCGGAATGGCATTTGGCCCGGCAAGCAGCGGAAAAAAGATATAATCTTTGACCACCTGCCTGCGCATTTTCTTTCTTAAACCGGCCGCTTCATCCCAGACCTGTTTCCAGGTTTTGGTTTTATAAACCAGTACATCTTCTAAATGCAGACGTTGCAGTCCCACATACCATTCAAAAAATACCATCAGCTGAATAGCCAGCGGAATATTCATCAGAAAACGCGGTTCCCATTTTTGAGCTTCGCTGACCCGTAGCAAGCCATAGCCGACATCGTGATCTTTGTCGACAATATTGGTATAGGTGTGATGAATATAGTTATGGGTATATTTCCAGTCGTCTCCGGTGGCAATGGTGTCCCAGTCATACCTGGCACCATTTAGAGTTGGATCATTCATCCAGTCAAACTGGCCATGCATGACGTTATGACCCAGCTCCATATTTTCAACAATTTTGGATAATCCCAGTAAACCAGTCCCCAATAACCATACTGGCGGAATCCAGCCGCCAAACATCAGCATCCCACGTGAGGTAATTTCACTATAGCGGACAAAATTACGGATTTTATAAATATACTGGGCATCTTTTTCCCCCAGATCGTCCATGACTTCACGGCGGATGGCTTCCACTCTGGCACCAAATTCCTGAATCTGGGCCTCGGTTAAATATTTTGACTTGCTGTTTGGATGTAACGCGGCAGGCATATTCATGTGATGTTCCCTCCAGATTATAAGTTAATCACGACAGGACTGATTGCCTGCGTCACGCAAAGTTTGATTTGGGTATTATGGTTATGATCAATTTCACCGGTCAGCAGATTACGCACGCTGCCGCTGACTTTGGTACAGGAGCAGGTATTACAAATACCCATACGACAGCCATGAGCCGGTCTTAGCCCGGCGGCTTCGGCACTGTCCAGCAAATTGCTGCTGGCCTGAAAATCCTGCTGCGAGCGCAAGAACTGCACCGGCTGTGCCTCCAGAGTTTCATCTGCAGTCATTTGAAAATACTCGGAATGAAATTGCTCGCTTAAATCCAGCTGCTGACAAATCTGCTGGGCAGTCTGCATCATTGAGGCTGAGCCACAGGCATAAATATGCCGTTCATTCAGTTGCTCGACCGTGTTTTGCAGTAAGCTCAAAGACAAATGCTGACGCTGTTCTACGGTATTAAAATGATGATATTTAAAATGCGGATACATCAGCGCCAGGGTTTTAATTTCGGCATGGAAGGCATCATCCCGGGTGAAATACAGCAGGTCTATCGGCTGGGTCGAGCTGACCACGGCTTTTTGTAATAAGGAATAAATGGCGGTAATCCCACTGCCCGATGCAATAAAACATAAAGATGGAACTTGTGCCGGCAGCACAAAATTGCCCTGCGGCTGGGACAGCTCCACCACAGCCCCTGCCGGTAACCGGGTCAAGGCATTGGACATTTTGCCTTGCCGTTTGATGGCCAGAATCACATCGCCGTTATCGAGCAAAGTGACAATGGAATAGCTGCGCTGCTGGCGGACCCCATTCATCGCCAGCGTGATCAGAATACTTTGTCCGGCCTGAAAACGCTGTGCCTGAAAATTCTGGTTGGGACGTAAATGAATTTTATAAAAGTCTGGACTTAATGCCTGAATTTCAACAACGCAGGCTTTGACTTTTTTCAATGCCCAGACTGGATTTATTTTTTCTGCAATAAAATCAATAAAATCTTCTCGAATCCACTCGGGTTTATACTCTACAGAAGTGCTCATAGCGGCCTCATGATTTTTTCAGTGAACGGATGTTCTTTTTTTAATGTTCATGCCCACTATATAGATTCATGATCTCGATTCCATGTGAATGCAGGACAAAACTTGTCTTTTCCTTATGTTTTAGCTGGTTTTGTCTGACAAGATTCTGCACTTTTTCGGTCCCAACTTCGATGGGAGAAGTTTTATTGTTCTGATTTGCTTTTGTGCAGGCGCAGGATTTTTCATGAAAATGTCGTATGCTTTTGTCAGACTCGGTGAAAATGCCTGATATTTTTGCTGTAATTGTCCCCCACATTAGACTTAAGTCCACAAAAGTCTAAAAACAAAAAAGCCAGAAGTGTCCTTCTGGCTTTTTTAATGTATAGCGTGTAATTAGAAGTTATAGATGGCCACCATATTAATACGGTTGTCTTCACCTGTTTTGCTGCCATTGGCCGCAGGGACTACTGCTTCACGCTCACCATAGACATATTCCAGACCTAAGCTAACTGGCTTGATCGGGCTATAGAAGACATTGGCCCATGCCTGCCATAAGTCTTTGTTAACGCCAGTTCGTTTATCTGCTGGAGTCGCTGCCAGATAATCAGCATCCTGATCAAAGCTCATATAGCCATAACCCACTGTGCCGCGCAGTTTTTCATTAAACTTCTGGGTCAGACCGACAGTAATCGAATCAAACTCGCTTTGCTCCAGACCATTCGCCCCCTGGATGGTGCCGGTATTGGCAAAAGACACAAAACTGCTATCACCCTTCACATGGTAGTAGTCTGCTTTTAAAGTCGTGCTTGGGGTCACATCATATTTAGCGCCCAAGCCCACACCCCACGCCATTTCTTCATCAGAATTGATGCGTTTTTCATGGCCCATGGCACGTGCGCTCACGCTCATGTTATCGGCGAACTGATGATTTAAGCGCGCAGTTAAAGCCGGTAAACGCTGGGTGATGCTGTTATCTTTTGGGTCTTCAGCAGCCACCACCAGATTGGTTTGCGGGCTGAATTTCGCGATATAACGCACTTGCGGGGTACGTTTAACTGCGCCACCGGCATAGGCCAAAGCATCGACTGTTTCCGGCATATAATCCGGTACCGCAAAGTTAGACCAGGTTTGACCAATTAACCAGTTGCCATAATTTAAGTAAGCATGACGAATACGTAAGTTATCAAAATTTGAACCGCCCAAGAAGTCGACTTCAATTTTACCTTTTACGTCTTGATCACCCACAGGGCTTTTGAAATCCAAACCTAAACGTGTAGCAGAAAGCGTTGATCTTAAACGATCACTACTTTCATTATTGCCTTCTAACGCTACGGCATTAATATGGTTATATGGCAAATCTCGGCTACTGCCCTCAACCTGATAAGAACCATCCATACGGACGTTTCCATACAGGTTAAATTCAGCATTACCCAGCGTCATACCCAAGCCGCGCTTTTCAGTGCTGGCTTTTTGTGCAACAGGTGGTTGTACCGTAGTATTGGCAAGTTGGTTTAAATTCGCTTGAACCGTTTGATTTTGTTGAGCATATTGATGAACAAGTGCTTTCAGTTGTTGCACTTCCTGACGAAGCTGCTCAACTTCCTGGCTGCTTTGCGCATTGGCCATTACACTCATTGTTAAACCGACAGCAATTACTAAAGGTTTGATCATCATTGTTTTCATGGGCACACTTATCCTGTGACTATCCGTTTTTGTCGTTCCTGACAAAGTTTCATTGTTTTAAAGTTTGGCTAGCCTGAAGAACTCAAGCTAGCGGTTTGCTCAGAGATTAATGTGCAGAGCTTTTGACTGCTTTGACATTGCTGTTGGCGAAGCTTTCCTGCTTGGCTTTGGCACCATCTACCGAGACTTTCAGATTTACCATAAAGATCGCTACGGCTGCAATTAGACCAGGGATGGCAATCATCATGAAATTCATCTGGTGTGGCAGGTTTAAAGTCAGCAGTGCACCAGTCAGCACAGGCCCGACAATCGCGCCGATCCGGCCAATTCCAGAGGCCCAACCCATACCGGTTGAACGTACTGTAGTCGGGTAAAACTGTGCGACGAAAGTATATAGTAAAATTTGTGATCCAATGGTGGCTGCACCGGCAATGGCAATTAAGGTATACAGCACTGGCTGTGGACTGTTAAAGCCAAGCAGGATTAGCGCAATTGCCCCCACGGTGAACATAATGGTCAATACCGGTTTCAGATGGAAACGATCTGACAAGGCACCGCCACCAATTGCACCGACCATACCGCCAATATTCAGCGCGAACAGGAACAGCATACTTGCACCGAGTGAATAACCGGCCTGAATCATCAGTTTTGGTAACCAGCTGCCCAATGCATAGACCATTAACAGACACATGAAGAACGCAACCCAGAACATTAAGGTACTGAAGGTACGACCTTGCTGGAACAGTGCACGTAATGGGGCTTCATCACCGGCCATCACTTCATTCAGCACAAACTGGGTATTTGGCGCAATATTCTGTTCTGGAGCAATTTTCTGTACAAAGGTGCGGACCTGTTCTGTTTCACCTTTTTTGGTGAGGAACATCAGGGATTCTGGCAAGAATTTCCACAGCAGCGGTAACAGCAATAATGGTGTACCGGCTAGGTAGAACATGATTTTCCAGCCATAATCTGCCACCAGCCATGCACCTAACAAGGCAGAGGTCATCCCGCCAATGGCATAGCCACTGAACATCACGGCAACCAGAGTACTCCGAATCCGTTTTGGTGCGTATTCGGTCATCAGTGCCACTACGTTTGGCATCACGCCGCCAATACCTAAACCGGCAAGGAAACGTAAAATACCAAACTCAATCGGGTTACTGGCAAAAGCGCCCAGGAAGGTAAAGCCACTGAAAATGGCCACACAGATCATAATGGTCTTTTTTCGGCCCAGTTTATCGGAGAGCGTTCCGAAACTCATGGCACCGAACATCATCCCGAACAGCGCGGTACTGGCCAATAGCCCTGCCTCTACCGCACCAAGTGACCATTCCTGCATCAATAGTGGTAAAGCCACCCCGTAAATAACCAGGTCATAGCCGTCGAAGATAATAATTAATAAACACCATAAAAGTACGCCCCAGTGAAATGGCGTAAATTTCGCGTTATCAACCACCGTATTGATGTTTACTGAATCTGTTGTATTCACGATAAGCCTCCTGCTTGTGAAACCGTCCAAATTTTTGTAAACAATGACCCAATGCGTTATTTTTGTCCAAAACCGATTGCATATATATTCATACCTAAAAAGTTAGGCGAAAAAATTAGTTTTATAAACAATTGTTTATGTTTTAAACAATCTATCTTTATGTAAGAAATATAAATTAAAGTTTATTTTTAAGCTGTGAAACATAAAAAAAGGTCTGAACAAAAGCGCGCCGTTCAGACCTGTTGCAACTTTATCTATATAAAGGATGGAGAGAGCTAAACTTCAACGCCCTTAAATTACAGTACGATCATATTTAATCGCTTCCAGATCATAGACCTGATAAATACTGTCAAACAGCGAGCGGATATCTTCGCTTTCATCCATACTGCGAATCGCCAGGAAAATCGGGCTTTTAGCAGCATCATCGAGTAAAGGAATATAGTTCAAATGCGGCAACTGTATGGTACGCGCGCTTTCCGGGACTATACACATACCTTCGCCGGCAGCTACCAGCCCCAAAGCCAGCTGAATTTCACGCACTTCTTTTAAACTGCGCGGCTCCAGACTGTATTCGGAAAACAGGCCGCGCACTTGGGTCGAAAAATTCGGTTTGGGATGGTTTGGATAGAGAAAAATATTTTCTTCGACAATATCTGAAAGGTATATACCCTGCCGCTTTGTTGCAAATAGATGACTGTCATGCACCGCCACCATGAGCGGTTCTTCACGCAATAAAATACGTCGAATGGCCGGATCGGAAATGCGTAAACGGCCAAATCCGACATCTATACGACCTTCCTTTAAGGCCTGAATCTGGTTGGTGGTGGTCATTTCAACCAGTTCTATCTTTAAATTAGGATGTTGTTGGCGGAATAAATAGACTATTCTGGGGAGTAAACCATAAAGTAAAGAGCCCACAAAACCAATGGTCACGGTTTTCTCGACCATTCCCACCCGCTTGGTCATGGTTTTGATCTCTTCCGCATTAGACAAAAGTTTTACGGCATGCTGATAGAAAAATTGGCCTGCCGGAGTGGTCTGTAATGGGCGGCTACCGCGCTCAAATAGCTGAATTCCAAGCTCACTTTCCAGATTTTGGATCTGACGGCTTAAAGGTGGTTGCGCAATAAACAGTTTTTCAGCTGCTTTGGTAAAACTCTGTTCTTCTACCACAGCAACAAAGTATCTGAGATGTCTAAGTTCCATACCCTTTCCATACCTTTAGAATATAATAAAATGCCAAAATGATCTTCGACAGTGCGTTTCTATTCTTTTAAGGTATATCACATCAGATACACAACGCAAGATTGCGAAGAGTAAAGTGATGTATAAATCCATTGAAACCATGCTTGTCGAGATTCCGACCATTCGTCCACACAAAATGGCGGTGGCGACAATGCAGACGCAAACCCTGGTATTGGTAAAGATCTCCACAGACGATGGTTTTGTGGGCTGGGGCGAAGCAACCACAATTGGTGGATTAGGCTACGGTGAAGAAAGCCCAGAAAGCGTAAAAACCAATATTGATACTTACTTCGCACCTTTACTAAAAACATTGGCTGGTTTGAACTTTGCACAAACCATGCGTGCCCTGAAAAAGAATATTAACGGCAACCGTTTTGCCAAATGTGCCATCCAGACTGCTTTACTGGACATTCAGGCACAGCGCCTCGGTTTACCACTGAGTGAAATTCTTGGTGGCCGTTTACGTGACAGCGTTCCTGTTCTTTGGGTATTGGCTTCAGGCAATACTGAAAAAGACATCGCTGAAGCGCAGAAGATGATTGAAATCAAACGTCACAATGTGTTCAAGCTGAAAATCGGTTCTCGTCCGGTTGAAGAAGATGTTGAACACGTGCTGGCAATCAAAAAAGCATTAGGCAAAGACGTTTCTATTCGTGTTGACGTCAACCGTGCCTGGTCAGAGCTTGAAGCCATTAAAGGTATTCAGCTGCTGCAAGATGGCGGTGTTGACCTGATTGAACAGCCATGCGGAATTGAAAACCTCGATGCGATGCGTCGCCTCACCCGCCGTTTCGATATTGCCATTATGGCAGACGAATCGTTAATGGGTCCAAACAGCGCTTACCAGATTGCCCGTAACAATGGCGCATCAGTTTTCGCAGTGAAAGTTGCACAATCTGGTGGTCTAATCGAAGGATGTGAGGTTGGCAAAATTGCCAGGCTGGCCAATATCGACCTGTACGGCGGCACCATGCTGGAAGGCCCGGTGGGAACCATTGCTTCAGCGCATGTGTTCTCGACTTTTGAAAGCCTGGCTTACGGCACCGAACTGTTTGGTCCATTGCTACTGACGGAAGAAATTTTAAAAACACCATTGCAATATCAAAACTTTGAATTGGTGTTACCAACCACTGCCGGTTTAGGTATTGAACTGGATGAAGACAAGCTTGACCGCTTACGTCGTCAATAAAGGAGCTAGACATGCTTTTTCACGTACGCATGGATGTCAATATTCCACTCGATATGCCAGCTGAACGCGCTAATGAAATTAAAGCCGTTGAAAGGGCATATTCGCAGGAATTACAGCGCCAAGGTAAATGGCGTCATATCTGGCGCATTACAGGCCAGTATTCAAACATCAGTATTTTTGATGTTGAGAGCAACGAAGAACTGCACAACCTACTGCAAGGTCTGCCGTTGTATCCATACATGAATATTGAAGTGATGGCGCTTAACCGCCACCCATCTTCTGTCCGTGATGATGACACCTGATTCACAGTTCATATCGGTATTTTAAGAATTTAAAGCCGCTATCGGGGTAGCGACTTTAGAAATCCAAAGGGTAAATAAACAAGGATTGTGGCCAGCCAAATTTAGCCAGCCAATAAAGCTAAAGATGCGCCACTAAAATATGAAAAACATACTTTTAGGAGCAATAGTATGAACCGCCAAGAAATAGATGCGTTAGTTAAGAAAGTGAACGTCGATACTGCGACTGGTCCTGTAGATGAGCGAGTACAACAGATTGTTGTGCGCTTGTTAGGTGACCTGTTCCAGGCGATTGAAGATCTTGATATTTCTCAAACTGAGCTTTGGAAAGGTCTGGAATACTTTACGGATGCGGGCCAAGCAAATGAGTTAGGTCTATTAGCTGCAGGCTTGGGTCTAGAGCACTTCTTGGACTTGCGTGCAGATGAAGCTGATGCTAAAGCAGGTATCACCGGTGGTACACCACGGACCATTGAAGGTCCACTTTATGTAGCAGGCGCACCTGAATCAGTGGGCTTTGCACGTATGGATGATGGTTCTGAAGAAGGCAAAATCCCGACTCTAATCATCGAAGGTACTGTAACTGATACCGAAGGCAATATTATTGAAGGCGCTAAAGTTGAAGTGTGGCACGCCAACAGCTTGGGTAACTACTCATTCTTTGATAAGTCACAGTCTGACTTCAATCTGCGTCGCTCTATTTTCACTGACCAAGATGGTAAATATGTTGCACTGACTACAATGCCAGTGGGTTATGGCTGCCCACCAGAAGGTACTACTCAGTTCGTACTGGACAAATTAGGCCGTCATGGTAACCGCCCATCTCATGTGCACTATTTCGTATCTGCACCGGGTTACCGCAAACTGACTACTCAATTCAACATTGAGGGTGACAAATACCTGTGGGATGACTTTGCATTCGCTACACGAGAAGGCCTTGTTGCAACCGCTGTTGAGGTAACTGATGAAGCTGAAATTGCAAGCCGTGGCCTAAAGGGTCCTTTCAAACACATCCAGTTCGATATTGAGCTTGTGAAAGAGAAAGAAAACGCGCCTAGCACTGAAGTCGACCGTCGTCGCGCAAGCGCTTAATTCAAAATGGAATCGGGATGTCAGTCTGAGCAACATCCCGATGACTTCCCCTCCTTGGAAAGTCGGAGACTGGACATGCCTCGTATTCCTGTAATTAACACCAGCCATTTAGACCGTATTGATGAATTACTGGTCGATAATTTTGAATCTGGTGAATTTAAACTGCACCGTTCCGTATTTACTGATCAAGCCCTGTTTGATCTGGAAATGAAATACATCTTTGAAGGAAACTGGGTTTATCTGGCCCATGAGAGCCAGATTCCCAATAACAACGATTACTACACAACCCATATTGGCCGTCAGCCAATCATCATTGCACGTAACCGCAATGGCGAACTGAATGCCATGATCAATGCCTGCTCTCACCGCGGTGCACAACTGTGCCGTTATAAGCGTGGCAATAAAGCAACCTATACCTGCCCATTCCATGGCTGGACATTCAATAACTCGGGCAAGCTGTTAAAAGTGAAAGATCCGGCTGATGCAGGCTATTCAGATTGCTTTAACCAGGACGGTTCTCATGACCTGAAAAAAGTAGCTCGTTTTGAAAATTACAAAGGCTTCTTGTTTGGCAGCCTGAATCCGGATGTTCCTTCTCTGGAAGAATACCTGGGTGAAGCCACCAAGATCATCGACATGATCGTGGGTCAGTCTGAGCAAGGTCTGGAAGTTTTACGCGGTTCGTCGACTTATACCTATGAAGGTAACTGGAAGCTGACTGCAGAAAACGGTGCCGATGGTTATCACGTCTCTGCCGTGCACTGGAACTATGCTGCAACGACTCAGCAACGTAAGGAAAAAGAAGCTGGCGATAATATTCGTGCCATGAGCGCAGGTTCATGGGGCAAACAAGGCGGTGGTTCTTACGGCTTTGAACATGGTCACATGCTGCTTTGGACACAATGGGCCAACCCGGAAGACCGTCCAAACTTTGCTAAGAAAGATGAATATACCGAGCGTTATGGCGAAGCCATGGCGAAATGGATGATCGAACGTTCACGTAACCTGTGTATCTATCCAAACGTTTACTTCATGGATCAGTTCGGCTCACAAATCCGTGTTCTGCGTCCAATCTCTGTCGATAAGACTGAAGTGACGATTTACTGTATCGGTCCTGTCGGTGAAGAGCCGGAAGCACGCACTCGCCGTATCCGTCAGTATGAAGATTTCTTTAATGCTTCTGGTATGGCTACCCCAGACGATCTGGAAGAATTCCGTGCCTGTCAGGCTGGTTATGCCGGGATCGCACTGGAATGGAACGACATGTGTCGCGGGTCTAAGCACTGGATTCAAGGGCCAGATGATGCAGCCAATGAAATTGGCCTGAAACCAAAACTGTCTGGTATTAAAACAGAAGATGAAGGCCTGTACCTGGCTCAGCACCAGTACTGGTTAGAGCTGATCAAAAAAGGCATTGCGACTGAAAAAGAAATTGCTGCAAGCACTGAAGGAGAAACCGCATGAGCGACATCACTTTAGAAAATATTGCACAGTTCCTGTATCAGGAAGCCCGCTTTTTAGATGATGAGCAATGGGATGACTGGTTACAGTGCTACGCCCCTACTGCTTCTTTCTGGATGCCAGCCTGGGATGATGATGACCGTCTGACTGAAGATCCACAGTCTGAAATCTCACTGATCTACTATCCAGATCGTCAAGGTTTAGAAGACCGTGTATTCCGGATCAAGACGGAACGTTCATCTGCCACCATGCCGGATACCCGTACCAGCCACAACATCTGCAATATTGAAATTGTGGAACGTGATGGCGACAAGGTCACTGTACGTTTTAACTGGAATACCCTGAGTTTCCGCTACAAAACCAGTTACAGCTACTTCGGTATGTCTCGTTATGTAATCGATTTTTCAGGCGAAAAACCACAGATTTTAAGCAAATACGTGGTACTGAAAAACGATTACATCAACCAGGTTATCGACATCTATCACCTTTAAGACTGTTTTTATTACAGCCAGGTAAAACCTTTCAGCCAGATGGAAAATTGGCTGAAAGGTCCAGTTACAAAGATTTATATAGGATATTCAGCCATGTCAAACCACAATGTTGCACTTCAATTTGAAGATGGCGTTACACGTTTTATTTCTGTTGCCCAAGGCGAGACCCTGTCTGATGCAGCTTACCGTCAAAAGATCAATATTCCTTTGGACTGCCGTGATGGGGCTTGTGGAACGTGTCGTGCGTTTTGTGAATCAGGTTCATTTGACATGCCTGAAGAAACCTATATTGAAGATGCATTAACACCTGAAGAAGCAGAAGAAGGTTATATCCTTGCCTGCCAATGCCGCCCGACTTCAGATGCGGTGTTCCAGATTCAGGCATCTTCAGATGTATGTAAAACTGAAATTCACGCGTTCGAAGGTACTTTATCTCGCGTTGAGAACCTGTCTGACTCAACCATTACCTTTGATATCCAGCTTGACGAAGGTCAACCTGATATCCACTTCCTGGCCGGTCAATATGTCAATGTCGGTATTCCAGGAACAGCTGAAACCCGTTCTTATTCATTCAGTTCTAAACCGGGCAACCGTTTAACCGGTTTCGTAGTACGTAACGTACCAAACGGCAAAATGAGTGAATTCTTAAGCAAAAATGCCAAAGCTGGCGACAAAATGACCTTTACCGGTCCATTTGGTAGCTTCTACTTACGTAACGTGGTGCGCCCGGTACTGATGCTTGCGGGTGGTACAGGTATTGCTCCGTTCATGTCAATGCTGCAAGTACTGGAAGAAAAAGGTTCAGATCAGCCAGTGCGTCTGGTGTTTGGTGTAACCAATGACTTTGACCTGGTTGCGCTGGAAAAACTGAACGAACTGCAAGCCAAATTCCCATGGTTCGAATACCGCACTGTTGTGGCGAATCCGGAATCTGCACATGAGCGTAAAGGCTATGTGACTGGTCATATCGATAACGAATGGCTCAATGGCGGCGATGTTGATGTGTACCTGTGTGGTCCAGTGCCAATGGTTGAAGCGGTACGCGGCTGGTTAGATGGTGAAGGTGTAAAACCGGCCAACTTCCTGTTCGAAAAATTCTCTGCTAACTAAAATCGAGTAATCCCGCAATGTCTGATCGTCAAAGATTTTTAAATAAAGTGGTGATTGTGACTGGTGCTGCCCAAGGCATCGGTCGCGGGGTTGCCCTGCAAGTGGCAGCCGAAGGCGCCCAGGTGGTCATGGCCGACCGTTCTGAATATGTCGCAGAAGTGCTGGCAGAGATTCAGGCCGCCGGTGGTGATGCGGTCACCATTAATGCTGACCTGGAAACCTATGCTGGCGCGCAGTCAGTGGTTGCCAAAGCCATCGACACTTACGGCCGCGTTGATATCTTAATCAACAACGTCGGCGGTGCCATCTGGATGAAACCTTTCCAGGAATTTTCTGAAGAAGAAATTATCAAGGAAGTGAACCGTTCACTGTTCCCGACCATGTGGTGCTGCCGCGCAGTATTGCCGGAAATGCTGAAAAACCAGAAAGGCACCATTGTAAACGTTTCATCTATTGCCACCTGTGGTATTAACCGTATTCCTTACTCTGCCTCTAAAGGCGGCGTCAATGCCCTGACCAAATCGCTGGCTTTTGCACATGCGAAAGATGGTATTCGTGTTAATGCCGTGGCAACTGGTGGAACTGAAGCGCCACCACGTAAAGTGCCACGTAACACTGCCCCATTGTCTGAACAAGAACAGGCATGGATGCAGGAAGTGGTTGATCAGACCATTGATCGTACCTTCCTTGGCCGTTACGGCACCATTCAAGAACAAGTCAATGCCATTTTATTCCTGGCATCTGACGATGCGTCATATGTGACAGGCACAGTTGTTCCTGTCGGCGGTGGTGATCAGGGTTAGCCTGATCATCTTTTTTTTACAGGAGCATTGCCAGACTTGCACGGAGGCAAACAATGAGTCACCTGTTAGATACCTTAAGAAAAGACTGGTCCTTATCAGCCACAGTTGCAGGATTTTTAGCTGTACTGATTTCCTATGCCGGTCCTTTAATTATCTTCTTCCAGGCAGCCCAACAGGCTCAAGTGTCCAATGCCATGATGATTTCATGGATTTGGGGCATTTCTATTGGCGCAGCCGTTGCCGGTATCTTCCTTTCAATTAAATTCAAAGTTCCGGTGGTTACCGCCTGGTCGGCACCCGGAACGGCCTTGCTGGTCACCCTCTTTCCTGATATTTCCCTGAACGAAGCCGTTGCAGCCTACATCACCTCAGCCGTGGTGATTTTCATTATTGGGATTACCGGTTATTTCGACAAATTGCTGGCCTTAATTCCGCAAGCGGTTGCAGCGGGCATGATGGCCGGCATTTTGTGCCAGTTTGGCTTTGGTCTGTTTACCGCCAGTAACAACATGCCGTTTATTGTATTTGGCATGTTGCTGGTGTTCTTACTGGCCAAACGTTTTAGTCCGCGCTATGCCATGCTGTATGTACTATTGACCGGAATTGGCCTGAGCCTGTTGCTCGGCACCATGAATCCGGTCGAAATGAGTTTTAGCCTGGCAGTGCCGCAGTTTATTGCGCCGGAATGGACCTGGAACTCGACCCTTAACCTGGCCTTACCACTGATTTTAGTCAGCCTGTCTGGTCAGTTTCTACCGGGGATGGCCATTTTAAAGCTCAGTGGCTACGACACGCCGGCTAAACCCATTATTACCACCACCAGTATCGCTTCGCTGGCGGTGGCGTGTGTTGGCGGGATCACTATTGTCCTGGCCTCAATTACCGCCGCGCTGTGCATGGGCAAAGACGCGCATGAACTGAAAGAAAAGCGCTATATCGCCGGGATTGCCAACGGCCTGTTCTACATTTTAGGCGGTTTATTTGCCGGCAGCATTGTGATGCTGTTTAGCCTGCTCCCGAAAGAATTGGTGGCAGCATTGGCCGGTCTGGCACTTCTAGGAGCCATTGGCATCAATTTAAATGCCGCCATGCATCAGGAAAACCAGCGTGACGCAGCACTTATTACCTTCCTGGCAACTGCATCGGGTATGCAGTTTTTAGGTCTCAGCTCAGTTTTTTGGGGAATTTGTCTGGGTATTCTGGCTCATGTCATTTTAAGCAGAACCGGTTTATCAGCACTGACCTCACCTTCAAGCCCAAGCAAAAGCACGGGTCAATGAAGTTTGTTTGACTAGGAAACAACTATGATTGATAAAAGCTCAGCATCTTTAAAAGATGTGCTCTCTCAAATTAAAGATGGTTCAACCATCATGATTGGTGGTTTCGGTACAGCAGGTCAGCCTGCTGAACTGATTGATGGCCTGATTGAACTGGGCATCAAGGATTTGGTCATCGTCAATAACAATGCCGGTAATGGCGACTACGGTTTGGCCAAATTACTCAAAGCAGGTGCTGTACGTAAAATCATCTGCTCGTTCCCTCGTCAATCTGACTCTTATATTTTTGATGAACTGTATCGTGCCGGTAAAATCGAGCTGGAACTGGTGCCGCAAGGTAACCTGGCTTGCCGTATTCAGGCTGCAGGTATGGGCTTGGGTCCAATCTACACCCCAACCGGCTTTGGTACTTTACTGGCTGAAGGTAAACCGACCTTAAATTACGAAGGCAAAGACTTCGTTCTGGAAAACCCGATTAAAGCCGATTTCGCTTTAATTAAAGCCTACAAAGGCGACCGTTGGGGCAACCTGGTGTACCGTAAATCTGCTCGTAACTTTGGCCCGATTATGGCCATGGCGGCAGATGTCACCATTGCACAGGTCGCAGAAGTGGTTGAACTGGGTGAGCTTGATCCTGAGCACATCATCACTCCGGGTATTTTTGTACAGCATGTGGTGTCAGTTGCTGCCAAACAGCCTGAACAATCAGCATAAATACGTGAAGGAGAACACGATGAGCTATACCAAATTAACACGTGACCAGATTGCTGAACGCGTTGCCCAAGACATTCCAGATGGTGCCTATGTCAACCTCGGGATTGGCCTGCCAACCAAAATTTCAAACTACCTGCCTGCAGATAAAGATGTATTCCTGCATTCTGAAAACGGTTTATTGGCCTTTGGTCCAAAACCTGCGCCAGGTGAAGAAGATCCGGAACTGATCAATGCCGGTAAAGAATATGTAACTATGCTGACCGGTGGCTGTTTCTTCCATCATGGGGATTCTTTCGCGATGATGCGTGGCGGTCACTTGGACATCGCTGTATTGGGTGCGTTCCAGATTGCAGAAAATGGTGACCTGGCCAACTGGCATACTGGTGCCCCGGATGCAATTCCTGCGGTGGGTGGTGCAATGGACCTTGCAGTTGGTGCCAAGAAAGTCTTTATCACCACGGATCACGTCACCAAAAAAGGCGAGCCAAAAATTGTAGCGGAGCTGAGCTATCCAGCAACTGGCCTGAAATGTGTAGATCGTATTTACACTGACCTGTGCGTGATTGATGTGACTGCTGAAGGCATGAAAGTGATTGAGAAAGTTGACGGTCTGTCATTTGAAGAGCTGCAATCCCTGACCGGTGCGAAGCTGATTGATGCGACACAGGGTTAAGTAATCCCTCCCAACCTCCCTGAGCGAGTTTTTAAAGCACGGCTTTAAAAACTCAGCGCAAGCAAGGGAGGAAAAGTCCCCCTTTTTTAAAGGGGGATTTAGGGGGATTAAAAAAGAATTTAGGAAACAGAAAAAATGAAAAACGCATATATCATTGATGCTATTCGCACCCCATTCGGTCGCTATGCAGGCGGACTTGCCCCTGTACGTGCAGATGACCTGGGTGCCATTCCCATTCAGGCGCTGATGGAGCGTAACCCAAGTGTTAACTGGGAAAAAGTAGATGATGTGATTTACGGCTGTGCCAACCAGGCCGGTGAAGACAACCGTAACGTGGGTCGTATGTCTGCGCTATTGGCGGGTGTGCCGCATCAGGTGCCTGCAACAACCTTAAACCGTTTATGCGGTTCATCACTGGATGCGGTTGCCATGGCAGCGCGTACCATTAAAGCTGGTGAAGCACATCTGATTGTGGCGGGTGGCGTAGAAAGCATGTCACGTGCGCCATTTGTGATGGGTAAATCTGAATCTGCCTATGGCCGTAGCCAGAAAATTGAAGACACCACCATGGGCTGGCGCTTCATTAACCCGAAACTCAAAGAAATGTATGGTGTTGAAACCATGCCTCAAACTGCTGAAAACGTGGCAGAACAGTTCAACATTAACCGTGAAGATCAGGACAAGTTTGCGTTTGAAAGCCAGCAACGTACTGCTGCTGCTCAAGCCAAAGGTTTCTTTAAAAATGAAATCGTACCTGTAGTGATTCCACAGCGTAAAGGCGAACCAGTTGTGGTCGATACCGATGAGCATCCACGTGCATCAACCACGTTAGAAGGTTTGGCCAAGCTAAAACCTGTGGTCAAAGCCGATGGTACCGTGACTGCTGGTAATGCCTCAGGTATTAACGATGGTGCAGCAGCATTATTAATTGCCTCTGATGAAGCGGTAGCGGAATATGGTTTAAAACCACGTGCCAAAATTATTGGTGCAACAGTAGTCGGTGTAGAACCACGCATTATGGGCTTTGGTCCAGCGCCAGCCATTAAAAAACTGTTGGCCCAAACCGGTCTGACGTTAGAGCAGATGGATGTCATTGAGCTAAACGAAGCTTTTGCTGCTCAAGCACTGGCGTGTACCCGTGACCTTGGTCTGGAAGATGGTGCCGCGAAAGTAAACCCGAATGGCGGTGCCATTTCACTGGGTCATCCACTCGGTGCATCAGGTGCGCGTCTGGTCACCACGGCCCTGAACCAGCTGGAAGCCACTGGCGGCAAATATGGCCTGTGCTCAATGTGTATTGGTGTCGGTCAAGGCATCGCTTTGATTATTGAACGCGTTTAAAGATACGATAACAAATTAAATTTCCCCTCCCTTTTTTAAAGGGAGGTCGGGAGGGATTCAATGCCAACATTTACATCTCAAGATGCTGAAATTAATTACCAAACCTTTGGTGATGCGACAAAACCTGCGCTGGTATTTTCTAACTCGCTAGGTACCAACTTTAAAATGTGGCAACCGCAAATTGACCACTTCCAGCAGGACTTTTTTGTCATTTGCTATGACACCCGTGGTCACGGCGCATCTTCTGCTCCACAAGGTCCATATACGCTTGACCAGCTCGGCCAAGACGTGGTGAATCTGCTCGATCATTTAAATATTGAAAAAGCAGCCTTCTGTGGTATTTCGATGGGTGGTTTGACCGGTCAGTGGCTGGCAATTAACAAGCCTGAACGTTTTAGCCATGTTGTGGTCTGTAATACGGCCGCTAAAATTGGTCAGGAACAGGCCTGGAATGAGCGTGCCACACTGGTCCGTGAACAAGGTTTGGCCCCTATTGCATCAACGGCGGCCGGTCGTTGGTTTACCGAACCCTTTATCCAAAGTAACGCAGCAACTGTAGCGACTCTTTCAAACGACCTGGGAGCTGGCAGCCCTGAGGGTTATGCAAGCTGCTGCGAAGCTTTGGCTAAAGCGGATGTACGTGAACAGTTAAAAGACATTCAGGTACCGGTATTCATTGTTGCTGGTCAGCAAGACCCGGTAACAACTGTAGCCGATGGTGAATTTATGCAACAACGCATTGCCAATGCTGAACTGTTTGAAATTAATGCTTCGCATATTTCCAATATTGAACAGCCAGAAGCCTTTAATCAGGCGGTGCAGGCGTTTATTCAACGCTAAACCCAGCTCGGTTGAAAGCATTTAAAAAAAGATAATCTCCGGATTATCTTTTTTTGTTTTTAGGCAATTTTTAAAAAGATTGATGATTCTACTGAGATGCCCTGCCCATCTACTTCAACTTTAAGCCCAGATCACCAGCATCGCGGCAATCACCACCAGTACCAAGCCCAGATGATCGGTTCGGGCCAGTTTTTCCTTAAAAAAAAAGGCAGAAATCAGCAAGCTAAATAGAATTTCAATCTGTCCCAAAGTTTTGACCAAGGCCACAGTTTGCATACTCATGGCACTAAACCAGCCAAGGGAGGCCAGAAAACTGCAGATACTCACCTTAAAGGTCAGTCCCAGCCGCTGCCACATCGCCTGTAAGGTATGCCGGCTAAATAGCCCCAAATACAACAGCATGCTGATACATTGCAGCCCGATCACAAAACATAATACCCAGCCGGCACGATGTAAAAAGGGTAAATTCTCCAGTTCCAGACTCGCTTCACGCACCAGCAGTGAGGTAATGGCAAAACTGAGACCACTGCCCACCCCAATCGCCAACGTGCTGACAGACAGCTTGGTATTGGCCGGCCCTTTACTGAATAAAAAGACCGCCACACCGCCTAATACGACGCCAACCCAGCCCAGCAGACTTAAATATTCGCCCAGTAATGCCACGCCAATTAAGCCCGCCAGAATCGCCTCGCTTTTGGCCAGTCCGACACCAATGGCATAGTTTTTCTGCTTGAACAGCTGCACCATGAGAATGGTGGCCAGAATCTGGCAAAAAGCCGCCACAGCAATATACAGCCAGAATTTCCCGCTAAAGCGAACCGGCGTTGCGGCAGGCTGCTGCAGATATAAAAAACTCAAATAACCGACCGCAAACGGCAAGGCAAAAATAAAGCGTGCCAGCGTGACGCCATAAACGTCGACCGTCACGCTGAGCTGTTTTTGAAAGGCATTGCGCCAGGCCTGCATAAATGCAGCCATCAGGGTAAAAAGAATCCAGGTACTGGCCATGCGAGTATGAAAAATATGATCGGGAATAAGGTTTAATCTACTCCTTTCATGGCGCATATTCGACCATTTTTCATCCATTTACCGTGGCTTTGCTGAATAAATCTCCAATTCTGTCTATTTGCAGCTTTTATGTTCCTTTTAATCCGGAATGCGATGACTGCAAGGCACATGCTTGCCGTTTGCATCCACATGGTTTTTCGACTCAAAATGAGGCTAAGCGACTGATCGCATCAGGCAACTTTGTAAATCTGCTACAATTTTATAGCGGGTTTCAAATACCCTCCTGACTCAATCTATGTTTAGATAAATGGACGTATCCTGCAGGCTGAGGATCAAGAATGAAGTATTTTGAATGTGCGGTATGCCATCAGCAGATTTTTTTTGGTGCCTCATTTTGTGAATATTGCAAGGCGCCCATTGGCTTTGTTGCCTCCGAAAAAGATATGGGTACCTTTCGTAAGGATAGCGAAAATGAATGGGTCAGCCTGAATGAAAGCTATCGTAATCAGAAATTTAAGCCCTGTTTTAATTATAGTCACTATCAGGTCTGCAACTGGATGATTCCCGTCGATGATGAAAATATCTATTGCGAATCCTGCCAGCTTACCCACACCATCCCCAATTTAGATGAACCGGAAAATATCCAGTACTGGCGTTATCTGGAACAGGCTAAACGGCGGTTTTTATATCTGGCGCAGCGCATGAATATTATGCCGCGGCCAAAACGTTCTGAAGATGACCGCTATGGCCTGCGCTATGAATTTTTAATGCCCATGGAAGGCCAACCGGTGCTGACCGGCCACGCCAATGGTCTGATTACCCTCAATGCCATTGAAGCCGATGTGGTGTACCGGGAAACCACGCGCGTAACCATGGGAGAAAACTACCGCACCCTGCTTGGCCATTTTCGCCATGAAAGCGGCCATTATTATTTTGATGTGATGCAAAACCGCCATCCGGAACTGGTCGATGAATTCCGCTACTATTTTGGTGATGAACGTCAGGATTATGGCATGGCACTCAAACGCCATTATGAACAAGGCCCGCCCTCCGACTGGCAAGACAGCTATATCAGCACCTATGCCACCACCCATCCCTGGGAAGACTGGGCTGAAACCTGGGCGCATTATCTGCACATGATGGATACTTTGGAAACCGCCTATTTTGCCGGAATCCGGGTGCAAGGTAACGGCCGTACCCTGTCCAATCTGTACTTTACCGAATGCCCGATTGGCGGCAAGGATATTGAACACATTTTAGAAAACTGGATTGCCCTGACCTTTAATCTGAATGCGCTGAATCGTAGTATCGGGCTGGATGATGCCTATCCGTTTAAACTGACCGAGCCGGTAAAAGACAAACTGCGTTTTATTCACCGGCATGTGCTGGATAAAGCCTTTAAATCCAATCAGGCCAGTCATCCTGCTTAAGCTCACTTTCAATTCCTCGCTTTCAATTCAATGAGATTTGCTACACGATATAGCGTTTACTTAGGCCCCATTCGGCCAGAATCCGGCGGTATAAGGCCGATGCGCGATCTGCTTCAAAATGGGCTTCCATGCTTAAATCCAGCGGCAGTTCTTCCGGTTTCTGGCTTTCTACCATGTCCTGATCTTCGGCAAAAATCTGCGCATTAAAATCGTAAACTGCTTGCAGGTCGCCGGTGGTATCAAAATTCCGGGTTAAAGGCACAAATAACCGGGTCTGATGGGCCGATACCGGACAGCAGGCATTTAAGATTTTCAAGATGCCATCATTCGGAAAATAAATGGTCAAGGTCGCTGCAAAGGGTGGATAAACCTCAAACTCACGCGTCCATAAAAAGCCTTCGGGTGCTAAATGCTGCATGCCATGCGGATAATTACTGACATTGGAAATATAGATACTTTTCAGGCCATAGTCAGTACGTTCAGTATGATATTTCGGCACCACCGGATTGTCCCGATCGGCAAAGGCCTGATGATGTACCCAGGCAAAATGTGCAACATCAATAAAGCCTTCTAACTGACGGCCGCTGGAACCGGCAATATCCACACTTGGTGGTAAAATGGATTGATGCTCAGCATCTTCCCAAGTATCCAGCACCGGAAAATTGGCTGCCTGTTCATCGCGCCCGAACAGGCTGGTCCAGACCAGACCATATTTCAGCACCACCGGAAACGTGGTCAGGCTAAAACGCTCCGAAATCTGGGTCAGGTCGGGCTGGGCCGGAATTTTGGTGCATTTACCGGCACGGTTATAGTGCAGCCCATGGTAAGGACAGACAATTTCCTCGCCCTCTACCCAGCCTTTGCTTAAAGGCACACCGCGATGCGGGCAAATATCCCGCACCAGCTGGATGTCACCGCTTTCCGTCCGGTACAGCGCCATTTTCACATCCAGTAAAGTCACCTGTTGCGGCTGGCTGCTGACGTCCTGAATTCGTGCAACCGGATACCAATGCTGCGCCAGAATATACCAGTCACTGGCATCAAAGCGGCTGTTATGGGGTTGGGCAAACAGGTGGATTACAGGAATTGCATTCATAGGCTGGCTCACTTTTAAGCTATACAGGGTCAATAACAAACGGAAATCCGCGGTTTTCTCATGTCGTTTATTGTTAATTTCCTGTTTTAAATTAAGAGCTTATGCTTTTTCTGTCTATTAGAATGTTTTTGATGATCTGTTCTAAATATTCGAACACTTTAGTCAAAATTGGCCTGAACTGGCGCAGATCTTGCTCTTTTAAAATCTATCAATATCACGCTGGCCAGGTCTTAAATGGTGAATACCCCGTTTTCGCGTTTTTCAGAATATTTTATTGCGGTGGCGCAAACCGGCAGCTTGCGCAAGGCAGCCGAACAGCTGTTTATTTCGGTATCTGCCGTGCATCGACAAATTGTACTGGCCGAACAGGAACTCGGGATTGCGCTGTTTGAACGTCTGAATCATGGGCTACGGCTGACTTTGGCCGGAGAGTTGCTGTATGCCGATCTATTAAAATGGCACAAAGAATTTCAGCAGACCCGCATCCGTTTTGATGAAATTCAGGGCCTGCATCGTGGCAGCATTGAATTTGGCTTAATTTCAGCGCTCAGCGAAAGTTTTGTGCTGCATTCCATGCAACACATGAGGCAGCATTATCCCTGGATTGATTTTCACGTGCATGTGCTGGACAGTGAAAAAGTCGCGCAGATGATTCAGGCCGCGGAGCTGGATTTTGGTCTGCTGCTGAATCCGCAAGCGCATCCGCATTTAGAAGTGGTGGCTTTTGTGGAAATTCCGCTGGGTTTTGTGATTCCAGTTGAGCATCCTCTGGCAGAACAAACACCGCTGTATTTTTCCGATACCTTGCCTTATGCCCATTTAATGCCAGCACCACCGCTGATTATTCATGAATATGTCAGCGCGCTGTATAAGCACCATCAGTTTAGTCCGCGTAGCCGCATCGAATGTAATGACATTCGCATGTTAATGTCATTGTTAAAGCAGAATTTGGGGCTGGGGCTAATGAGTTATTTAGATGCACTGCCGCTCCTGGAACATCAAACAGCCATCTTTAAACCGGTTCAGGACAAAGGTTTATATCCACTGACGCTGGCCCTGTGTGTGGCACCGAAACGACAGCTTTCCCGGATTGCGCAAATCATGATGAAACAGTTAACCGAGCAGATGGAGCAGCTACAACAGCAAATTGCCGAGCTTTAACAAACCGGCTGAATCAAAGGTACTACCTTGTCCCGTTGCAAACGACTGATGCCCTGCACTTTTTGCATTTGATACACCGTGGCCTGAAGTTCCAGCAATTCTTCCGGATGATGGGTCACATAAATCATGCCCAGCTGCAGTTCGCGCTGAATACGTTTTAAAAATGGCAGTATCTGCTGTTTTAACTGCTGATCCAGTCCGCTTAAAGGTTCATCCAGCAGCAATAACTGCGGTGCAGACAATAAAGCCCGGCCAATCGAAACGCGCTGCGCTTCCCCACCGGATAATTGATGCGCTTTGCGTCGAATCAGCCTGGACAGTTCTAACAACTCAACAATCTGCTCAAACTCAAATTTACGCTGTGCTAGCGGCTGTAAACCTTCTGCATATCTTAAATTCTGCTCAACATTCAAATGCGGAAATAACAGGGCCTTTTGAAAAATCAGGGCAATTTTACGTTGATGCACGGGCACAAACACCTGCTGCTGGGTATCGAGCAGTAAACGGTGATTCAGCACAATCCGGCCCTGTTGCGGCCGTAACAGCCCGGCCAGCAAATGCAAAAAGCTGGTTTTCCCGGAACCGGAGGGCCCCAGAATTCCGACAATCTGCTCTGCACAGGTCAGCTGCAGCTGTAATTTGAACTGCGCATTCTGATAATCAATCTGACAATCCAGCATCAGCTTTGCCCCAATTTACGTTGATATCTGTGCAAAATAAAATAATTGGCCAGCAAGGCGGCAAAAGCCAAGCCGGTAGATAACAGCACCAGACGCATAGCAGCGGCTTCACCATCGGGCTGTTGAATGAGCGTATAAATAGCGATGGGAATGGTGCGGGTTTCATCCGGAATATTGCCAACAAAGGTAATGGTGGCACCAAATTCACCCAGACTGCGGCTAAAGCCCAGAATACTGCCCATAAGAATCCCGGGCAGCACCAGCGGTAAGCTAATACTGAAAAAGACTTTCAGCGGCGCAGCCCCGAGTGAGGCCGCCACCTGTTCCAGTTGTGGATTCAACATTTGAAAAGACAAACGAATCGGTTGAACCAGCAGGGGAAATGCAACCAGCATGGCGGCCACTACTGCACCTTTCCAGTTAAATGCCAGCTCAATACCCCAGTGGGCCAAAACCTGCCCAATCCAACCTTGCGGACTAAACAGCACCAGTAATGCATAGCCCAACACTACCGGCGGCAAAACCATCGGCAGTTGTAACATGGCTTCGATCAAAAACTTGCTGCGAAATTCATAGCGTGCCAGCATCCAGCCCAGACAAATTGCAAATGGCAGGCAAAACAAGGTCGCAACACTGGCAACTTTGGCAGACAGATATAAGGCACTTAGTTCTTCGGGACTCAGCATCAAAGCAGCAACCTAGGGGCGAAAACCATGTTGAACAAAAATCTTGTGAGCCGCGGCGCTACCCAGATAGCGCCGGAACTTGACCGCCTGACGATTCTTTTCACCCTGTTTGGTTAAAGCCACGGTATAGAGAATGTCCGGATGGGTTTGCACCGGAAACGTACCCAGCACTTTTACTTTATCGCTACTGACCGCATCGCTGCGATAAACAATGCCGACCTGACAGGCACCGCGCTCGACAAAGGCCAAAGCAGCCCGGGCATCCGACGCGCCAATAATGCGTTTTTCCAGCCGTTTATACCAGCCCAGCTTGGTCAGACTATGTTTGGCATATTTTCCAACTGGCACCGAATCGACCTGTCCGGTGCACAACCGCCCTGTAAAGGCCTGAGGAAAATTAAAGGTAGGATGCGCCCGAAACGGAATCCGCGCATCTTTCAGGGCAATTGCCACCAGCTGGTTATAAATAATTGGTTTGACCTGACTGGCTTTGACCTTGTTGCGTTTCACCAGATAGGTCATCCAGTCCTGATCGGCCGGAAAATAAAGATCGACTTTTGCACCGCGGACAATATGTTTGGCCAGGGTCGATGAAGCGCCAAAAACCGGTACAATCTTGGCTTCTGGATATTGCAACTGATAATGCCGAATCACATCCGTCAATGCCGGGCCCAGACTTGCAGCTGCATACACCTGAACGGAATTGGCTCGACTGAATGTGCTTAAGCACAAGGCGACACAGATTAAACCAAGTTGGATGGTCTTCAAAACGCACTCCCTCAATGCTGTATGAATATTCCCTTTAAGCATTGGCCTTTTTGAATCGGCTGATGGGCCGGCACACGCACCAGACAGTTGGCATACATCAGATTACTGAGCATATGCGACTGCTGCTTGGCTAAACTGTGCAGTTTCAACACCCCATCTTCAAAACAGGCGGCCATTCTTAAAATCCTTTCTCTCGCATCGGGCTTTAAGTCATGTTGTATTTGCCCTGTCCACCACGCGGGCGGCTGACTTTGCCCTTGTAATACTTCTAATAAAGTTTGCGTATAGATCGAGATTCCAACATATACCGCCGCAGGATTGCCCGGCAATGCCAATAAGTGACAAAATTTGTTAGCCGATTTTCGGTATCTGGCGAAAAAAACCGGTTTCCCCGGCTTCTGTTTCACTTTCCAGAACACCTGCTCAAAGCCTACATTTAAAGCCACCGGACGGATAAAATCATAATCACCAACCGAAATTCCGCCAGTGCTGATGATGACATCATACTCCTCCTGAAGTTGCTGAAAGTATCGGATTAAGGCAATTTCATTATCTTCCACATGCACAATATGCACAGGTTGATGCCGTGTCTGACACCAGGCTGCAATTAAAGGTGCATTGGCATCAAAAATTTTTCCTGCTTGCAAATCTGCAGCCGACTGCGCGACTTCATCACCGGTAATGAGTACGGCAACTTTAGGCTGCTGATAGACCTGTACCTGATCAATACCGGCCATGCTTAAAGCCGCAATTGCGCCGATATTTAAATATTGTCCGGCTGATGCCAGTAACTGACCTTGGGTAATTTCTTCGCCCACATCCCGGATATCGGCATGCAGCTTGAGCGCAGCCTCTAGCTGAATCAGATGGCTAGACATCCGCTGCACAATTTCCTGACGTGCCACCGTGGTGGTGCCGGCAGGAATGGGCGCGCCGGTAAAAATACGCATCGCCTGTCCACGCTGCAGCGTCACATCGGCTGATTGTCCGGCCCGGATTTCACCAACCAACTGAAACTGCTCGCCTGCCGCTATCTCTCCATCGCTACACAGGGCATAGCCATCGACCGCGCTTTGGGAAAATAAAGGCAGATCAATCCCCGCATAAATATCTTCAGCTAAATAGCGATGCAGGCCCTGTTGTAGTTGCAGGGTTTCCACCTCCAGACAGGGCGTTGCCGCAATCATCTTATCTAGTGCTTGATCCAGACTGATCAGCCCACTTTCTGCACCACAACCTGACATTATTGATAGCCTCCCGCATGTGGAATGTTTTTCTGCACATCAAAGACATGCACCAAGGCCGGTAATACCGCCAGCAAGGACTCTTGGGCACCCTGACGGCTGCCCGGTAAAGTCATCACCAGACTATTTTCGATATAGCCGGCCACCCCACGGCTTAAAGCCGCATACGGCGTGCGTTTCTGGCCAAAACTGCGCGAGGCTTCCATCAGCCCCGGAATTTCCCGTTCTAATAGCGGAGCCAGGGTTTCTACGGTTAAATCTTTCGGGCCAAGACCGGTGCCGCCAACCGTTAAAATCAGCGGATACTGATTTTTCTGCTGTTCAATTAAGGCTAGCAGCTGTTCCGGGCTATCCGGAATCACCTGATACTGAACCTGCTGGAAATTGGCCTCTGCCAATATTTCCAGGACATTCTGGCCGGCGGTATCCGGTTTTTTACCCGCGGCGACGGTATCGGACAGCACAATCACCGAGGCTGGCATCGGCTGCGCCAAGACCCGGCTAAAATGGGATTTACCGCCTTTTTTCTGCTGTAATTTGCATTGATCCAGACACAAATCTTCCGGTTCACAATGCGGTTTCAGCATGTCGTATAAGGTCAGTCCGGCCAGACTGGCTGCGGTTAAGGCTTCCATCTCGACACCGGTCGGGCCAATAGTTTCTACCGTGGCAATAATTTCGACATGCTGTTCATGCAGTTCATAGTCCACATCGGCCCGGTAAATGGGTAAAGGATGGCATAGCGGAATCAGCTCATCGGTACGTTTGGCCGCCAGAATACCGGCAATACGCGCGGTTTTCAGCGCATCGCCTTTTTCAGTATTGCCCTGACGCAGCAGCTCGATACAATGCGGCGGCGCATATAAAATGGCGCTGGCCACCGCAGTACGATAGGTTTCGGCTTTCATGCCTACATTTTTCATGATGGTATTCCGGAATTATTGATTTAAAAAAATTAGGCTTAACATCGGATTTAAAGCGGCCATTGATAGGCGTTTTCGCCTGCATGGGAGTGATTGCAGCAATCGGTATGCGTATTCGCTTCCACTGGCGGATGATCTTTACGAATACAACAGCCTTCGACATACTGGCTGCTGCCATCGCAATAAAATTCTTCTTTCCAGACCGGGACTTCATGTTTGACCCGCTCTACCGCCACCTCGCAGGCCTGAAAGGCTTCACGGCGATGCGGCGCATACGCCATGGCAATAATTGCGGTTTCACCAATGGCTAAATCCCCAATCCGGTGGATGACCCGCACATAAGACACGCCATATTGCTGCTGAATTTCCTGCTCAATCTGCCGGATCATTTTTTCTGCCACCGGTGCATAGGCGGTATATTTCAGCGACTGCACTGCCTTACCTTCATGATGGTTGCGAACTGTGCCCACAAAAATGCCAATGCCACCACATTCGGGAAAGTGCTGAATCTCATCGAAGCTGGACTGGCTGAGTGGCATATCCTGAATCCGGGCAAACTGTTTTAGATGTTGCATCGTTTAACCTCCTGCCACCGGTGACAGCAACACCAGCGTGGTACTGTGCTGCAAAGTCTGCTGGCGTGGCACAATATCTTCACCAATCGCGCAGGCACAACGTTCGATCAGAGACGCTGCCGCTGGATAACTGTGGTTTAACTGCAGCAACAAGTCCGCAATGGCCGTACCGGGCAGGCACTGCATCTGAATAGTTTCTGGCAGCGCCTGTTTTACAGCGCCAAAGGCTTCAATCTGAATCAGGATATCGTGCATACTTAACCTCCAATCATATACATGCTGATTTTCCGGATGCTCCCGGCAGTGGTTGTGGCTTGAGAATGAATGGCATGAAAGCCGGCTTTTTTCTGCCAGATATAGCTTTGTAATTGCTGCAGTAACTGCTCACGTGCCACGGGCGCCGTGTGAGTCTGTAGCTGTTCAATCAATACTTTTAAGGGCACAGGCTGTTCGGCAAACAGGCAGTTATACAGTTCACCCTGGGCACTTAAACGCAACCGGTCACACTGGCCACAAAAGGCATGACTGATGGTGGAAATAATCCCTACCGGGTGGCCATCGACCCGATATTCCCGTGCCGGATTCGCGCCTTGGCTGTGGATGGCTTCGACCGGAAAATGCAGGCTTAGGCGTTGCAAAATCTCCTGTTCCGTCACTACATGCGCGGCGCTCCAGCGACCATCACCATCCAGCGGCATAAATTCAATAAAACGCAGCGCAATCTGCCGTGCTTTGCTCCACTGCAAAAGTGGCACCATCTGGTCGTCATTAATGCCTTTAATGAGCACGCTATTCAGTTTGACAGGCAAATGCGCCTGCTGGGCGGCCTGAATCCCGTCAAGTACCGGCTTTAACTGTTTTTGGGTTAGCGTAAAAAACTGCTGCGGATCTAAACTGTCGAGGCTGATATTTAAATCATCCAGACCGGCCTGTTTTAATTCCTGCGCATAGTGGCTTAAATAATGGCCATTTGTGGTCATGGAAATTCTCGCCAGCCCCAATTGGCGTAGCGGCTGTAAATCCCGGATAAAATGCACCACCCCCTGACGCATCAACGGTTCGCCGCCGGTAATCCGGATATGCTGAATCCCCTGCTCAACCATCAACTGGCAAAACTGCAGCAAGGCTTCAAAACTCAGCAACTGATGTTTCTTCATCCATTCAGGATGTTCAGGCATACAGTAGACGCATTTAAAATTGCAGCGATCGGTCACAGAAATCCGCAGCTTGCGTTTGCTCCGGCCAAACTGATCCTGAAAATCTGCGGGTCTCACGGGAATCTGGGGATTGATCACGCCTGTTATCCTCTGGGCAATTGCTTCATGGCTGTGCAATGGGCAATAGGTTTGCACGGATCACATGCCGCGCTTTAGGCTTGAATTTGCAATTAATGTTCCAACTTTGGGCTTTTAATAAAGAGAGTGTTTAAATTCTGCCCAGCACACGCTAGAAGCGAAGAAATGAGATGATTTTTAAAGAAATTTCAGCTGACGATACTGTTGCAGTTCATCCAGCGAGTTAATACTGTGAAAAAATAGCGCACGATTTTTAAATTTTGCCACCTGAGCATGCAGTTCTGCGAAACAATGCTTTAAACTGCGCTGATGTTGTGCAAGATGCGCGCGAAGTGTGGGCAAACTGCTGCGTTTCATCAGACAAAATGGATACAGCGCCTGTCCGTTCATCATCACATAGGCCACGTCGGCCTGCGGCTGTCTGGCCAGACGCTGATGCAACCGTGGCAGCACATCGGGCGGAATATAGGTCACATCACAGGGAACAAATAGCACATAGTCGGCCTGTACATGGCCCCAGGCGCTTTTCATGCCCATCAACGGACCTAAAAAACCGCCTTCATCATCATGATAACACTGCAGATGCGGCAGCAATCTGGCGTAAATGGAACGATCGCGATGGCTATTGATCCACAATTGCTGAATTTCCGTTTTAAAGCGCCGCTGGATTTTAAGCAGCTGGATCTCATCATCAAATTTTTGCAACAGCTTGTTCATACCATTCATGCGGCGGGCTTGGCCGCCCGCCAGAATGACCAGATCCGTGGCAGGATAATCGGCCTGCATGGTGGCGTAGTTGCGACTCATGGCATTTCCTCCACCTGACAGGCTTTAATCAGGCCACGAATTTCCGGTAAACATGAGCCGCAATTGCCACCAGCTTTTAAACAGGCCGTGACCTGTTTTTCATGGCTTAACTGCTGCTCCCGAATGGTCTGGATGATGCGGTTTTTGCCGACTTTAAAGCAGCTACATACCAGCGGTCCTTCATTGTTCTGTACCGACATGGCCTGTCCGGCCAGCAAGGCTTTACGATGCGTGGCACTTAAACGCTCACGTTTAAACAGGCTGGCGACCCAGTCCCGATCGGGCAATAAAGCGTTGGGCGCAATATACAGACTGGCGATTAAAATCCCGTCCTGTAACACCACACTATGGCTGATGAATGCCGATGGATCTTCCAGCTGCAGCCATTCAAAGCAGCTATCTTCCAGTTGTAGCAGCTGTTTAATCTGTGCGGCGGTATGTTTAAATTTTTTCCGGTCGGCCAGTTCATAACGAACCGCTTTGGCGGTCTGAATCTTGCTCCACCACGCTACCTGCGCCAAAGTAATCTGAACTGCCGCTTCATGCCCATGGCGAATATACAGCACGCCCTGCCAGTCGGTATAAAATGGCTGGATGCTGACCGGGGTATGTTTAAATTCCGGTTCGCCAGAAATGACATCCACCACCGGATTGACCACTTTTCCAATTCGCGCATCGGAAGCGACCTGATCATTCCAGTGAATAGGCGCAAACAGCTGACCACGACGAATACCAGTCGAGACTTCAACCCGCAATACACAGCTGCCCCAGCGGGATTTCAGCTCCACCAGTTCCCCATCTTTCAGGCCATATTTCAGTGCATCATTGGGGTGAATTTCACAATAGGGCTCGGCTTTGTGAGTGCTTAAATTGGCCGATAAACCGGTACGGCTCATGGTGTGCCACTGGTCACGAATCCGGCCAGTATTCAGAATGAGAGGATAATCTTCACAAGCGCCATGTACCGGGTCGATGGCCTGAGTGGCAATAAAACGGGCTTTGCCATTTGGAAAGCTAAACTGTCCCTGGGTAAACAGCTGTTCCACCGGTGGATTCTGCTGAGGCGTTAATACTGGCCATTGCAACGGCTGCAGCTGTTCATACTGTTGCAGGCTTAGCTGGCTCAGACCGCTTAAATTAAAGTAGCGAAATAGCGGATAGTCCTGACGCTGTGTCACCGGACCATTTTCACAGGCCGATAAAGCCGCATGTTCCAGAAAAATCTCATGCACATGCTGATAATCGAAACCGCGAAAGCCCATGGCCTTGGCCACCTGACTGATCGCCCACCAGTCGGCCTTGGCCTGACCCGGTGCGGGCAAAAAGGCACGCTGTCTGGAAATGCGCCGTTCGGAATTGGTAACACTGCCTTCTTTTTCGCCCCAACCCAAAGCCGGTAATAAAACATCGGCATAGGCAGTGCTATCGGTATCCTGACAGATATCCGACACCACCACAAAATCACATTGCGCCAAGGCGCGTTTGACCTGATCGGCATTGGGTAAACTCACCACCGGATTGGTGGCCATAATCCACAGTGCCTTGATTTTCCCGGCTTCTACCGCTTCAAACAGATCGACCGCTTTTAACCCCGCTTGAGTGGCAATTTTCGGGCTATCCCAGAACTGCTGCACCAGCTGCTGATGGGCCCGCTGATCCAGATCCAGATGCGCCGCCAGCATATTGGCCAGTCCACCCACTTCACGCCCGCCCATGGCATTCGGTTGTCCGGTCATGGAAAACGGTGCTGCGCCCGGCTTGCCAATTTTGCCGGTCAACAGATGACAATTGATAATACTGTTGGCTTTATTGACCCCTTGTGAAGACTGGTTCACCCCCATCGAAAATAGGGTCATGACTTTGTCAGTCTGGGCAAATTTTTCAAAAAATAGCTGTAATTTCTCGGCAGAAATCCCGGTACGCGCTGCCACATTTTCCAGCTGCTGCTCCGCGGCGCTGGCTTCTAACGCCTGCTGCAAGCCTTCGGTATAGGCAGCGGTAAAATTGTGGTCCTGATGACCATTTTGCTGTAAGTACTGCAGCAAGCCGTTAAACAGCGCCACATCTTGCCCGAGCATAATCGGCAAATGTAAATCGGCCGCTTCACAGGTCGCGGTAAAGCGTGGGTCGACCACCACCACAAACAGATTGCGCTGTTCTTTGGCCTGCATAATACGCTGATACAGAACCGGATGGCACCAGGCAGTATTGGAACCGACCAGCACCACCATCTCAGTCTGTTCAAAATCTGCATAGCTAGCAGGCACCAGATCTTCACCAAAGGCCCGTTTATGCGCCGCCACCGCAGAGGACATACACAGCCGCGAGTTGGTATCAATATTGGCCGTGCCCAGATAGCCTTTGACGAATTTATTGACCACATAATAGTCTTCGGTCAGCAATTGCCCCGAAACATAAAAAGCAATACTTTCCGGGCCATACTGCTCGATACAGTGCTGGAATTTTTGCGCAATTTTGGTGGTGGCAGTGTGCCAGTCGGTTGGCTGACGGTTGTCCTTGCGGCCCAGCATTGGGGTTAATACCCGTGTCTCTAGCCCCAAGGTATCGGCCAGATTGCTGCCTTTAATACACAGTTTGCCAAAGTTGGCTGGATGCTGCACATCGCCTTCGACTTTCACCTGCACGCCTTGTGGTGAATGGCTGACATGAGCCCTCACCCCACAACCAACCCCACAATAAGGACAGGTGGTTTGCGTAGTCATCGTTTTTAATTCTGTGGAGCTATGCAGTTCCACCACTGGGATACTATTCATTGCTGCTGTGCTCCTTAATCATCTAAATTCACGTAATTCCGATTTTTATCTTGGCTTTATTTGAAATACGAAATTTGTGTAAGCATTCACTATCGTGAGGTGGCATGGATGCCACCGATTCCCATCATTACAGGACGTAATGTATGGGAATCTAAGATTTTTGTTACTTTTGATCTTTCAAAAGTAAGGGAGTGCTTACACGTAAACAGTTGTTTTAGCACTCCATTTGAGGCTATGACATCCTTCTTATGAAGTACTAATTACAGAGATCTAATTACCCTGCTTTCTTTAATGCAAAATCCCGACCAAATAGCAGTTTATTCCGAATCGAAGTGATTGGTGTCTGATCTACAATCAGCTCGGCATACCATGCACCATCCTCGGTATCACCAAACAGTACTGCACCAATGACTTTGTCTTTCTGGATGATGATGCGTTTATAAATCTGACGTTTTTCATCATTCAGGACAATGTCTTCAAAATCATCTTCCGGTTCAAAATTACCGGCCGAGAACACATCACAACCACTGACTTTGAGCTGGGTCGGAACAGTAGGTGCCTTAAAGGTCAAGCTACCGTGTTCTGCCAAATGCGAGGCGCAGATGAAGGCTTGGCCCCACAGCGGTTCCACCAAACCAAAAGTTTGACCACGATGTTCGATACATTCACCGACTGCATAAATACTCGGGTCATAACTTTGCATGGTGTCATTGACCAGCACCCCACGCTGACAGCGCAGGCCGGCACTTTGCGCCAGGGCAATATTCGGACGGATTCCCACCGCAAACACCACCAGATCGGCATCGAGCAGCGTGCCATCGTTTAGCCGGACTTGTGTCACATGGCCATTTTCACCAAGCAGCGTTTCGGTATTGGCTTCGGTCAGTACGCGAATACCCTTTTCTTCAATACTGTTTTTCAACATTAAGCTGGCTTTGCTATCCAGCTGGCGGTCCATAATCCGTTCCATTAGATGCAGCACGGTCACGTTCATGCCACGCTGTTTCAAACCATAGGCTGCTTCAAGTCCAAGTAAACCACCACCAATAACCACGGCGTTTTGTTTCTGTTCGCAATATTCCAGCATCCTGTTCACATCATAGATATCGCGGAAGCTGAGCACACCGTCCAGTTCTGTGCCCGGAATTGGGGGAATAAACGGCTGCGAGCCGGTGGCTAAAATCAGCCGGTCATAATTCACCACTTGCCCCGACTGGGTGAAGACCTGCTTGCGTGGACGATCAATTTTCACCGCAGCATCACCGGCAATCAGCTGAATACCTTTTTCGGCATACCAGGCATGCGGATGCAGCATGATATCGTCCACCGTTTTATCACCGGCCAAGACCGGGGACAGCATAATCCGGTTGTAGTTGCCCCACGGTTCTTCGCCAATCACGGTAATCTCGTAACGATCAGGTGCCATATCCAGCAAATCTTCCAGACAGCGCATGCCCGCCAGACCATTACCCACCAGCACCAGCTTCATTTTTTCCTGTTGCACGCCATTATTGGTGATATAGGTTTTTTGTGCGGTCGGACTGACAAAAACCCGGCCCTGTTCAATTTTGCTTGGAAACACCAGTAATTTCTGGTCTTTATCTTCCAGACAGCGGCCGGTGGCCAGACTGAAATGCTGTTTATAGATTGGTGATGCCACCACACGCTCACCTTGCAAATCACCCAGAATACCGCGCGACATCACATTGGCGCCGCTAAATGGGTCCTGATTACTCAGGGCATAAACACGCTGTTCCTGCCCCACACGGAAAATTGCAATCTGCTGGCCTTCCACCAAGGCTGCCACGCCGGTATGTGGTGTAATCTCCTCCAGATGACAGACCTCTACCCAATCCAATTCATTCATATCTTTTAAAATTGTCATCATCGTTATCCTGTGCTTTGGCATCTTCTGCTGCATATCCCATTTGGTTTTTCTGGCGGATTTGCTTTAGAAGATGCGTCTTGATCTTGAAGGTTATGCCTGCATCACCGGAATCCGGCTTTCATCACGCTCGGCTGCCGTTTTCGGGCGAATCTGCCCACGCTCGGTGGCAAACTGGATGTGCGGATCGTGCTGCTGCTCGGCTTTGGCATTGATAAAGGTCTTGAAGCGTTTGCGTACTTCCGGATCTTCAATCGCGGTGCGCCATTCATCCTGATAAGTACCCACCACATGCTGCATGCGGCGTTCTAGTTCTTCGGCCAGACCTAAGGAATCGTGCACAATCACATCTTTCAGATAATCCAGCCCGCCTTCGAGGTTGTCACGCCAGACTGAAGTACGTTGTAAACGGTCTGCGGTTTGAATGTAGAACATAAAGAAACGGTCGATGTATTTGATTAAGGTGCTGGTATCCAGATCGGAAGCCAGCAGTTCAGCATGACGCGGTTTCATGCCGCCGTTGCCGCAAACATACAGGTTCCAGCCTTTTTCAGTGGCAATCACCCCGACATCTTTACTTTGTGCTTCGGCACATTCACGGGTACAGCCAGATACCGCCATTTTCAGTTTGTGCGGAGAACGCAGGCCTTTGTAACGGTTTTCCAGGAAAATCGCCAAGCCAACTGAATCATCCACGCCATAACGGCACCAGGTGCTACCCACGCAAGATTTCACGGTACGCAGTGACTTGCCGTAGGCATGACCCGATTCAAAACCGGCATCAATCAGTTTTTGCCAGATTTCCGGTAACTGATGTACCTGCGCCCCAAACATATCCACGCGCTGACCACCGGTCAGTTTGGTGTACAGGCCGTATTCCTTGGCAATCTGGCCAATGGCAATCAGGCCATCTGGAGTCACTTCACCACCGGCCATTCGTGGGACCACCGAATAAGAACCATCTTTCTGGATATTGCCCAGATAGTAGTCATTGCTATCTTGCAGGCCGGCATGACTTGGTTTTAGCACAAAGTCATTCCAGCAGGAGGCCAGAATATTGGCCACAGTTGGTTTACAGATATCACAGCCCAGACCGTGACCATGTTGCTGGATTAAATCTTCAAAAGTCTTGATCTCGTTCACACGCACTAGGTGATACAACTCCTGACGCGAATAGGCAAAGTGTTCACAGAGATGGTTATTGACCGTCACCCCTTGACGCTGTAATTCGGCTTTTAATACCTGGGTCACTAAAGGTGCACAGCCACCACAAGCAGTTGCGGCTTGGGTACATTTCTTCAATGCACCGAGTGAAGTTGAACCGGCTTCAATCGCCTGGCAGATATCGGCTTTAGACACGTTATTACAGGAACAGATGGTGGCGCTGTCTGGCAGCAAATCGACACCGCTACCGCCGGCTTTGGCACCTGACTCGGCAAAGCCCGGCATGATCAGGCTTTCTGGCTGTTCTGGAACTGCCAGACCATTCAGCATCATTTGCAGCAGATCGTTATATTCTTTGGCACAGCCAACCAGCACCGCACCCAGCAATCGGTTTTTTTCCGCATTAACCACAATTTTCTTGTAGATCAGCGCATCTTCATCGGCATAAAAATAGCTAAGTGAATTTGGAGTCATGGCATGTGCATCACCAATAGATGCCACATCCACACCCATCAGCTTTAATTTGGTGCTCATGTCGGCGCCGGCAAAGCAGTTCGGGTTTTGCTGCATGACATGCTTGGCCGCAATACGTGCCATGTCATAGCCCGGTGCGACCAGACCGTAAATCTTGTTTTGCCACAGCGCACATTCCCCAATCGCATAAATATCCGGATTGGAAGTCTGGCAGTAATCGTTAATCACAATCCCGCCGCGCTCGCCAATGCTGAGTCCGCTTTGGCGCGCCAGTTCATCACGTGGACGAATCCCGGCAGAAAACAGGATGATATCGGTTTCCAGTTCAGCGCCATCACCAAACTTCATCACATGCTTGGCCGACGCGCCATCTTCAATTGAGGAGGTGGCTTTCTGGGTATGGACTTTCACGCCCAGATCTTCAATTTTGCTGCGCAGCACCTTACCGCCCAGGTCATCAACCTGCACCGCCATCAGACGCGGCGCAAACTCGACTACATGGGTTTCCAGATTTAGGTCTTTTAAGGCTTTGGCTGCTTCCAGACCAAGTAAACCGCCACCAATCACGACACCAGATTTGGCATTCAGACTAGCGGCTTTAATTGCATCCAGATCTTCAATAGTGCGGTAAACAAAGCAGTTTTCACGGTCATTGCCCGGAATGGGTGGCACAAAGGCATAAGAGCCCGTCGCCAGTACCAGTTTGTCATAGGCAATCACATCACCCTGATTAGTGGTGACCAGTTTATGTACCGGGTCAATATCCGTGGCTTTGGTATTGAGGCGCAGATCAATGCCATAGGCATCGGCGAAGTCACTGCGGCATAGACTTAGGTCTTTGGCAGACTTGCCGGTGAAGTATTCAGTTAAATGTACGCGATCATAAGCCAAACGCGGTTCTTCTGCCAAAATGGTGATTTCAACCTCATCGCCCGCAGTTTCCAAAACCGATTCGATAAATTTGTGGCCGACCATACCGTGGCCAATCATGACAAGTTTCATACAGTTCTCCTCAATAATATTCTGTGTTGGCTTAGGCTGCGTTATTGCGTTCAACAATGGCCTGTTCGAACAGGCGTTGTTCTTTTTCTTTATGCTCCACCGAGAAGCGAATCATCAGGACAAAACTTGCGGCAATTACCACCAGTCCGCCCAGAACCATCAGGCAGGTCTGAATATCCAGTACGCCTTTTAACAGGAAGCCTGCAGCGACTGCACCGACGTTCCCACCAGCCCCAATAATGCCGGCCACGCCGCCCAGTGCATCGCGGTCAATAAATGGCACCAGTGCATAGGTCGCGCCGCAGGCCATGTGGGTAAACAGGGCAAAAATGGTCATCACTAAAATGGCCAGCATGGCGCTGTTCATTTGCGAGAACAGAATCAGGAACAAGCCTTCCATTAAAATCATGGCAAACAGCACTTTGGTACGCCCATCCAGACCACTTTTTAGTGCGACCTTGTCAGAGACAATGCCGCCCAGTGCACGGGCAAACAGGGCCAGCAAACCGAAAATGCCCGCCGCCATGCCAGCTTCTTTCAGGCCAAAGCTGAAGTGTTCGACGTAATACATCGCCACAATGTTGTGAATAAAGATTTCAATCCCGAAACAGGCGGCATAGGCACCAAATAAAATCCAGACGCGGTAGTTACGTGCAGCATGCAGCAGAATCGCCATACCGCCTTTTTTGTCGCTGCCGACCTGAATGCCCTGTTCGCGTAATTCTTTAAAGTTGCCTTGGGTACAGTCCTGAGTCAGTTTCCAGTACAGGATGCCGACAATAATCATCATGATGCCCGGTACCAGCAAAGCAATACGCCAACCCATGGCCTGCTCGACCCCAAACATCACCAAGGCAGATAACAGCAAAGGCATCAGCGCCTGGGTAGCGCCGCCGCCGGCATTGCCCCAGCCTGCTGTAGTGGCATTGGCTGTTCCCACCACATTCGGTGCAAACATGATGCTGGTGTGATATTGGGTAATCACGAAGCTGGCACCAATGGCGCCAATCAGCAAACGGAAAAACAGGAAGGATTCATAACTGTTGGAAGCTGCCACCCCAAACACCGGAATACTGCCGATAATTAGCAAGGCGGTATAGGTTTTGCGCGGGCCGTATTTATCACACAGCGGCCCGACAATTAAGCGGACCAGAATGGTGATGGCCACCGCGGCAATATTGATATTGGCGATCTGATCTTTGGTTAGGTTGAACTCGCCGGCAATGACTGGCATTAACGGTGCGCAGGCAAACCAGGCAAAGAAACAGACAAAAAATGCGAGCCAACTCATATGGAAGGCTCTCATCGCTGAAGTTTTAAAGTTAAATAGACTTATTTTTGTCGCTTTATTCGCTTGCAAATTTGAAGACATGACCATCTCCTACCTGAACTGAACGTGTGGGTTAACCTGCTATACGGATAGCTGCATAACAGATTCGAACAGAGCGGACGTCGTTGGCCGTCTTTCAAATTTTGGGAGTCTTCTTTGACTCAGCTGGAATAATGCAGATAGCGTGCCAACTTTTTAGAAAAACTCAGTAGCTTGCTGTTTTTTATTGGATTTTGAGGGTTATCTATGCTGGGTGAAGGTATTCAGATGCGAGTGGCATCCCAATTTCACGGTTCTGGCAGCCTCCTGTTTTATTTTTTAAAGCTCGCTGCCTTATCTTGGTGCGTTTTGTTTCATGCAAGTGCATCTTCCTGTTAAGTTCAGATTTAATTTTTGATTTTAAATGTTTTATTTCAATAAATTTGGGTTTGGCACCATCTTTGCATTATTAAAATAACTCGTTGTACAGACTCTATTGAGAGTTGCATGCCAAAACTGAAAATCGCGTTAATTGATGATGACCTCGAGCGCGCAGAGTTCATCAAAACCTCCTTGATTCAGCATGAATTTGAGGTGGTTGCCTGTTTGATTCTTAATCATTCCAATATGTTCCATTTACAGCAACTGCATGCCGATGTGATTCTGCTGGATATGGACCATCCGCATCGGGACATTATTGAAAGCTGCGTCAGCCAGTTTGATTTACCGACCGTGCTGTTCACCAAAAACAGCCACAAAGACACCATCAAAAATGCCATTGATGCCGGTGTTACTGCTTATATTGTCGATGGGATTGATCCGGCCAAGCTGGACAGCATTCTGGAAATTTCTATCGAGCAGTTTAAAAAGCACAAAAAGCTGCTGCACGACTTGGAGGAAACCAAAGGCAAACTGGCCGACCGTAAAGATGTCGAAAAAGCCAAGGTCTTGCTGATGCAGATGCATGCCTTAAGCGAAGAAGATGCCTTTGGCCTGCTACGCAAAAATGCCATGAGCCACCGGATGACCATTGGTGAAATGGCACGGCGCCTGCTCGATGCCCAGCAACTCCTGCAAAACCAATTTAAGGATTAGCCATGCATAACTTAGAAAAAACCGAACTTCAGATTGGCTATATTCCTTTGCTCGACTGCGTCGCCATTTTATGGGCCAAACAGCGTGGCTTTTTTGCCGATGCCGGCCTAAACGTCGAACTATTAAAAGAACCGTCCTGGGCCAGTTTAAGAGACCGGCTGGCATTTGGTTTTATGGATGCCGCACATTGTCTGTCGGCCATGTTACCTGCGGCGGCACTCGGCACCGACCAGCTGGGGATTCCACTGCAAACGCCGCTGGTGCTAAGTACCAATCAGGCTTACATCAGCCTGAGTCAATCGCTGTGTTTTGAACTGGGCATCCAGCCGGAAGATGATGCCGTACACATCGCCAAAAAACTGATAAACGCGCATCAGCAACGCCCGATACAGCTGGCGCATGTGTTTCATGCCTCAATTCATCATTACTGTTTAAGAGAATGGCTGGCCCTGGCCGACCCGATCCTGGCGAAAAATATTCAGCTCAGTACGCTACCACCACCGTATATGGTCGAAGCGATTTCCCAGCAGCAGATTGATGGCTTTTGTGTTGGCGAACCCTGGAATACCCAGGCCGAATTACAGGGCTATTCTAAAATCCTGCTCTCGGGTCAGCGGGTTATTCCGCAAGTGGCCGATAAAGTGCTGGCGGTAACCGCAGAATGGGCTGCCCAGCATCCAAATACCTTAAACGCGATGACCTCTGCCATTCAGCGCGCGCAAGCCGAATTGCAACAGCTGGAAGATGTACAAGCGGTCTGGCAAATGCTAAATGAGGCCGGCATCATCCAGTTTCCTTGCTCCGCACAGGTCCATGTCGAGCGCTATTATTTTATTCAGAATATTATTCGCAGTTTGGTGGATGAATCGTCAACTCAGCCGCAAGTACAGGATTTTGTCTGGCTTACCGAGCAAATGCTAAAATGGGACACGCTGGATGTGCTCGAGGTGGAAAGTGCTGCGGTCAGTCAACGCTGTATTTATCCGCTACCATCAAGTCACGTCTAATCAAAAAGCCCGCAACGATGGCGAGCTTTTTTATGGCTATTTTTGCAGTCGACAGACTTAGTCGGCAGAAATATCTTCAAACAGCACTGAAGATAAATAGCGCTCGCCACCATCTGGCAAAATCACCACAATATTTTTACCGGCATTTTCCGGACGTGCAGCCAGCTGTGCCGCAGCCGCCATTGCGGCACCACTGGAAATTCCAACCAGAATGCCTTCCTGGGTTGCCGTCTTACGCGCAAAATCAATTGCTTCCTGGCTTGGAATGGCAATGACTTCATCAACCAGGTCTAAATCGAGGTTTTTAGGAATAAAGTTGGCGCCAATACCCTGAATTTTGTGTGGTGCCGGGCTAATCGCTTCACCACGTTTGGCCTGACCAATAATGGCTGATTCTGCCGGCTCAACCGCCACCGAATACAACGGCTGGTTCTGCACTTTTTCGAAATAACGCGAAATACCGGTAAGCGTACCGCCTGTGCCCACGCCGGCAACCAGAATATCGACCTGACCGCCAGTCGCCTGCCAGATTTCAACCCCAGTGGTTTTTTCATGAATGTCCGGGTTGGCCGGGTTCTCAAACTGCTGCGGCATAAAATAGACCTCCGGTTGCTCGGCCACCAGACGCTCAGCTTCTTCAATCGCGCCTTTCATGCCTTTGGCTGGCTCGGTCAGTACCAGATTGGCCCCCAGCGCTTTTAATACTTTACGGCGTTCAATACTCATGCTGGCCGGCATGGTTAAAGTAATCGGATAACCTTTGGCTGCTGCCACAAAAGCCAGCGCAATACCGGTGTTGCCGCTGGTTGGCTCAACAATATGCATGCCAGCTTTAAGCGCGCCACGCTGTTCTGCATCGGCCACCATTGCCGCACCAATCCGGCACTTGACGGAAAATGCCGGATTACGGCTTTCCACTTTGGCAAATACATTGGCTCCCCCGCCAATGACACGATTAATGCGCACCAGTGGCGTATTGCCAATGGCTTCGGCATTGTTGGCATAAACTGCAATCCCCAAATTGCCCGGGGCGGTAAAAGCTGTATCTGTTGTCATCATGTTTTCCTTAAGTCTTTTTTCATTTACCTCACCTTCTATCATACAGGCTTCTTTAAATTTTAAAATTCGATTTCTCTAAGATTGGTTACAATAAAAACTGAATAAGTTTCACACAAATACGGCCAGTTTTTCGTTAAATTAGGTGATCACCCCATGAAATCTATTCAGTCCAGCCTATAAATCGCTGTAAACTTAGTTCAATTTTGATCTTGACTGACAACCGTGTCAGCCCACCGGCCTCAGGTTCTACTGTAAAAACAGCCCATCCGGCCCATGAAAATATTTAGGGAATGCAATGTCTAACAAGAGTTACAGCCGACTTTATCGTAACCTGACGCAAAAAATTCTAGATAAGATTGTGACCCCGCAAGTCCTGGGCAGCACCAGCGAACTGGAACAGAATCTGGCGCAGAATCAGCTACATACCCGTATCTGCTATGTACTGCAAGACGCTTCTTTAAGTAATACCGTACTGATTGATAAAGAAGCGCAAGCACGTGGTCTGCCTTCGGTATTTTCACCGCTGATTTTAGGCCAGTACAATGAAGATAACTCGATGCTGGCACTGAATGAGCAGGATCAGCCACATGACAGCTATCATTATTCAGCCCGACTGATTCGTCTAATTGAGGCCTTGCAGCAGCATCCGGATCAGGATGTGCAGCTAGTACCGGTAACTGTGCTCTGGGGTCGTGCGCCGGAATATGAAGATTCCTGGTTTAAAGCCCTGTTTGCCGATGCCTGGGCCAAACCGAACAAGCTGAAACAAACCCTGAATATTTCCTTATATGGCCGTGAAAACTATATTGAGTTTCACAAGCCGGTATCGTTAAGAGCTTTGCTGGAAACCGCGCAGACCGAACGCCCGAACTTTTCTCCGGCGCATTTTGTGGTGCAAACCCTGGACCAGAACTTTAACCAGTATAAAGAAGCCATTTTAGGCCCTGACCTGTCCGACCGCCGCAACCTGATCAATAAACTAATGAAAACCGAGGCGGTGCAACAGGCGATTCGTAAAGAAAGTATTGATAAAAAAGTCAGCATGTTTGAGGCAGAAAACCGTGCCAAAAGCTATCTGACCGAAATTGTATCGGACTTTTCCTATTCGACTTTACGCTTTGCCGAGCTGGCACTGACCAAGCTCTGGACCCAGCTCTATGACGGGATTGAAGTGCATCATTTCGATACCGTGCGTGAACTGGCCAAAGACTATGAAATTGTCTATACGCCGTGTCATCGCAGTCATATTGACTACCTGCTGCTGTCCTATGTGATTTTTAACCGTGGCCTGATGGTGCCGCATATTGCTGCTGGCATTAACCTGAATTTACCGGTGGTCGGGCAGATTTTACGTGGTGGCGGTGCCTATTTTATTCGCCGTACCTTTAGCGGTAATGCACTGTATACCTCGGTATTTAAGGAATATCTGCACAGCCTGCTGTCACGCAATACCCCGCTGGAATATTTTATTGAAGGCGGCCGTTCCCGTACCGGCTTATTGCTGCCGCCGAAAAAAGGCATGCTGTCGATGACGGTACAAAGCCATTTACGCGGTGCCACCAAACCGATTGCCTTTATTCCAACCTATTTCGGCTATGAAAAGCTGATGGAAGGCACCTCTTATTTAAATGAGCTGAATGGCAAGCCCAAAGAAGCCGAATCGTTATGGGGCATTTTGAACTCGGCGCGAAAAATTGAAAAAGTATTTGGCCAGGTCTATGTCAACTTCGGCGAACCGGTGTTTCTGGACCATATTCTGCAACAGAATCAGGCCGATCAGATCCAGCTTTCAATTCATGATGAATTGCCACGTCCAGTCATCAACACGGTTGATCAGGCAGCACGGGAAATTCTGGAAAATATCAATAAAGCGGTGGTGATTAACCCGATTTCGCTGATTTCCACCATCTTGCTGAATGCACCGCAACATGCCTTAAGCCAGGATGATTTACTGCGCCAGATTGAACAGTATCGTGAGCTGCTTAAAGCCACCCATTATGATGATCGGATGATTATCACCCAGCTGTCGGCACCAGAAATTATTGAATATGCGCTGAAGCTGAAACAGGTCGAGCATTATCAGCAGGATAACCAGACCTGGATTCGTGTGGCCGAAAGTCAGCGTATTTTACTCAGCTACTTTAGCAATAATATTCTGCACTGCTTAAGCTTACCGGCACTGATTGCCCTGCTCGTGCAGGATATGCCGGCGATCACCACAGCGCAGCTTAAGCAGCACGTCAGCCGCTTATATCCATTCTTGAAATCGGAGCTGTTTTTAAAATGGTCGGCCACAGAACTTCCTGCACAGATTGACCGTATTCTCGACAGCATGCAGCAACTGGGCTGGATTGAGGTATCGGAGAACATTCAGCTGCTTGAACTCCAATCAACACATCCAATGCACAGTCTGGCAACGCTGGCACGCAGCAGCCTGAACAACTTTGTGTTGATTAGCCAATTATTGCAGGAATATGCCGAGCCGTATCAGTTAGATTTAAAAGCGCTGGAAAAAATGGCCAAAACCGTATTTAAACGGCTGGCAGAGTCAGGCAATTTAAACAGCGGTTATTACTTCGACAGTGCCACGTTAAAGAGCTTTATGGGCAGTTTACAACAGCTTGGACTGCTGGAGATGCAAGGTCAGCAGTTACAACTGAAACCACAATTTGATACAGAAATATCAGATTATCTGGGCTGGTATGCCCCTGAGCTGCAACAGCAGATTGCAGATAAGCTGCTGTTCTCTGAGAAAGAAATCAAACAGTTTAAAGAGTATAGTAAAAAATAAAGTATCAGATTCTCAGATATTATTGTGATACTAATCACACGATCTTATCAGTTAATTTGATATATTTATTCACAAAAAACAATGGGGTTTTGGCGCTTTTATTCAGCGCTTTGCCCCGACTCGCTCTATACTAGCAGCAACGTGTTTTAGAGAAATTAACTATGAGTGATGGTCTTGAAATAGACGTAATGCGTGATTCTGCTGAAACTGTCGTAACGATTTTAAAATCGCTTGCCAATACCGACCGTCTATTGATTCTTTGCCATCTTTCCCAACAAGAGTTGAATGTATCGCAAATTGAGGAAATTACTCAAATTCGCCAGCCGACCCTGTCGCAACAGCTGATGATGTTGCGTAAAAGTGATGTGGTGAACACCCGCCGAGACGGTAAACAGATTTATTACACCATTAAAGATCCGAAACTGGTTGAAGTTCTCAGCACGCTCTATCGACTGTATTGTCCTGCTACCCCACTTTAATAAATTTTGCATAGGCAGATTTCTTAGCATTTTTTATGCATAATATATCTAAATTTATGATTTAGATTTTTATATGTCAGATTTTAAGTCACGCCTGCTCAATCGCTTACCCGCCTGGCAATGGTTAAAACATTATAATACCGTGACCCTGAAATCTGACCTGCTGGCCTCGCTAATTGTCATTGCGATGCTGGTGCCGCAAGGTATGGCCTATGCCATGCTGGCCGGTCTTCCACCGGTAATGGGACTGTATGCCAGTGTACTGCCGATGATCATCTATGCTTTTTTCGGCAGCAGTCCTACGCTTTCGATTGGCCCGGTGGCCATCATCTCCATGATGACCTTTGCCACTTTAAATCCTTTATTTGAAGTCGGCTCTCCGGTGTATATTCAGGCTGCCTGTCTGCTGGCGCTGATGGTTGGGGTCATTTCCCTGCTGCTCGGTATGCTGCGCTTTGGCTTCCTGATCCAGCTGATCAGCCATCCAGTTATTAAAAGCTTTATTATTGCTTCGGCACTGCTGATTGCACTGGGCCAGTTAAAGTTTCTGTTTAATGTGCCGCTACAAGCCAACAATATTCCGGAATTTGTGCTGAGTGTCTTTGAATATATCGGCCTGATGCATTGGGAAAGCCTGATCTTTGGTATCGCATCCATTCTGTTTTTGGTCTTCATGCCGAAGTTTTTTAATCTGGAAGCAGTGAAACAGCGTCTCGGGGCCAGCGGATTTATTATTAAATCTTTACCGCTGGTGCTGGTGGTGGTCTCCATTGCCCTGGTCTATTTCTTCAATCTGCAACAGGTCGGCATTAAAACTGTCGGTGAAATTCCTTCCGGTTTCCCGGCGCTGTCGATGCCGTTCTGGAATCTGGAGCTGGTACTGCAACTGTTACCCGGCGCCGCGATGATTGCCATGATCAGCTTTGTGGAGTCATTATCCATTGCCCAGGCCACCGCCTTGCAGCAACGTAGCCAGCTGAATAGCAATCAGGAACTCATTGCCTTGGGTGCAGCCAATATTGGGGCCGGCCTCAGTTCAGCCTTTCCGGTGACCGGCAGCCTATCACGTACCGTGGTCAATGCCGATGCTGGCGCCAAAACCTCTATGGCTGGCGTGCTGTCATCTTTGTTTATTGTGCTGGTCAGTCTGTATTTCACCGGTTTTTTCCGTGATCTGCCACTGACTGTACTGGCGGCAACCATTATTGTGTCAATCTGGAAACTGGTCGAGCTAAAACCGTTTATCGACACTTGGCGTTATTCCAAGGCCGATGGCCTGGCGATGTGGATTACCTTCTTCGGTGTGTTATTTATTGATATTTCTACCGGGCTGATTATCGGGATTGTTTCAACCTTTATTCTGCTGCTGTGGCGTATTAGCCGGCCACATATTGCCGAAATTGGACTGGTCGAAGGCACCCAGCATTTCCGTAATATCCAGCGTCATCAGGTCATTACTTCAGCTAAAGTGCTCTCAATCCGGATTGATGAAGACCTGACCTTTTTAAACTCCAATACCTTAAAAGGTTTCCTGATTAATGCAGTCAGCCAGAAACCGGAACTGGAGCATGTGGTAATTAACGGTTCCAGTATTAGTGCCATTGATTTAAGTGCGCTGGAAATGCTGGAAGATCTGGACAATGAACTGAGAAAACTGAATATCCAGCTGCATTTTTCCGAGGTCAAAGGGCCGGTCATGGACAAACTGCAACGCTCTAAATTACTGAATCATTTAAGCGGTAAAATTTTTCTGACCCATTATCAGGCCATTCGTGAGCTGAGTCCGGACATCACCTAAAATGTCGATCCTGTCTGCTTTTCAGGCAATTATTCGCCCTAAAAAGCAGGCATAAGCATAAAAACATGAAAAAATCATGACTTTTGCATAGCTTAATTTTTCGAATATTCTATTTAAAAACAGCCATTTGATTTTTATATGATTTTTTTTGTAAGCTATTTAAATTTTCGGTATAAAATACATCGCTAATTTTTCCCTATATTGTCCGTAATTCAGACAAGGCCTTCCTATGTTCTCAGCATTTCTGCGCTTGAGCTTAGTCACTCGAATTCTGATCGCTATCATTTTAGGTGTGATAGTTGCGGTGGCTTTTCCACAATTTGCGCCCTACTTAAGCCTGCTCGGCGATTTATTCATTAAAGCGCTTAAATCCGTGGCACCGATTCTGGTGTTTGTCCTGGTGTTATCCTCTATTGCCAATTTCAAAGTTGGCCATAGTGCGCATATCCGCCCGATTATGCTGATGTATGCCGCAGGTATGTTCCTGGCTGCCCTGGCTGCAGTAATTGCCAGCAGCCTGTTCCCAAGCACGCTGTTCCTGGATATTCCGGCCAATACCGACATGCAACCACCGGGCAGTCTGGCTGAGATTTTAAAGAATCTGCTATTAAGTTTTGTGGCTAACCCGGTAACAGCAATTAGTGAAGCCAACTTTATTGGTATTCTGGCCTGGGCTGTGGCTTTAGGTGTGGCCTTCCGTCATGCAACAGACAATACCAAAGCCTTCCTGACCGATGCTGCAGATGCTGTGAATAAAGTAATCCGTCTGGTCATTAACTTTGCGCCGTTTGGTATTTTTGGTCTGGTGGCGGTGACTTTTGCCGAATCGGGTATGAGTACGCTGGTTAGCTATGCACAATTATTAACTGTGCTGATTGGTACCATGATTTTTGTGGCGCTGGTGATTAACCCGATGATGGTGGGCTTTGTCACCCGTTCAAATCCGTATCCACTGGTATTCAAATGTTTACGTGAAAGTGGTATTACCGCCTTCTTTACCCGCAGCTCTGCCGCTAACATTCCGGTGAACCTTGATTTGGCCAAACGTTTAGGCGTACAGGAATCAACTGCCAGTGTCGCCATTCCATTGGGTGCTGCGATTAACATGGCTGGTGCTTCTGTAACCATTACTGTGCTGTCACTGGCGGCGGTGAATACTTTAGGCATTCAGGTTGACTTTAGCACCATGCTGATTTTATCCGTGGTCGCAACAGTTTCGGCTTGTGGTTCATCAGGTGTGGCCGGCGGTTCATTGCTGCTGATTCCGGTAGCATGTGGCCTGTTCGGAATTTCATCGGACATCGCTATGCAAGTGGTGGCTATTGGTATGGTGATTAGCGTGTTGCAGGATTCAACTGAAACTGCACTAAACTCATCTACCGATGTATTATTTACTGCCGCAGTTGATCGTAGTTTGCGTTAATATATGCACTACGTCTGTTGATTAATCAATGAATTATGCCATTTCAAAAATTACCGCTCTGGGTTCAGCTGGGTGCATTTTTTCTTTCTGTGAATGCAGGAATCATTAATGTTCTAGGACTGGTGACTGTATTGCACCAATCTGTTTCCCACATGACCGGTAATGTCAGCATGTTGGCAATGGCACTTTTAGACTGGCAATGGTCACAGGTAATTTATCTGTTTCTGGTCGTTGTTTGTTATGTGATTGGTTCATTTTATAGTGGACTCATCCTGGGAAATAGCCACTTTCTCCTCGGACGCCGTTATGGGCTGCCGCTGAGTTTAGTGGCTATTTTTATTCTGCTGTGCTGGATTTTACTGCCGTACTTCCCGCGTTATGCATTGCTCTGGGCCTGTGTAGCGATGGGCGTTCAAAACGCCATGATCAGCTATTACAAAGGCACCATCATCCGGACCACGCATTTATCCGGGGTACTGACCGATTTGGGTCTGGCCTTGGGCTATCGCGTGCGTGGCCTGCATGTTGGCAAACGCCGGGTGATTTTGCACCTGCTGATTTTAATTGGCTTCTTTATTGGCGGTCTGGTTGCGACAGCGGTTTATCCTTTATTACAATTAAACTCTTTCCTGGTGCCGGTGGCTTTAAGCTTTAGCTTAAGTCTGGTGTACTGGGTGATTTATTTTCGTTATCGACATTTTCAGAAATAGTTCGGACATTTTCTCATGGTCAAAAATGCATTACAGGCACAGTTACTCAAAGCAGGTTTAGTCGATAATAAAAAGGCTAAAAAACTGTCTAAACAGGCGGTACATGAGCAGCGCACAGGTGTGAGTAAAGATGCTGAAGTAAAAGCCAAAATCGAGCAGGACAAACAGCAGAAAATGGCCCGTGATCAGGCGCTGGAACAAGAGAAAAAAGCCGCCTTGCAGGAAAAAGAGCTGAAAGCTGCCATCATGCAAATGATCAACCAGCATAAAATCCGCGACACCGATGGCGACAGCGTGTATCAGTTTATTGATGGCACCATTAAAAAAGTCTACATCAACCAGCAGATTTATAATGCACTGGTGGCCGGAAGTCTGGTGATTGCCAAGGAAAATGAAGCTTATGCCTTCTTGCCAAAAGCGTTGGCGGAGCGTATTAACCAGAAAATGGAAGGCTTTATTCTGGTGAATAATTCACAAAGCAACGCGGATACCACCGATGAAGAAGATCCGTATGCTGCTTATGTCATTCCTGATGACCTGATGTGGTAAGCACTACAAAGAAAACCGGCTTGGGCCGGTTTTTTTATGGGCTGTTTCATGTGATTCAGACCCGATTGAACGTAAGCAGATGCACAGGATATGTATAAAAATTTTATTAGAGGTTATAAATTTAAACATAAACCTTTAAACTCTATCACATTTTTAAAATGAATTAAGCGAGGATCACTTGGAACAGTTTGACGTCATCCAGAATCTGCAAGACTGGATAGATCAATACCCATGGCTAGAAATGCTGTCATCTCTCAGTATTGTGATTTTATTGGCAATTATTGCCAATTTTATTGCCAAGCAGGTGGTGGTACGTGGCATTCGCAAGCTTATTTCCAAACTTCCTTTTGCCCACAACGAAATTATTGCCGAACACAGCGTCATCCGCCGTATTGCCAATATTGTACCGGCGATTGTAATCATGAACGGGATTACCACCGTTCCACATTTGTCTGATAAAGCCATCACCTTTGTACAGATGGGTGCGCAGGCCTTTATCTTCCTGACCATTGCCTTGGCCATTGGCGAATTGCTGAATATCTTTAACCTGATTTACCAGCGCAATCCCAAGTCACGCAATAAACCAATCAAGGGCTATTTGCAACTGGTCAAGCTGATTATCTTTATTGTCTGCGGTCTGATGATTCTGGGCACTTTCCTGAAAAAAGATGTATTCACCTTGCTGGCCGGTTTTGGTGCCATGGCTGCGGTGCTGATGCTGGTGTTCCAGAATACGATTTTATCGCTGGTGGCTTCGGTACAGATTGCCTCTTATGACATGGTGCGTTTAGGGGACTGGATTGAAATGCCATCTTTAAATGCCGATGGTGATGTCATTGATATGTCATTACATACCGTCACAGTACAGAACTTTGACAAGACCATTACCACCATTCCGACCAACAAATTAATTACTGACACCTTTAAAAACTGGCGCGGTATGCAGGAAGCCGGTGCACGCCGGATTAAACGTTCGATTCATATTGATCAGAGCAGCGTGCATTTCATGAGCGCTGAGGAACAGGCCAAGCTGAAAGAGTTTATTTTGCTGGATCAGTATTTAAATACCAAAGCGGAAGAACTGGAGAAGTTTAACCAGCAGCTAAACAACCATGCTCAGTACAATCATCGTCGTCTGACCAATCTGGGGACATTCCGTGCCTATGTTGAGTTTTATCTTCAGCAGCATCCGGGCATTAGCAAAAACCAGTCCCTGATGGTACGTCAGCTACAACCGACCAGCGAAGGCTTACCACTGGAGATTTATGCTTTTACCAATACCACGGTCTGGAAAGAGTATGAAAATATCCAGTCAGATATTATGGATCATTTACTGGCAATTATTCCGGAGTTTGGTTTACAGGTGTATCAGGCGCCATCTGGAACCGATTTTAAAGAGTCATTTAAAGCATCTTAAGTTTTTAGACTGAAACTAAACACATGAGAACCCACCGCTTGGTGGGTTTTCTTTTTCATCTTCCCTTTCGAATGTATCAGACTCATTTCCCTGTTCTTTCTTACCTAAACACTGCCCGCTGATGTTTACAATGACACAGCATTGCAGCACGCTGTTTTTACGTATACTGAAATTAAGCTTATAAAAGAAAGAGGTACATCCTGCATGAAAATTAAAATGCCGTTAATCTTCGCCAGTGTTCTGCTTGCACTTTCAGCTCCTGCCTTTGCGGATGATGACCAGAAAATTATTGCGCAAGCAGCAAAAAATATTATGACCACTGCGCAGGCACTGAAAGCCGCAGATGAAACACCAGTTACGGTGTATGGCACTATTCATAAACATATTAAAGATGAAATGTACCAGCTTCAGGATCAGACCGGCATCATCCATGTCGAAATTGATCATGATCTGGCGACACCGGCGCAATTGCTGAATCCGGGTAAAAAAGTCCGGGTGGTCGGTGAAGTGGATACACACCGTTATAAACCAACCGATATTGATGTAGTCGAGATTGAAATTCTGTAAGTTTCAGGCAGATATTTTCTGATCGAAGCTCGCAAAAAATATGAGGTTTCTTTCAACTGCAAAGCCTTATTTATCTGCCTGATTTTAAAGCAGCACCGCCCTGAAAAGTTTTACTTTTCTTTTAAACTGGGTATTCTTGGCAATAAATCTGTTGTTTATCTCGCAAGCGGTAATCGTGATCAGTAGCGCATTGAATAGAACATGCTCTTCGTCTGTACAAGCCGCATGGCCGATACCAATGATGATCATCAATCTGCTTGCTCAAAAGGACATTGTGTATGTTTAAGTGGTTCGAGAGCCTGGTTAATCCATACCCCACCAAAGGTTTAAATAAACCACTACCTACCCGTTTTTTTCCTTTTGTCTGGCAGGCCGCGCGCGGTGTTCGTCCGTACTTATTGCTATTGGTGCTGTGTACCGCAGGTGCGGCAAGTTTTGAAGCCCTGCTCTATGCCAAAATTGGCGAGCTGGTGAACTGGCTCAGTCAAAGTCAGCCAGATACCTTTCTGGCCGAACATCAAACCAATCTGACTATTCTGACTTTTATCCTGCTGGCCAATATTTTCTTTGCTAGTTTGCAATCCATTATCAAACATCAGATTTTATATAGTAATTTCCCGATGCGCCTGCGCTGGCGTTTTCACAACTTACTGCTGCGTCAAAGTCTGGATTTTTTCCATAATGATTTTGCCGGGCGGCTATCGGCCAAAGTCATGCAAACAGCACTGGCGGTACGAGAATTCTGGATTATTCTGGGCGATATGCTGGCCTATGTGGTGATTTACTTTATTACCATCAGCGTGGTGTTAGGCGCCATTTCACCTATGCTGATTATCCCGTTGCTGGTATGGCTGGGCCTGTTTATTGCCGCAGCCAGTTATTTTATTCCACGTTTAAGCAGAATCTCCAATAGCCAGGCTGATGCCCGCGCCGTCATGACCGGCCGCGTGACCGATGCCTATACCAACATCCAGACCGTGAAACTGTTTGCCCATGCCGGCCGCGAAAGCCAGTATGCAAAAGAATCCATGCAGGAATTTATGGTCACGGTCTATAAACAGATGCGCTTGGGCGCACAGTATGAAATCAGCATTAACCTGCTGACGGTTGTGCTGTATGTCGGTGTGCTGGGTACGGCGCTGTGGTTATGGATGAATGGCCAGGCAGAACTCGGCATTATTGCCGCCACCACCGCCATGATTCTCAAGCTGAACAGCATTGCTGAATTTATGATGTGGCAAACCTCGGCGCTGTTTGAAAATGTCGGTACCATTCAAGACGGGATGAAAACCCTCGGCCGCCCGATCACAATTGAAGATAAACCGGATGCCAAAACCTTGAATGTCGCGCAAGGTGAAATCAAATTTGAAAATGTCAGCTTTGCCTATAATGACAAAAACGTAATTGAGCAGTTTAACCTGACCATCCGTCCGGGTGAAAAAATCGGGATTGTCGGACGTTCCGGTGCCGGGAAATCGACCCTCATCCAGCTGTTACTGCATTTTTATCAGATTAATCAGGGCCGGATTCTGATTGATGGTCAGGATATTGTCGATGTCACCCAGGACAGCCTGCGTAAGAATATCGCGCTGGTAACACAGGACACGTCGCTGCTGCATCGTACCGTGGCTGAAAATATTAAATATGGCCGCCCTGATGCCAGCGATGAAGAGATGTATGCTGCAGTGGCCAAAGCCAAGGCTGAAGAATTTATTCCGCAGCTGACCGATTTACGTGGCAAACGCGGTTATGAAGCCTATGTGGGTGAACGCGGCGTGAAACTGTCGGGCGGACAACGTCAGCGGATTGCGATTGCCCGGGTATTCTTAAAAGATGCGCCCATTTTAATTCTGGATGAAGCCACCAGTGCGCTGGATTCTGAAGTTGAAGCCGCAATTCAGTCCAGTCTGGATGAACTGATGCAAGGTAAAACCGTTATTGCGATTGCTCACCGTTTATCGACCATTGCGCAGATGGATCGCCTGATTGTGCTGGATCAGGGTCAGATTGCCGAACAAGGCACGCATGATGAACTGGTGGCACTGAACGGAATTTACGCTCAGCTGTGGCAACGCCAAACTGGTGGCTTTCTGATTGAGCAACAACAATTAAAGCAAAAACAAGGAACCTGATATGTTGTATCTGGAAGATTTGAAGGTGGGTGATCACTTTGTCAGTCGTGACTACGAAATGACTTTCGAAGAAATTCAGCAGTTTGCCCACCTGTATGACCCACAAATTTTCCATACCGATGTGCAGCAAGCCGCGCAGCATCCGGTATTTCAAGGCATTGCCGCCAGTGGCTGGCATACTGCCGCGGTAACCATGCGTTTATGGACCGAATGTTTTCCGGTGGCACATGGCCTGATTGGTTCAGAATCCAGTCTGCGCTGGCCGCGTCCGACCCGTCCGGGTGACCTGATTCATGTTGATGTTGAAATTACCGCCATCAGTCCATCAAAAACCAAGCTGGACCGTGGTCTGGTCAGTTATGTGACACAGGCCTTAAACCAGCATGGTGAAGTTTTACTGATTTCGACCACCAAAATTGTGGTGTTCCGGCGGGATGCACAGGTGGCCTAAGCAGTCATTTTGTCAAACAATTTTTCTAGTTTTCCGGTTTTTTTCATGCCAATATAGGCAAGCAAATTTAAAAAATAATACTCATTAGTGCAATGGACCGTGCATGAAAACACTTTTACCGCGTCAGGATCAGGGTGTTCCTGGTGTTTATGGCTTACTTATTCTGGATGTTGTTTCCCGTTGGGGATATAACGCTGAAACCTTTTTTGCTCCCTTCCATCTGACCACTGAACAACTGGCCGATCCTGACTTTCGGATTCCGACCAGCATGGCCAATGACATGGTCAAACATGCGCTGTATCTCACCGGTGAATCGACGCTGGGCTATCATTTAGGCACGCAAATGCGCATCTCGATTCATGGCTTTATCGGCTATGCGATTATGACTGCCAATGATATTAGTGATGCTTTAATGCTGGCCAACCGCTTTATTCAGCTGCGGATGCCCTTTTTACAGCTGTTTTTCTCTACCTTTGGTGAAAAAGCCACCCTGCAGCTGCAAGGTGAAATTGATCTGGAACCGCTCAGAACCGAAATTGCGATTGCACTGATTATTGGCATGATCACCATGGCCAAAGCCATTACCGGCATGGAGCATCTTTCTGGTGAAGTCGATTTTGATTTCCCGGAACCGCTGGGCTTTGAAAAATATGCAGCCAAATTCCCGAATCACAGTTTCCGTTTTGACCAGCCCTATCTGATCTTGAGTTTTGACAAGCAGTATTTGGGGCTGAAAATGATTCATGCCGATCCTATTGCCAGCCAGATTGCCATTAACCAGTGCGAAGCCGAACTTTCTGCCTTGGGTGAACGGCGCCGCCTGTCGATGCGCGTGCGCGATATTCTGACCAATTCCGAACAGCATTATTTAAGTATCGAGCATGTCGCCGACCAGCTGCATATGTCAGATCGCACCCTGAAACGCCAGCTGGCAGCCGAAGGCACCTCTTTTTCTACCCTGGTTGATGAAGTCCGTTACCGGCATGCCACCTCGCTGCTGTCACGTACCGATTACACCCTGGAACAGATTGCCGATGAACTGGGTTATAGCGATGTCGCCAATTTTAGCCGCGCCTTTAAGCGCTGGAGTGGCCGCAGTCCAAGCAACTGGCGTAAAGATCCGTATTTATAAAACTTTTGTTTTTCTGCAAAAGCATGTATAAACATGCCAAAAATGATTTAAATAGTTAAGGAGTCATCATGAATCACCCTTCAGAACTGAAATATGCACGTACACACGAATGGGTACGCATTGAAGGTGATCTTGTTGTTACAGGTATTTCTGATCATGCTCAAGATGCACTGGGCGATCTGGTCTATGTCGAAGCACCTGAAGTGGGCCAGCAAGTGACCGCGGGTGAACAGGCCGGCGTGGTGGAATCTGTGAAAACTGCGTCTGACATTCACGCACCAGTATCCGGCACAGTGGTTGAAATTAACCCTGCGCTGGAAGATGACCCGGATTTTGTGAATGATGAGCCGTATGGCAAAGGCTGGATTTATAAAATCAAGCCAGACAACCTGGCCGATGTCGAAAAACTGCTTTCAAGCAGCGAATATGAAGCCGGTTTATAAAAAATAATCTTGCAAGAAGATCAGCCTACGGGCTGATTTTTTTAGCTCAAAACCCTATTAAATGAATATAATTATCACAATAAGATAATTTTATTAATTAAATTTATTAAATAACATTAAAATTTACATAAATTATAGCAATACTATATTTTTACCATAAAATAATTAAAGATAGGCCTTGTCTCTCCCATATATCAATAGCGGCAGATCAGCACAACAACAAACGCCCTATTGATCCCAGCACAAAGGTTTAATATGTCAAACACCGCGTCACAGCCTTTATGGAACAAACCTTTTCTTCTGTGTTTTTCCAATAACCTGTTTCTGTTTATTTTCTATTTTGCCCAGACCACCATTCTGCCAATTTATATCCTGAATGAGCTGAACGGTTCACTGGCGCAGGCCGGTCTGGCCATGACCCTGTTTATGGTGTCCTCTATTCTGGTGCGGCCATTTAGCGGGTTGATTATTGAAAAGCTGGGCCGTAAAAAGACCTTGTTCCTGTCCGAAAGCATGTTCTGCCTGCTGTCTTTTGCCTATATTTTTGCTGACAACCTGACCCTGCTGCTGATCATCCGTTTTATTCAAGGTATCTGGTTCAGTATTTTAACCACCGTTACCGTACCAATTGCCAATGACTTTATTCCGGAGCAGCGTAAAGGTGAAGGTATGGGTTATTTTGTTATGTCGGTGAATTTAGGGATTGTCCTCGGACCTTTGCTGGGCATTTCCTTAATCCAGACCTGGTCCTATAGCATTATCGCGACTGTGCTGGCGGTGATTATCAGCCTGGGCTTTGCCTTCTGTTTTATGATTCCGCTACGTGAGCCAGAAAAAAATGCGACTGCTGAAACTGTTCGCCGTAAGCTGTCGCTGCATGACTTTATGGAAAAAAAAGCCTTAACGGTTTCAGTGATGGCGATGCTGGTGGCCTTTTCCTATGCCAGCATCATGTCTTTTATTTCCACCTATGCCGAAGAAAAAGACCTGCTCAGTTATGCCAGCATGTTCTTTATTGTGTTTGCTATTTCCATGATGAGCCTGCGCCCGATTACCGGGAAAATTTATGACCGTTATGGTCCACGCTATGTGATTTATCCTTCAATCTTAATGTTTGCCGCAGGTCTGGCATTGCTCAGCCAGATGCAGGGTGTGGTCAGTTTTATGGTCTCTGCGATCTTTATTGGGATGGGATTCGGCACCTTGCAACCATGTTTACAAACCTTGGCGATTCAGCGTGCGCCTAAATCGCGGATTGGCCATGCCACCTCAACTTTCTTCACCTGCTACGATATTGGGATTGCCCTCGGTTCGCTGCTGGTCGGCTTACTGATTAGCTGGCAAGGCTATAGTATCACCTATCTGGTCTGTGCCGGAGTGGTGTTGTCGAGTCTGCTCTTTTATAAGTTTGTGGTTAATCACCCAGCCACGGCCTAAATAAAAAACGCCCAAATTGGGCGTTTTATTTTTTAAGTGATGCTAGATAAATTGCAGCTTAAGCACTCTGTTGAGGAGCAGATTCCGTATCTTCATCTTCCGGTTTTGGCTCTTCCAGCATGCTAAAGCTCATAGCTGCCGAAGCTTCGCTTGGCCGGTTACTTTTCAATTTAATCTGTAAGCGCAATTCATTCATCGAATCGGCATTACGAATTGCTTCTTCATAGGAAATCGCGCCTTCGTTATACAAATCAAATAGAGCCTGATCAAACGTCTGCATGCCCAGTTCACGCGATTTGCCCATAATCGACTTTAACTCATGGAACTGGCCTTTTAAAATCAGTTCAGAAATCAGCGGCGTATTCAGCATAATCTCGACTGCCGCACGGCGGCCTTTACCATCTTCGGTACGCACCAGACGCTGGGAAATAATGGCCTTCATATTGGACGACAGATCCATCAGCAACTGGTTACGGCGCTCTTCCGGGAAAAAGTTGATAATCCGGTCCAGCGTCTGGTTGGCGTTATTGGCATGCAAGGTGCCCAAACATAAATGCCCGGTTTCAGCAAAGGCAATCGCATGTTCCATGGTTTCGGTGTCGCGGATCTCGCCAATTAAAATCACATCCGGTGCCTGACGTAAGGTATTTTTCAGCGCATTGTGCCAGGAATGGCTGTCGACCCCGACTTCACGATGGGTAATCATCGACTTTTTATGCTTGTGCACATATTCCACCGGGTCTTCCACGGTAATAATATGCCCGGCTGAATTTTCATTACGATGATCAATCATCGCCGCCAAAGAGGTCGATTTACCTGAACCGGTTCCCCCCACCACCAGCACCAGACCGCGCTTTTCCATAATAATATGCTTCAGCGATTCCGGCAGTTTCAGCTGGCTAAAGTTTGGAATTTCCGCGCTAATGGTTCGAATCACCATCCCGACATGCAGCTGCTGTTGAAACACATTGACCCGAAAACGCGATACCTCCGGCACACTAATGGCAAAGTTGCATTCCAGATCAGTTTCAAACTCGCTACGCTGTTTTTCATTCATGAGGCTGTAGGCAAACAGCTTGGTTTTTTCTGCGGTCAGCGCCTGTTGTCCCAGCGCTTTCATCATGCCCTGATGTTTAATGCTCGGTGGAAAATCCGCGGTAATAAATAAATCTGATCCCCCAAACTCAACCACTTTGCTGAGCATATGAAACATAAACTTACGCGCATCTTCGAGTAATTCTGCACTGTACATCATCAATTATTCACTATCTGTTCTGTCATCATTTTTGGCCCCAACGCGCCGGTATTCAACCGATTGGCAGCGCTAAGCATGTTGTCGATATTGCATCAATCATCCTGATTTCACAATCAATAAAAATTTCAACTTATTCAAAAAATTCAAGATAATCTGCCAATTTCATCAAACTTTTCTATTTTAATTTTAAGGTGCTGATAAAAAATAAGCCCCTGAGGTTCAGGGGCTATTCATTCAATACAATTGCAGTTTAAGCACTACGTTTTAACGGTCGTAAGACCAGTTCTTGTGCGACCTGAAACAATAACTGTTCAGTCTTGTTCCAGCCTAAACAGCCATCGGTCACGGACTGGCCATAGGTCATCTGATCCGAGATTTTCTGTTGTCCATCGACCAGATGACTTTCCAGCATGACACCGCGAACCTGAGTCTGTGCACGCTCTGCCACAATGGTTTTTAACACCTCTGGTTGTAATAACGGATTTTTACTGCTGTTGCCATGACTGCAATCAATCACCAGCGCTGGCATCTCGCCTTTGACTTTGGCTTTGATTTTTTCAATTTCAGCCAGCTGGTAGTTCGGGCCAGCATTGGCGCCACGTAAAATCAGATGTGCTTTCGGGTTGCCCTGTGATTCTAAAATACACGGTAAACCTTGCTGGCTCATGCCTAAGAACTGATGCGGATGTGAAGCCGATTGAATCGCGTCTAAAGCAATTTGTACCGAACCATCGGTACCATTTTTGAAGCCAATGCTGTACGGCATGTGGCTAGAAATTTCACGGTGAATCTGAGATTCACTGGTACGCGCGCCAATCGCACCCCAGGCCAGTAAATCGTCAAAGTAGGCTGTTGCCATCGGGCTTAGAATTTCAGAGGCAATAGGCAACCCCATTTCAATAATTTGCAAGTACAGTTCACGTGACTTTTCTAGTCCCAATTGCATATTGGATGAACCGTTTAATTCTGGATCGTATAAGAAGCCTTTCCAGCCAACCGTGGTGCGCGGTTTTTCAATATAGGCGCGCATTACCAGGAAAATCTGGTCTGCCACCTGGCTTTGCAGTTGTTGTAATTTTTGTGCGTATTCTAGTGTTGCCGCAGGATCATGGATGGAGCATGGGCCGGTAATCACCAGCAAACGTGAATCGGTACCGTTAAGAATATTCTGAATGGTTTGACGCTGCTCGGCAATTTGCTGTGCCAGCGCGCCAGAAAGCGGCAATTGCGCCTTGAGCTGATAAGGTAAGCTTAAAATTGTTTCTTTGGCTGAAGATTGTTGTAATGCAGTATTTAAAGCGTTCATTGATTCTTCCTTTGGACTGTGGTCTGACAGTCCGAACTTTTATTTGAGCGATATGGGTCTAATACAGGTCAGGTTGGTCATAGCTTGACTAAAGTAAAACCAATAAAAGTTGCTAAAGTATGAATAGTTAAATGTACGCATGAGAATCTCCAAAAGATTGATTAAATTCAAGATATAAAAAAACCTGATCAGGGTTGCCGATCAGGTATCAACTGGTGGGCAACCTTATTTTGCCCGAACGCGTTCAGGCAATTATCTAAACTGCCAGAAGTAATAGTATGCGTTTGAGATTACAGGTTGCTTTAACATCTTTATTTCTTCAAAAAAGTATGTGTCTGAAAAATAAAATACGCGCTATTTCCAGCTTTGACAATAGTTTTCTGGATGTTTTTTAGCATTCTTCCGGATTTCCTTTCACATTTAGCAAAACACAGCTTTCCTCCAATTGATCTCCTATCTTCCGGGTTAAATCACGTCGAAAGACTCAAATTACTTTTGGATAAAAAATTATCCGCATTAAAATTACCTTCTATTGGATATTTACAGTCAAAACACCACCATTAAAAACCTTTTAAAATCATTAACTAATTCATTAAAAATCATAGCCCACCCACCATCTTTTACAAAAAGTTACAATTATATTTCTTCCTATTCACCAATAAAACACAAAACAATATTTTATAAATATCATTACTTTAATTTATCATTAAGCCTGATTTGAGTCATTAATTACGAAATACGTAATCATATTACGTATTGAACAAAGATTAACTCTTGCTAAGATATTTTCATCTGGAACGCCCTGATTTCAGGAAATTCCTGCAAAAACAACAAGTGAAGCAATTGGATTGCTCACCATACATGAGGATGGAACATGCACAACTTAGCTAACCCTTTAGAGCTATGCGGATTTGAATTTATTGAATTTGTCTCTGAAAATGGCGCTCTGGATTCAGTTTTTCAAACGCTCGGTTTTACCCAAGTGGCTAAGCACAAATCCAAAAATGTCTACTTATGGCGTCAGGGCGACATCAATATCATTCTGAACTATCAGCCAGAATCCTATGCATCATATTTCTTTAATGAACATGGTCCATCGGCCTGTGCCATGGGCTTTAAGACCAAAAATGCAACCCGTGCCTATCAGAAAGCGCTCGAACTCGGTGCCGAACCAATCAAAAACGTGATTGGTCCTATGGAACTGAATATTCCAGCGATTAAAGGCATTGGTGGCTCACCGATCTTTCTGGTCGACTGCGATATTTATCAGCAGGATTTCGAGTTCTTTGAAGGTGTTGATCCGCGCCCGGTGGGTACCGGTTTAAAAGAAATTGACCATTTAACCCATAATGTCTACAAAGGCCGGATGCAGTACTGGGCCAATTTCTATGAAAAAATCTTTAATTTCCAGGAAATCCGCTACTTCGATATTAAAGGTGAATACACTGGTTTGACCTCAAAAGCGCTGACTGCACCAGATGGCAAAATCCGTATTCCACTGAATGAAGACTCGGACAAAGGCAACGGACAAATTGCCGAGTTCCTGTCAGAATTTAACGGCGAAGGCATTCAGCATATTGCCTTCTCAACCGATGACTTACTGGCGACCTGGGACAAGCTCAAGGCCTTGGGCGCCAAGTTTATGACTCCACCACCGGCAACCTATTATGAAATGCTGGCAGAACGTTTACCGGAACATGGCGAACCGACTGCAGAGCTGCAACAGCGTGGCATTTTGCTGGATGGCAATACCAAAGATGGTGAAAAACGCCTGCTGCTACAGATTTTCTCGGAAAATATGATTGGCCCGGTGTTCTTCGAATTTATTCAACGTAAAGCAGATGATGGCTTTGGCGAAGGAAACTTCAAAGCCCTGTTCGAATCGATTGAGCGCGACCAGATTAAACGTGGCGTGCTTGACGTCTCTGCCTGATTTTCAGGTGTTCTAAATCCCGACAACGCCGCTCTTGCACATGCGATTTGGCATGTGTCAGGGGCGACGCATGTTTAAATTTCAGCAATCACATCACCTGCGCCAAAACAATAACAACACAGTGATGTCGATTTTACATGGATGATAAAAGATGCAACAACATGATGGCAAACTACATAAGGGCTTGAGCAACCGGCATATCCAGCTCATTGCCCTCGGTGGCTCAATTGGCACCGGATTATTCCTCGGCATCTCCCAGACCATTAAACTGGCCGGCCCGTCGGTCATTCTGGGTTATGCCATTGCTGGCCTGATTGCATTTTTAATGATGCGTCAACTGGGTGAAATGATTGTCGAAGAACCGGTCAGCGGTTCTTTTAGTCATTTTGCCTATAAATACTGGGGCAAGTTTGCCGGCTTTATGTCGGGCTGGAATTACTGGGTACTTAATGTGCTGGTGTGTATGGCCGAACTGAGTGCCATTGGCCTGTATATCCATTACTGGTGGCCGGAGATTCCGACCTGGGTCTCAGCACTGGGCTTCTTTATTTTTATTAATGTGATTAACCTGCTGCATGTCAAACTGTTTGGCGAAATGGAATTCTGGCTGGCGATTATTAAAGTGCTGGCGATTGTGGCCATGATTGCGTTTGGTAGCTATCTGCTGGCGTCCGGTAACGGCGGTCCGCAGGCGCATTTAAGCAATTTATGGGAACTTGGCGGCTTTTTCCCCAATGGTGTGATGGGCCTGGTGATGGCAATGGCCATGATCATGTTTGCCTTTGGCGGTATTGAGCTGGTCGGTATTGCCGCAGCAGAAACTGACAACCCGAAAAAGACCTTACCGAAAGCGGTCAATCAGATCGTATACCGGGTTTTATTATTCTACATTTTAACCCTGCTGATTATTCTGGCCTTATATCCATGGAACCAGATGGCACAAGGCGGCAGCCCGTTCGTGATGATGTTTGACTCCTTAGGCAGTCAAGGCGTTGCTACCGTGCTGAATTTCGTGATCTTGACTGCTGCGGTGTCGGTCTATAACAGCACCAACTACTGTACCAGCCGTATGCTTTTAGGTCTTGCGGAACAAGGCAATGCGCCGAAGTTTTTAAGCAAAATCAATTCACGCGGTATTCCGGTAAATGCGGTGATGGTTTCGGCCTTTTTCACCCTGCTCTGTGTGCTGCTGAATTACCTGTTCCCGGAAACGGCGTTCAGCCTGTTGATGATGCTGGTGGTGGCAGCCATTGTGATTAACTGGGTGGTGATTTCCTATACCCATCTGAAATTTAAACGTCAGATGCTGGCGCAGCAACAGCAAACCCTGTTCCCAAGTATTGCCTATCCGTTTACCAATTACCTGTGTATTGCCTTTATGCTCGGTATCTTGGTGATTATGAGCCAGACCCCATCGATGCGTATTGCAGTCGGTCTGCTGCCGGTATGGATTGGCCTGTTATCGCTGGCCTATTACCTTAAACAGAAAAAACTGGCGCGCGATCCTGCGCTCATCAAAGCCAAAAGCTATTAATTCAGGAAGAGTTTATGTTTCAACATGTCGATACCTATGCCGGCGATCCGATTCTGTCCCTGATGGAAGAATTCCAGCATGATCCGCGTCCGCATAAAGTTAATCTCAGTATCGGGCTGTATTATAACGAGGCCCAGCAGGTTCCGCAGTTGCGTGCCATCCAGCAGGCTTATCAGGACCTAAATGCCGAGCAGCAGAAGGTCAAACTGTACCTGCCGATGCAAGGCATGCCGGCTTATAACAGCGCCGTCCAAGCGCTAATTTTTGGCGAAGATAGCCCGGCCTGTCAGGCCGGCCGTGTAGTGACCTTACAAACGCTGGGCGGTTCGGGCGCACTAAAAGTGGCGGCAGATTTCTTAAAACGCTATTTTCCAGCCTCTGAATTATGGGTTAGCCGCCCGACCTGGGATAACCATATTGCGACTTTCCAGGGCGCCGGCATTCGTTGCCATGAATATCCGTATTTTGATCCGCATAGCGGTCAGGTGGACTTTGCTGCCATGCTGGATTGCCTGCAACAGCTGCCGGCGCAAAGTATTGTCCTGCTGCATCCCTGCTGTCATAACCCGACCGGTGCCGACTTGTTGCCAGCGCAGTGGGATCAGCTGATTGAGCTACTGGCGCAGAAGCAGCTAATTCCGCTCTTGGATATGGCCTATCAGGGCTTCGCCGAAGATTTTCACGCAGATGCTTATGCTATCCGGGCGATGGACAGGGCCGGCCTGAATTTTCTGGTCAGCCATTCATTTTCCAAAATTTTCTCTTTATATGGCGAACGGGTTGGCAGCTTAAGTGCAGTTTGTGATGATGCCACCACCGCCCAAAGTGTGTTAGGCCAGCTGAAAGCCACTGTACGCCGGATTTATTCCAGCCCGCCGACTACCGGCGCGATGCTGATTCAGCATGTGTTGCACACGCCGGCGCTGTACCAAAGCTGGCAGGACGAACTGACCGAAATGCGTGAGCGCATTCAACAGATGCGTGAGCGTTTAAAACAGCAGCTCGAACTTGCCTTACCGGGGCAATCTTTTGACTATCTGACCCGGCAGCGCGGCATGTTCAGCTATACTGGCTTGAGTGCAGCCCAAGTCGATCAGCTCAAGCAGGAGTTTGGTATCTATCTGGTGCGTAGTGGCCGGATGTGTGTGGCAGGACTAAACCAGAACAATGTTGATGCAGTGGCACATGCCATGGCACAGGTATTACAATATAGCGATACTGCACTCACTGCTTAAACCTCTGTTTCCTCGCAAATAAAAACGGGCCATGTGCCCATTTTTATATTTTTCTATCATAGAAACTTGAAGCTTATATAGCGGCTTTTAACATCTGCTTGGCTTCATCCTGATTGACCGCATTGCTGAACAAATAGCCCTGACCAAAATGGCAGCCAAACTGTTTCAGGGTTTCAAACTGCTCTTTGGTTTCAATACCTTCGGCAATAATATCCAGAGATAAAACCGGCCCTAACTTGATAATCGCCTCGACAATGGCCTGAATGGATTTATCACTATTGATGCGGTTGACGAAATCACAGTCAATTTTCAGGCTATCCACCGGATAATCACGTAAATGGGTTAAGGAAGAATGCCCGGTGCCAAAATCATCCAGCGAAATGCGAATACCGGCCTGTTTCAGTTTATGGATGGTACGAATCACACATTCAGAGCCACGCTCGGCCAGTGATTGCTCGGTAATTTCAATTTCAATTAATTGCGCCGGAATCTGATAATGCTGCATCCGTTTTAACAGCACTTCTGCGTAGTTATCGCGCGTCAATTCCACCGGCGAAGCATTAATTGACACCGGCACCGTCTGTAGACCCTGTTTGATCCAGCTTTGTAAATCACTAAAAATCGCCTGCTGCATCAATTCACTGATTTTTGTAGTCAGCTCATAATCGCTAAAGGCTTCTAGCAGCTCTTTCGGATAACGGTAACGCTGCTGTGCATCCTGCCAGCGTAATAAAGCCTCAAAGCCAATCAGCTCACCGGTTTCAATACACACTTTCGGCTGATAAAACGGTACAATCCGCTGTTCACGAATAATCATGCGTGCAGTCTGCAACTGCTCTGCCTTGCTCTGGACCGCCGCCAGCATAGAATGATCAAACATGCGGATGCCACCTCGGCCACCGGCTTTCAGGTCATTCAGCGCGGTATCGGCACATTTCATCAGTTCGGGAATTTCTCTGGCATCTTTGGGATACATCGAACAGCCAATGCTCATGCCGCAGTTAATGACCCGGCCGCTATAGGTAATGGGTGCATCCAGCAGTTTGGCAAACTTCTTGGCCAGTTCAATCAGCTGCTGTTCATTTTCAACCGAATGCACCACCACGGCAAACTCATCACCACCCAGGCGCGCAATACTGACCTGTTCTGAAATATATTTTTGAAAGCGTTTGGACAATACTTTTAATAAATGATCGCCGGCCTGATGGCCCAGGGTATCGTTAATATTTTTAAAATGATCCAGGTCAATCAGCATGACCCCGACCAATGTGCGGGTTTCTTTGGCGACCTGAATTGCCTGTTTGGTTTTTTTCCGGAAGGTTCGGCGGTTAATCAGCTTGGTCAGATCATCGACTTCACTGCTGAGTCTTAATTTATCTTCGGCAATTTTTTGCAAGGTCACATCACGTGACACACATAAAATACTGGTGGTTTCGCCGTGTTCGTTCAGCACTGGGGTCAGCATATTGTCCCAGTATTTCACTTCATCTTGGTTAATACTCATACCCGGGAAACGGGAATTTTTGCCTTTAATCGCCTCACGAATGGCCTGCTGACCTTTTTCACGGGCTTCGGGCGGTAACAGGTCGAGCCATTTCATGCCGAAATTCTTTTCCCGCTCTTTGCCCAGCAACGCCTGGCAACCTGAACGGTTCATATGCGACAGAGAGCCATCCGGTTTGACAATCTTGATACAGTCAACACTGACATCCAGCATATGGGTGTGGGCACGTAAGGTATCTTTGGTTTCCCTATATTTCACTGCACTGTCATGAATATTGGTACAGCTGATCATCCACTGGTCACAGCCCTCGAGCTGATGCGAATTTCGGGTAATTAACAGAAACCAGTGATAGCGCTGCTGACGATCCCGAATCCGGCATTCTTTTTCAAAACTCTGGCCGCTTTTTTGCGCACTTTCCCATAAAAAACACAGATGCTCGGCATCTTCCGGGTGAATGGCATTCAGCCAGCTTTGAGCAGTCAGGCTTTGCTCATCTGAAGCAAGATACTGTTTAAAATTAGAATTATATAGATGATGTCCGGCTGAACTAACCCAAATCAGTTGTGGCATCATTTCAATGGCGCGAATAAAGTCTTTCTGAAAAGGAGATTTCTCAAGTTTAGGCGTGACCTGTTTGGACTTGTCTTTTAATACCTCAAGCAGATTAATATGACTCATATCGCATTTTCCGAGTTATAGTGCCAATAAGATCACACTTCTATACAAATATGTATTATAAGAGCAATAAAAATTATTTTTAACCCACGGTAAATAAAAATACCCAGTTTTTGTATATTCTTTTTGTAATTATAATGGCTTAAAAATATACAATTTTCTGTGCATATTCCTGACTTTAAGCATGCAGCCTAGTTCTACTTTGTAGCGAGACTGGGCAGTTTTGATAGAAAAAAGATATCAGTTGTGATGGTTTCTGTGAGTGCAGATACAAAAAAACACCGGGTCTAAGCCCGGTGTTTTTTAGATAAGGTCATTACGACTCGAAATGAATTACACTACGAATTGATTTACCTTCATGCATTAAGTCAAATGCTTCATTAATCTGTTCTAACGGCATGGTATGGGTAACAAAAGGCTCCAGCTGAATATCACCTTTCATGGCCTGCTCGACCATGCCTGGTAATTGTGAACGGCCTTTAACGCCACCAAATGCAGTGCCCATCCATTTACGGCCTGTCACCAACTGGAATGGACGGGTCGAAATTTCTTTACCGGCACCAGCCACACCAATAATCACCGATTGGCCCCAGCCACGATGGGCACATTCCAGCGCGGAACGCATCACGTTGACATTGCCGATACATTCAAAAGAATGATCAACACCCCAACCGGTCATTTCAACAATCACTTCCTGAATTGGACGCTCATAATCATTCGGGTTAATGCAGTCAGTCGCACCAAACTGTTTGGCCAGTTCAAATTTTTCCGGGTTGGTATCAATTGCGATAATACGGCCGGCTTTGGCCTGACGCGCACCTTGCACCACGGCCAGACCAATCCCGCCTAAACCAAACACGGCTACACTGTCACCTTCCTGTACTTTGGCAGTATTATGCACCGCACCAATACCGGTGGTTACGCCACAGCCCAACAAGCACACCTGTTCATGGTTGGCTTCGGGGTTAATTTTGGCCAGTGACACTTCGGCCACCACAGTATATTCACTGAAAGTTGAGCAGCCCATGTAATGATAAATGGGTTGACCATTATATGAAAAACGGGTGGTGCCATCTGGCATCAAACCTTTACCCTGGGTAGCACGCACCGCCACGCACAGGTTGGTTTTACCCGATTGACAGAACAGACATTCACCACATTCCGCGGTATACAGTGGAATCACATGATCACCCGGTTTAAGGCTGGTCACACCTTCACCGACTTCCACCACCACACCCGCGCCTTCATGACCCAACACGGCTGGAAACACCCCTTCAGGATCATCACCTGACAAGGTAAAGGCATCCGTATGACATACACCGGTATGACTAATTTTAACCAAGACTTCTCCAGCTTTTGGCGGAGCCACGTCTATTTCTACAATTTCAAGGGGTTGACCCGGACCAAATGCGACCGCAGCTCTTGATTTCATGAAATTGATCATCCTTTTGATACGTCTTTAACAGATGTCTTACAGTAACCGCTTTTTATCAACAGATTCAACCTATAACATCATGATAATCTATATGAATCAGTAAAAATCTACTTCATAAAAATGATGCCATTAAAATATTACAACATGATCTGGTTGTGCTGTCTGATTCTGGCATGTACCGGTTGTAATTCGCTTGAACAGAACTATGCTGCGCAGGATGCGCCAATTGAACCAGATTTTGAACACTGGATGCCGCGACCAGAGGCACAGGCACAACTACAACGCGGACAAACCGCCTATTTACCGCTGTATGACGGATTTATCAGTATTGCTTCACGTTTACATTTAATTCATAACGCCAAACATCATTTAGACCTGCAATATTACATCTGGACCGATGACGAAATTGGTCATTTAGTGCTGGCCGAATTACTCAAAGCCGCCGACCGCGGGGTACAGGTCCGGTTACTGATTGATGACCAGAATGGCACCCAACTGGACGATACCTTGCTGGCACTCAGCCATCATCCGAACTTTAAAATTCGCCTGTTTAATCCTTATAAATTCCGTCATTTTCGGGCACTGGATTATGCCTTCCGGATGCAGGCAGTGAATCACCGCATGCACAACAAACTGATTATTGCCGATGGCGCGATTGCCGTGACCGGTGGCCGCAATATCAGCCGGGAATATTTTGATGCCAGTGATGACTTTCAGTTTACCGATGTAGATATTCTCTTTGCCGGTAATGCGGTCAAAAAAGCCAACGATAATTTCCGTGCTTTCTGGAACCATGAACTGAGTTTTAATCTGGTCCAGCTGATGGACCAGAACAGCAATAAATACCATCGTAATAGCTTGACCTTGCTGCGGGAAAAATATGCCAGCCAGCAACTGGATGAACAGGAGGTGCAACGTCGGATCAGTTTTGCCGAGCAACAGGTGGCGCAGTATTTAAAACAGCGTTCCTATCATTGGGCCAAAGCGCATTTTGTGGCTGACCCGCCAGAAAAAATCCAGGGCAAAGCCAAAGATGAAGAGATGATTTACCATCAGATGATCCAGATTATGGGCACGCCCGATCAGCATCTGGAACTGGTGTCTGCCTATTTTATTCCGACTCAACGTGGTACGGATTATATGAGCCGTCTGGCAGAAAACGGCATTGATATCCGGGTTTTGACCAACTCGTATATGGCCAATGATGTACCGATTGTACATGCCTTCTATCAGCAATACCGGCCGCAGCTATTGGCCAGTGGTATTCGACTGTATGAATTCAAGCGTGATATTCAGCGCGAAGAACGCACCTGGTATGAAATTATTACCGGTAACGTGATTCCGGCCAAAGGCCGCAGTGCTTCCAGCCTGCATGCCAAATTCTTTGATATTGATGGCAAGGTGTTTATTGGCTCTTTTAATTTTGATCCGCGCTCGGCCTTTTTAAATACTGAAGTTGGGCTGGTCTTGGAATCTGATGAGCTTCAAGATGAAATTTCAGATTCATTGAATCAGTACCTGCCGCAAATTGCCTATGAACTAAGGTTGGATGAGAAAGGACATATTATCTGGCTGGATTATCAAAAAGATGGTTCAGTGATTCAGCACAAGGTTGATCCGGAAACCACCAGTTTCCAGCGTTTTGTGATGAATTTAATGACCCATGTCCCAATCGAGTGGATGATGTAATGACATCCACATTACAGTAAATATACATTGACCAAGATAATTGAATACGAGTTGCTCTATGGGTTTGCAGCAAACCCGATACCCGGAGAGATTGTGTGATCTCTCACTTCGTATTTATCGCCAGAAGGTTTTACTCTTCTGCTACATTACTTTAAAATTCACGCTTTATTTTTCTTCTTTTTTAGATCTCTCCTCATGCAATTTTTTGATTTAAGCCGTCAATTTAAATTAAGTGATATTCTCAGCCCGACTAAAACCCTGAATGAATTGGGCCAGCAAGAGTGGTTTCTGGCCAAAGTGCGGGTCGAACATGATTGCCTGTCCGACTCGGAGCAGCTTGAAGGTCAGGTAGTGTTGCAATCGAATGAGAATATTCAGCTGGAACTGGAATGGCTGATTCAGGACACCGGTTTTGAATTGCAGGTGTTGTTTAAGGGTGTAGAAACTGCGGCTGAACAGGAAACCTTAGTGATGGTCAAAGGTGCACAACTGGTGGATGATGCACAGCAACCGCTCTCAGCCCAAGCCCTCAGCTTATGGATTGATGGCACTTTATTACCGATGTTGCCGCAAATCCGCAAGGAAATTAAAGCCCGCCTGAATTTATGGGATTATGTGGAATACGGAGCTTAAGTCCTTTTATTCTGCTTTTACTGCTGAAACATGAAAAAAGAGCGAAGTTTTTCGCTCTTTTCTGAGCTGTGCTCGTCAGATTTCCTCTCGTTCTATTTTTAAATCCAATTTATGATGAATATGCAGTTGCGCTTTCACGCATAACAATAGTTCTGGTCTTTATTATGCTGGTTTTAACTATAAAATGAGTATAAAAATGAACAAGAATATGGATGCTCAAACCTGGGGGCAAATACGACAAGTGGTTGCGCAGGCGCAGCGCGCCAGTATGCACTGCTCCATCGCCAGTGTGAGTCCGGAAGGTATCCCGAATATCACCCCGATTGGCACCTTATTTTTAAATGACAGCTCTCCCACCGGTTTCTTTTTTGACACCTACTCTGCCACGCTGCAACCGCATCTCAAACATAATGCGCAGGCCTGTATTCAGGCCGTAAACAGTAGCCGCGCGTTCTGGCTAAAATCAATGATGTCAGGTCAATTTCGCACTTATCCGGGTGTGCGTTTATATGCCAAGATTGGTGAGTTACGCCCGGCCACTGCCGAGGAAATGCATCAGGTGCGCCGTAGAATTGCGCCGTTAAAATGGACACGCGGCAGCAAGCTGATCTGGTCGGATTTCACCCAGGTCCGGGAGGTGCATATTCATGCATTTAGATGGGTAGAATATCCATCAATGATGCCAAAGACATCCTCTCTTTTTTAAAGCAGGCCGACATCCTTAAACAGACCGCAATAAAGTTCAGCCTTTTTCTCCACCGCTAAGGGATAGGCGCGAGATGAAGATGGCATACGGTATAAATGCAGCTCTCGACCAGCAAAGATCGCCTGTGAAGATTGGCCAATTACCGGTTTCGGCGTGCCTTCCGGCATTGATTCCATCAAGGTATCAGTAGCTTTATCACCCGTGGTCATAATGTACTGGCACAGCGGCATTTGCTGGAGCAGCCGATTTAAATCGGTCGGGGTGTGAATATGCAGGAATTTATCTGAAGCATTACCCTTTAAACGGCTAATCCGGTAGGCAGTATCAAACAGTGCAATACCGGTATCTTTTAAAAAGTTTTGAATCAGTTCGAGCTGAAAGTTTTTATTCGGCAGGTCTAAAAAATAGTTTTTATCCTGAAAAAAGCAGATACCAAAAATCCGCCACATATCATTCTGATAATTCGGATAATAAAATTCCATTTTCCAGCGGTTTTTGGGCGGTGGAAAACTGCCCATCATCAGTAATTTGGCATTGGAGGGTAAAAAAGGCTCAAAGGGATGGGTTTCAATTTCAAGATCATCAATCATAAGGCAGCAAACTCAATTCACTTTATTCATCTTAAGCCGTTGTTTAATTTTGAGTGTTACTTCTTTGCCCCATATTTGATAAATTTCTTTACTCGGATGAAAGCCATCTTCGGCCATTTCCAGTTGCATCTGCTGATATTGCGCAATGTCATATTCAATCCAGTCCATGTTTGGCTGTTTTTGAATAAATTTATGCAGTTCACGGTTCATCTGCTTGGCATATTGGCCAAACAGCCATGCCAGCGGGTTCGGTAAAGCCGGGAAAAGCTGCATCGGTGGTACACCTGCTGCAAGGATGAGTTGTGGCTGGAATTTAGCTGCAATCAGCTGATACAACTGCGCCTGCTTTTGAATCCAGATATCGGCTGGCATCAATTTGGTGACATCATTCACCCCGACCGAGGTGACCACTACATCAAACTTTTCAGTGTCCAGCTGCTGAACGCTTTGAATGACCTGCCCCGTGGTATTGCCTGTTTTGGCATGCAGTTTCCAGCTGACCTGAAATTCGGAAGTGAGTCCGGCCAGAATCGCGCCGAGCAAGGCATCTTCCTGATGGCTAACGCCAACACCGGCAGCGGCTGAATCACCCAGAATCAAAATGGATAAGGCCTGTCCCTGACCGCTCGTGCCTTCACGTTCGCCTTCTGGCTCTGCCAGTCTTAAGGTATTTTTCTTGACCCGGCGGCCTTGAATAATCAGGGCGGGAATTAAACCCAAGGTTGCAAGCTTCAGAAACATCGCGTTGTCGATCATCTTCAAAAAAATCGGGCCTATTTTAACCAAAATAAGCCCCGTATTTTTGTCTTTCTCTTAAATATTTTTAAATTTTCAAATATTTAAAACAAACATTTAAAATAAAAAGTGAAAAGCGCCAAATGGAACTTTTCACTTTTTATTAATATGAATTAACCGAGTTTATTGACCAGTTTTAATGGTAAGACTTTCATGGCCAAGCCCAGTGGTAACCATGGCCATTTTGGCACATAAGCTTTTACCGGTGCTTTTTCAATTTCTGCGGCCAGTAAACGTGAACCGGTTTGTTCATCTACTTCAAATGGTAATTTTTTCGCGCCTTCGTTAATTTCGGTACGGATATACCCCGGGAAAATGGTGGTAACTTTAATTGGCGTATCAATCAGTTCGGCGCGAATGCCTTCAGCCAGATGCGCAACGCCGGCTTTACTGGCGCCATACGCAGTCAGATGTTTTGGCATACCACGCATTGCGCTCATGGAAGAAATCATCACCAGATGGCCAGAGTTTTGGGCACGGAAAATTTCTACCGCAGCTTCACATTGCGCCAGCGCTGAAATAAAGTTGGTTTCAACCGTGGCGCGGTTAATCGCAAAATTGCCTTTGCCGATCCGGCGGCCTTCACCAACCCCGGCATTGACAATAATCCGGTCAATTGTGCCGAGCTCTTCTTTAAAGGCACGAAACACCTCAAATACCTGATCATAATTGGTCACATCTAAGGTTTTTGCGGCCACGCTCACGCCGTACTTGCTTTCCAGTTCCTGTTTTAAGCTTTCCAGACGTTCCATACGACGCGCACAAATGGCCAGGTTATAGCCTTTTTGTGCAAATTCGCGGGCCATACCGGCACCAATGCCGGAACTTGCGCCGGTAATTAAAATTGTTTTGGTCATCTGTCTATTCCTTGATTAAATCCAGGTTAATAATTCTGGATGTTGTGCTTTTATAAAATGATGTTCATTCAGACTTAACAGTTGCGGCTCATTGCCGACCAGACGCAAAGTGGTCATGCTGGTATTGGCGATGGCCCAGTTCAGTGCAAAAGTCCGGTTAGGATTCAGTTCCAGAATTTTTCCAGCAACAACCGAAATGACTCCGCCCGAAGTAAACACAATCGCGTAACGCGGTTTGGTTTGGGCCAGTTCATCACACAGGTTTTGCAAGGCGGTTTCGACCCGGGCCTTGAAATGCGGCCAGGATTCTTCATATTCATGGTGATATTCACCGCCAGTCCAGCGTTCAATGGCACCTTCAAAAATTTTTGCCAGATACGCCCGCGGATTAAGCTCTTTGGCTACATCGGCCTTTAATAAATGCGGTTCATTAAAGCGCGGTTCGTATTGGGCAAACACCTGCTGATGATTAAACTCGTTCCAGTCCGGATTGGTGACCAGATGAGCTTCAGGGAAACATTCGGCCAGAGCGATCTGTGCAGTCTGCTGATGGCGCTGCATGGAGCCGGCCACCACATAGGGTTCTTCTTTTAAGATGTTGTCAAAATACTGCCCCAGCAGTTTGGCCTGCAATTCCCCATTCGGCGAAAGCTGGTCATAGCTTTCTGCACCAAAAGAAGCCTGGCCATGACGGATTAAATAAATAGTCGTCATTTCGGCAGCAGCTCCTTAAATTTGGCCATATATTTTTGTGCCAGCTCATTGGCTTCAATTTTTTGCAGCCCAATCAGTTTTAAGGCGCGGATGTGCAAGGCATGAATCACAATCCAGAAATCTTTAAAGGCCGGATTATTGGTCTGTTTATGATAATAACGGTAGTAAATCTGCTGGGCGATCACTGCCAGACGGAAAATCCCGAACACTTCATAGAAAGTCCAGTTTTCCGGTTGCAGGCCGGTTTTTTCCAGATAGTAATCCACCACCTGTTTACGGGTGAACATGCCTTTTAAATGGGTCGGCTGACGGCGGGTGGCTTTAAAAATCTGGTTATCGGTTTCTTCTACCCAGTAGGCCAAAGCCGAACCAAGATCCATCAGCGGATCGCCCAGAGTTGCCATTTCCCAGTCCAGCACGCCAATCACTTCGGTTGGATGCTGCGGATTTAAAATCACATTATCAAAACGCCAGTCATTGTGAATAATGCAGGTGGTGGAATCTGCCGGAATATTCTCGTGCAGCCATTTACGTACATATTTAAATGACGGCACATTCAGGGTTTTGGCTTTTTCATAACGGCTGTCCCAGCCTTCCACCTGACGACGGCAATAGCCCTCACCTTTACCGAGTTTTTCCAGTTCAGTGCCCTGATACGGCACCTGATGCAGCTCGATTAATTTATCAATCACATTAATGCACAGTTCCTGAACCTGGGTTTCATCAAAGTTCAGTTCCGGCGGCAGTTTGGCCCGCGGGATAATACCTTCCACGCGCTGCATGATATAAAAATCACAGCCAATCACCGATTCATCCTGACACAGCGCCACCATCTGCGGTAATACCGGATAATACGGTGCCAGATTTTTTTGTACATGATATTCACGCGCCATGTCATGCGCAGATTTGGCTTTGGTGCCTTTAGGTGGGCGACGTAAAATTAAATCGGCATTGCGATAGTTCAGACGATAGGTCCAGTTAGAGGCACCGCCTGAATATTGGGTCACTTCAACGGGTTCCTGAACATCAACCCCTTGCGCCTTTAACCACTGGCTTACCGCCTGAATATCCAGTTCCTCGCCTTCACGAACCTGACCGCCAACATCAATCACTGACATGTTATTTTCCTGATTTTTCACTTTTTTAGGTCTTGCCCTATTAGAGCATTTTCAGCTGTAAAGACCCACACTGTTTCTGGTGTTTTGCCACTTATTTTTTACGACGGGTACTGTAGCCACGTTTGGCCAGTTCCAGTTTGGCAATCATGCCTTTATGCACTTCATCGGGACCATCGGCCAAACGTAAAGCACGCGCCTGGGCAAAGAAACCGGTCAATGGCGTATCGCGGGACAGCCCGGCACCGCCGTGGATTTGCATGGCCATATCCACCACTTTTTCCAGCACGCTTGGCGCCACCACTTTAATGGCAGAAATTTCTGTGAGCGCGGCCATATTGCCTAAAGTATCCATTTTATAGGCGGCATAGAGCGTTAACAGGCGTGCCTGATCAATTGCCACACGCGCTTCGGCCACACGCTCCAGGTTGCCACCCAGTTTCAGGATTTCCTTGCCAAAGGCAGTCCGGTTCATGCCGCGGTCAATCATCAGTTCCAGTGATTTTTCTGCCGCGCCGATACAACGCATACAATGATGAATACGGCCGGGTCCTAAACGGCCTTGAGCAATTTCAAAGCCTTGACCGGCACCGCCAATAAAATTGGCCACTGGCACGCGGACATTGTCAAAGCTGACTTCACCATGCCCATGCGGCGCATCGTAATCGCCAAACACCGGTAACATGCGTTCAATCTTCACCCCTGCGGTATCGACCGGGACCAGCACCATCGAATGTTGATGATGACGGTCTTTGCTTTCGTCCGGGGTATGCGCCATAAAAATAATGATTTTGGCATTCGGATCGCCCAGACCCGATGACCACCATTTACGTCCGTTCAGGACAATCTCATCGCCTTCTACCACCGCCGTAGCCTGCATATTGGTCGCATCAGAAGAGGCGACTGCCGGTTCAGTCATACAAAACACCGAGCGGATTTTGCCTTCGAGCAGCGGCATCAACCATTGCTGTTTTTGCTGTTCTGAACCATAACGCCATAACACTTCCATGTTGCCGCTATCTGGCGCGTTACAGTTAAATACGGTCGGGGCAATCAGGCTACGGCCAGACAATTCGGCAATATGTGCATATTCCTGCACTGACAGGCCCTGGCCCAAATTAGGACAAGGCAAAAACATATTCCACAGTCCCGCGGCTTTGGCTTTGGCTTTTAAACTTTCTAATTGCGCCGGCCACTGCCATTGCGTCCAGTCACTGCCCTGATTCAGTTCATGTACCTGCTGCCAAAAGTCGGCCTCAATTGGTTCAATTTCTGTTTGAATAAACTGTTTGGTTCTTTCAAGATAATCCTGTGCGCGTGCTGACAATTCAAACATGACTGTAGCTTCCTCAATCTGTTGTTATATTGGCTTTACAACACCTTAACCTAAAAATTATTATGCATGAAATGATTTTATTGAATTAAAGACTATGCACAATATTCATAATAATAGCCCAATGGATCTGGGTGCTTTTCATCGTATTGATATTAATTTATACCCGCTATTTATTGCGATTTTTGAACAGAAAAATATTTCCAAAGCGGCGCAGCTCTTATGTATCAGCCAGTCGGCCACCAGTCACGCTTTACAAAGGCTTAGGTTACAGTTACAGGATGATCTGTTTATTCGCACCAGCCATCAGATGTTACCAACGCCGTTTGCCGAGCAGATTTATCCGACCATTAAAACTGCGCTGCTGTCTATTCAGCATATCGCCCGGCAAAAACAGCAGTTTGAACCGGCGATGGTACATACTCTGAAAATTGCCATACATGATGAAATTGAACCGATTATTTTTCCCAAACTGGTGCAGCATTTTCAGCAGCTGAACTTGGAGATTCAGTTTCTAAGCAGCAAGCTGGACCGTAAAACCATGATTAATGATCTGGCCACCCAGCAAATTGATTTTGTGATTGATCTGGAACACAAGCTGGGCGATAAAATCCAGTTTCAGGCGCTGGTCCAAGACCGTTTCGTGGTCTGTAGCCAGCGTTCATCCATAGATAAAGAATTATATTTGTCTGCGCCGCATATTGGTGTTTCTTCACGCCGTAGTGGCCTGCTGCTGGAAGATATTTATTTAAAGCGCAATCAGCTGTCTCGAACCCTATTATTACGCTGTCAGCATTATTCCACTGCCCTGCAAATTCTGGCGCAGCATGACACCGCGATACTGACTATTCCGGAAAGTATTTTGCGACATTTACATATTGACCCGAAGCTGCATATTTTTGAATCGCCTGTCGACCTGCCGAAAATTGATTTGGGGATGTTCTGGTATAAGGAGATGCAGGAGAATGCACGTCATGCATTTTTAAGAGCGGAGATTTATAAAATTTTTGCTTAGGCTATTTAGATCACTCAAATTCAAGGCGCTTTATCTTCATTAAATTTCAAACATCGCTCAAGCCCTTGCCAGATCAGGCGTTGCAGCGTAGCTGATTTGTTAAAAACTAGCTAATTGGCGATTTAATCGACCGGCGAATTGCGCCATTTCTTTTACACTAGCACTTTTATTTTTCACGGTTTACAGCTGGCTGGTCTGTTCAGCTGAATTGAAAGCGTCTATGTTGACTGAACTCTCCCCTTTCTGGCTGCTGGCATTGGCCGCTGGATGCTGTCTTGTTGCGTTTATGCTGTTGGGTAAGATTTCCCGCTTTGTGCAGCAACTGTTTCGACCTTTTAAAAAAGGCAAAACCTATTGGGCGCGGGTCACTGCGGTCAGCGATGGCGATACCCTCACCCTGTACCGTTTTAATTTAAGACGTTCAGAAACCCGCATCCGCTTTGCCTATATTGATGCGCCAGAATCGAGTCAAAGTTATGGTCCGGAAACCCGGCGTCTGGTGAAAACCATGCTGCATCAGAAGGTGGTACGGGTCAAAATTACCGATATTGACCGCTATGGCCGCCATGTTGGGGTGATTTATCGCTACCGTAAAAATGTCAATGAAGAACTGGTCAAACGTGGTGCCGCCTGGGTCTATGAAGATTATATTCGTGATCGCAAGCAGCTAGCGCGTATGCGTGCCTTACAGACTCAGGCCAGAGCGCGGAAAAAAGGACTCTGGAAAAGTAGCCGCCCGGTGCGGCCAAGTGTCTATCGCAAACAGAACCGTAAATAAAATGCTCAGGTGAATTTTTAAAGTCCGAAGATGATTCAGCTTAATAAGCCCATTGCACCAGCAAACGAAAAGCTCCGGCAATCAGCGCCAACGCCACAAAACCGGCCAGCCAGAGACCAATAAACCACAGCAGCTGTGTACGTTTCATTGCGGCTCCTTGATGACTAAGGGAATAATTGAGCTGGGATGATGTGCTTCATGTCGATTTTCTTTAATGATAGCCATCATCCCCGACCCGGACTTTATGGCGAAAAATCCAATAGGACATCGCGCTATAACCTAGAATAATCGGAATTAAAATCAGCGCGCCAATGAGAGTAAAACGCTGACTGCTTTCCGGTGCAGCAGCCTGCCAGAAGCTGACCGAGGGCGGAATAATATAAGGCCATAAGCTGATTAAAAAACCGCTATAGGCCAGAAATACCAAGGCCAGCGTATACAAAAATGGGCGAAACTGTTGCTGTTGCCGGCAGGCTTTTAAAGCCAGATAAGTAAAGATCAGCACCAGTATCGGCACCGGAGAGAAATACAGCAGCTGCGGCAGACTAAACCAGCGCTCGGCAATGTGCGGCTGGGTTATCGGGGTATAAATACTGACGGCTGCTAAAACAATCAATAGGCCGATCAGCATCTTCGGCATTAAACGGTACATACGCTGCTGTAGCGCCTGATCGGTTTTAAAAATGAGCCAGCCACAACCTAAAGTGGCGTACAACATTACCACGCCAGCACCAGTAAACAGGCTAAACGGCGTTAACCAGTCCAAGCCATGGCCCGCATATACCCCCTGCTCGGTACGAATACCCTGAATATAAGCGCCCAAAATTACGCCTTGTAAAAAGCTGCTAAAAACAGAGCCACCAATAAAAGCTTTGTCCCACCAGTGTTTGCTGCTGTTGGCCTTAAAACGAAACTCAAAGGCAACACCGCGAAAAATTAAGGCAATCACCATTAAAATGACCGGTAAATACAGGGCCGAAAGTACCGCGGCATAGGCCAAGGGAAAAGCAGCAAACAGGCTGGCGCCTCCCAGCACCATCCAGGTTTCATTGCCATCCCAAATTGGCGCGACGGTATTCATCATCACATCCCGCTCTGCCTGCTCGGGAAAAAATGGAAATAAAATCCCGATGCCCAAATCAAAGCCATCTAACACCACATACATCAGCACCGCGAAGGCAATAATCCCGATCCACAGCAAAGATAAATCCATCATGGCTCCTGCTCCTGTTTGGGACGCTCGACGGGCGGGTTGATCTGCTCGGTGACACTGCTTAATGGCCGTCTGGAGGCTTGAGTAAGCTCAGCATCAGAGGCTGATGATGGCGCTGAATGAATCAGTTCCGGCCCTTTGTGCATCAGTCTGAGCATGTAATAAATACCCATACCAAACACCACAAAATACACCAGTACAAAAATCATCAAACTCAGGCCAACCTGCTCTGCAGATACTGGCGATAAGGCATCTTCGGTGCGTACCACCCCATAGACCACCCACGGCTGGCGGCCGACTTCTGTGGTAAACCAGCCGGCCAATAAGGCAATAAAACCAGAGGGTCCCATCCATAGGGCAAAACGCTGAAAACGACGATGTTCATATAAACGCTGCCGTTTACGTAGCCACAATCCCCACAGCGCCAAAATTAGCATCAACACGCCTAAGCCGACCATAATCCGGAAACTCCAGAACACAATGGTCGAATTGGGCCGATCTTCCGGGGCAAATTCTTTTAAGCCAGTGACGGTGCCATCTAGCGAATGGGTCAGAATTACGCTGCCTAAATTGGGAATCGCCAGTGCATATTTGGTTTCTTCGGCCTGCATATCGGGAATACCAAACAGATACAGCGGCATGCCTTTCTCATGATTGGTATCCCAATGCCCTTCCATCGCTGCCAGTTTGGCTGGTTGATGTTGCAGGGTATTCAAGCCATGTAAATCGCCCACCAGCACCTGTAAGGGAGTTAAGATCAGCATCAGCCACAAGGCCATTGAAAACGAGGTTTTTACCAATGCATCCCGACGGCCTTTAAGTAAATGCCAAGCGGCCGTGGCAGCCACCAGCAAAGCAGAGACCAAAAAGGCAGCAATGGCCATATGCGCCAGCCGATACAGGAATGACGGATTAAAGACAATGGCCCACCAGTCCTGTGGCACCAGAATGCCATTTTCGATGCTGAAACCTTGCGGAGTTTGCATCCAGCTATTGGCTGATAAAATCCAGAACATGGAAATACAGGTGCCAATTGCGACCATTAAAGTCGAGAAAAAATGTGCTTTAGGTCCCACCCGTCCCCAACCAAACAGCATGATGCCAAGAAAACCCGCTTCCAAAAAGAAAGCGGTGAGCACTTCATAGGCCAATAATGGTCCGGTGACACTGCCGGCGATACGGGAAAATTCACTCCAGTTGGTGCCAAACTGATAGCTCATGACAATGCCAGAAACCACCCCCATGGCAAAGGCGACCGCAAAAATCTTGACCCAGAATTTAAACAGGTCCTGATAAATCGGATTACGACTGCGTAACCAGCGCCATTCCAGAATCGCCAGAAAACTGGCCAGACCAATGGAAATGGCCGGAAAAATGATATGAAACGAAACTGTAAAGGCAAACTGAATCCGGGCCAGTTCCAGCGCGGTAAAACCGAGGGTCATCATGCCACCTTTCAAAAGGTCGAGCTGCGCTCAGGGTGTAGAGTTTTAAATATAGCGTTTTGAATTTTTCTCATCGCGCTTCAGCATAGGACGAAGTTGTATAGGCCTTGTGTAGGCTTTTGATCAAGAATCTTTAAGCGAGTAATTTCTGCAACTGATGAGTTTTTTTGGAAGATAGAAGCGCTGATTTTTTATTCTTGCGGTTTATCAGCTGGATAGACAGGACTGGATGAGAGGAATTTTTGTAGTTCAGTTGATTGACCTTAACGCTGCTTAACAAATCTATAGCAATACACGTTGCCCCCTCATCTTTTATCATCTGTTTTTTTGAATCCTTCGCTGGCTTCCCTACTTGAAAAAAATTCCGAACAGGCGTACATTGACTTTGTTTTAGTTACCCTAGTTAACTATTTTTTTATGCCAAGCTCTCCCTTAAAATTTCGTACCGCCTTATTACGCTGCGCACGTCTGTTCAGCGATGAAGTTAATGCTCTGTTATTGCCGCATCAGCTTAATTATTCCTTGTGGCAGGTGTTATATGTCATTCATTTAAAACAGCAATGTACCCAGGTAGATATTGCCGCCTATTTAAAGGTGTCCAAACCGAGCATCACCAAACGTATTCGGGTGTTGCTGGACTTGGGTTTAATCCATCAGCTTGAAAGTAGCGATAAACGGCAGAAATGCCTGACTTTTAGCTCTCACGGGCAGGAACTTTTCAAGCATTGTTCAAGCCAGATTGATCAGTTTGAACAGCAGCTGCTGCAGTCTTTTGCAGTTGCGGACATCGCCCATACCCGCGAGATCCTTAATCAGCTGAGTGAACAGTTACAACCGACCCTACAAGGTGAAGACAAATGAGTTCAGCACAAGCACCGCTATGGACCAGAAACTTTATCCTGGTCGGCCTGATCAATTTTCAACTGGTACTGATTTTTTATCTATTGGTGATTGTGATTGTCGGTTATGCCGTGGCGGAATTAAATGCCAGCATTGCCGAAGCCGGTTTAATTTCAGGACTGTTTATTGTCGGCACCTTATTTGGTCGTCTGCTGATAGGCAAATGCCTACAGCGTTTCGGTTATCGTAGCACCCTGCTTTTTGGGCTGACCGGTTTCTTGCTGCTTTCCTTAGGCTATTTTATAGAGATGGGGGTGACCGCCCTGCTCGGCATCCGTTTTATTCATGGCTTTATGATGGGAGTCGCCTCTACCGTACTCGGCACAGTCATCGCACAAACCCTACCGCCCACCCGCCGCGGTGAAGGTATTGGCTATTACAGCATGAGCAGCACCTTGGGTACGGCGATTGGTCCTTTTGTCGCGATCTGGATGATGCTGCACACCAGTTACCAGACGATTTTTAGCTTATCCAGTGTCTTGGCGCTGGGCTGTCTGGTGGTGGCCTGTTTTATCCGGATGCCAAACCTGGCACAGCCTAAACCTGCAGCCACCGCGACAGCAGGCAAAGGTTTTGGCTTCTGGACCCAGTATCTGGAAAAGAATGCGCTGCCCATTTCCCTGATTATGCTGTTTGCTTCCATCTGTTATTCCGGCGTGCTGTCATTTATTAACTTTTACGCCAAGGAAATTGATCTGGTCGAAGCCGCGTCCTTATTCTTTTTAATGTATGCAATCGCCATTTTGTTTTCGCGTCCGTTTACCGGGCGGCTTATGGATCGTAAAGGTGAAAATATCATTATGTATCCCGCCTTTATTGTGATGGCGATTGCCCTGTTTTTACTAAGTCAGGCGCATAACTCCAGTATGCTACTGCTTTGTGCCGGCTTGCTCGGTCTGGGCTATGGCAATATTCAATCGGTCTGTCAGACTATTGCGGTCAAAAGTACCTCACTGGAACGTATGGGACTGGCGACCTCGACCTATTTTATCTGTCTGGATGCAGGGCTGGGCTTCGGGCCGTATTTGATCGGAATCGCGCTGAAATCGGTTAGTTATGCGCAGATGTATTTCTATAGTGCCATCGCCGCGCTGTTGTGTTTAGGCCTGTATTATCTGCTACATGGTCGTCATGCTCAGCAGGTGCAGCCACAGTTATCACGCTAACGAAAGCAACACGCTTAAAACCGCCGGCCAAAGCGCTGGCGGTATTCCATTGGGGTTAGGCCGGTTTTCTTGCGAAATAAACGCCGGAATGAACTCGGATCTTCATAGCCCACCATTTGCATAATCCGGTCAATCGGCTGCTCGGTTTCTTCCAGCCGTTTTTGCGCAGCTTCAATACGAATAGCCTGCACATACTGATTCGGCGCCACATCTAACACTGCTTTAAAACGGCGAATGAGCGTGCGCGGGCTGATATTAAAGCGCGCCGCCACATCTTCCATATTCAAGTTTTCACTAAAATGCTGCTCCAGCCAATGCTGGATTTCTTTTACCAAACCATCCTGATGTGGCTTGCTCATACGCATCAAGGAATAGGACAACTGGTTGTCACGGCGAAAATCCAGCACAAAGGATTTGGCCGTCTGAATGGCAATTTCAAAGCCATAAAAACGTTCAATTAAATGTAGCCCCAAATCGAACCAGGCCAACCCGCCACCGGCACAATAGACATGATCGGACTGGGTAATCAGGCGATCCGCCTGCAAATGGACCTCCGGATAGCGCTGCTGGAACTGATCTTTAAAACCCCAATGCGTGGTGGCACTGCGGCCCTGTAAAATTCCGGCTTCGGCCAGAAAAAAATTCCCGGTACAGTTTCCGGCAATCAGGCATTGGGCTTGATCGACCTGTTGCAGAACATTCATGAGAGACTGATTTTTTTCCAGAATCTGCTCGATGGAACCGGCCAAAGTCGGAATCACCAGCAAATCGGCCTGCTGGATTTCACTATAGGCCAGATGCGCCTCAATGCGTAAACCATTACTGCATTGCACCGTTTCTCCCTGTGGCGAGGCAATCTGCACCTGAAACAAACGCTGGATGTCCTGTTTCTGAATCCGGTTCCAGCTAATGCCGGCCAGACTGAATAAATCGGCCACACCGGTTATGGCCGAAGCCAGTGCACCATCATAGGCCAGAATAAAAACCCGCTTCATGCTTTCTTCCCAAATGTCGTTTTTAGCTCCTTGAGTGTCATTATTGACAATTTATCTGCCAATACAAGTCTTGTTAAGCTAAGAGCAATCAATAAAAACAGGTAACGGCATCCCATGACCGCACTCATCAATCAAAAAGATCTGGATTTTTTACTCTATCAGGTATTTTCAGCCGAACAGCTGACCCAGCTGGAACGTTATCAGGAACATGACAAAGCCACCTTCGACAGTATTTTAGATACGGCGCGCGGCATTGCAGCAGACTATTTTGCCCCGCACAATGCCAAAGGCGATGCGCAAGAACCGCATTTTGATGGTACACAGGTACATACCATTGCCGAAGTGAAACAGGCCTGGCAACAGTTTGCCCAGGCCGGTCTGTTATGTGCCCAGCATGATTATGATCAGGGTGGTATGCAGCTTCCCACACTGATTAATATGGCTGCCAATGCCTATTTTATGTCGGCCAATCCTGCCACCGTGGCTTATTCATTTTTAACCGCCGCCGCAGCGAATCTGATTCAGGCCTTCGGTACCGAGCAGCAGAAACAGACCTTTGTCCCGTCGATGTTCAATGGCCGCTTTTCCGGCACCATGGCCATGACCGAGCCGAATGTCGGTTCCTCTCTGGGTGATCTGACCACCAAAGCCATTCCACAAGCTGATGGCAGCTACAAAATTAAAGGCCAGAAAATGTTTATTTCTGGGGGTGATCAGGACATTACTGAAAATATTGTGCATCTGGTGCTGGCGCGGATTCAGGATGCGCCACAAGGTGTCAAAGGCATTTCCCTGTTTATTGTGCCGAAATTCCTGACCAATGAAGATGGCACGCTGGGTGAACGCAATGATGTCAAACTGGCTGGCCTGTTACATAAAATGGGCTATCGCGGGACAACATCGACTGTGCTGAATTTTGGTGAAAATAACCAATGCTTAGGCTATTTGATTGGTGAAGCCAGTCAGGGCCTGAAATATATGTTCAAAATGATGAACGAGGCGCGTGTCGGTGTCGGACTGGGCGCCGCAATGATTGGTTATCGCGGTTATTTGGAGTCGCTGGAATATGCCAGAAACCGTCCGCAAGGCCGACTGGCCAGTGAAAAAAATAGCGACAGCAAACCGGTCAATATTATTGAACATAGCGATGTGAAACGGATGCTATTAGCGCAAAAGGCCTATGTAGAAGGTGCTTTGGCACTGTGCCTGTTTGCCGCGCGACTGATTGATGAACATCAGGCGGGTGGCTTGGAAGATAGCGCCATTCTGCTCGACCTGATCACGCCTGTGGTCAAGTCCTTCCCGTCTGCCTATGGCCCGAAAGCCAATGATCTGGCAATTCAGGTGCTCGGCGGTGCCGGCTATACCCGTGATTATCCGGTAGAACAGTATTATCGGGATAATCGCTTAAATCCGATTCATGAAGGCACATTTGGTATTCAGTCACTGGATTTACTCGGCCGTAAATTATGGCAGCACAATGGCAAAGGCTTAAATCTGCTAATGCAACGCATCAACACCACGCTGGAACAGATTCAGCATCCGGCCATTCTGGATCTGTCCAGCAAATTCTGCAAACATCTGGCTACGGTACAAAGCACCACACAAAAACTGGGACAGGCGCTTATGCAAGGTCAAACCAATGAGGCTTTGGCCAATTCTGCACTGTATTTAGATATGATGGCTAAAGTGATTATTTCCTGGTTATGGCTGGATATGGCCAACAAGGCGCAACAGCAGTTTGGCCAGTCTGAGTTGGCAGAAGATCAGCAATTTTTAGCAGGCAAGTTGCAAGCGGCGCGCTATTTCATTCGCTGGGAATTACCGGAAATTGAACATCAGGCCAAATTACTGAGTGAATTTGATGATACCTGCCTGTCGATGCACAGTGACTGGTTTTAAAACCGGATGATGGAAAGCAGGTTTTAAATATCTACCTTCTAAAGAAAATCCCCATGTAGTTTATTACATGGGGATTTTTTATATACTTCTAGAATGCAGATGCCGTTTAGAATTGTGCATTCAAGACATTGGCCGCCACTTTACCCTGCCACAATTCACGTAGGGTCGGTAAATAGAATTTTTCACCCAGCTCGACCAGCTCGGCATCAATTTGTGCATGAACTTCATGCATAAACAGATAGTCCAGCTCTACCGTCGCCAATTGGCTTTGTGATTTTTTATAGTCCTGACGTTTTTGCTGTGCTTGCTTCACCAAACGGTCTGCAAAAGCGCGATCTTTATATTTTGCAATAGCATTTAAACGCAGCTCAATCAGGCCCCAACCACTGAGCAGCAATTTAAACAGTTCCAGATCTGCCGTGGTTGATTCCCAGGTCATGTCTTCCAGGTTTTCATTTTCAGGCAGCACCGGCAGCAGCAGCTCCATCACACTTGGGAAAATTTTCTTAAAATTTAAAATAAATTTAACAGGATGCTCACCCGGATAATCGGTAAATTGCACCTTTTTCTGAACATCCGTTAAATAGATATCAAGCATTGAAAATTTTCCTAGATAGATTGCTGTTTTACAAAGCTTTATTTCTTAGCTTGTAAAACTGTAATAAAAAACGAATCGCATTTTAGCAATTATGACATCTTATTCAATGTTATTTAAGCCATGCGTCTACATGAGGACGGCTTTAGCTCTAAAATTCTTCAATCTGAAAAGATGGCTTTAAACGGTTCGACGGCTTGTAATTCTTTTTAAGAACATTGATTCAAGGTTAATGGATGGTTCTTTTCTTTATTGGGTTCTTGAGTTTGAATCTTATATTAATCAATATCTAGTAGTTCAATAAGCACGAACGCTCCAAATTAAAATGACACGCTGTTTTGCCTTCAATGCACTCTCCTCTATTATGCTGAGATATCTCAGACCTAAAGAATAACGATGCTTTTTCTTATTGCGATCCTATTTTTAGTTTTTATTCTCTATTACTACACACCTGATCAGGCCAGCGCGACGAGCAGCGAGTTTGTGTTCTACCTTTGCCTTTCCTTAATCATCCTCTGCATCGTGAACGCTTGGCGTGTGTTGACTTAAGTAGCAAGTAAGTATTAAAAAAACCTTCTCATCTCCCAGCGGTCACAAAACTGCATATACCGTGACCGTCCAGTTACACCTATATTTTTCCTTTCACAAGCGGTTCACAGTACAGGTATATCATCACGGGATTAAAAAAATTAATGTGAGATGTATCGTGAAATACGGAATTTTAATTGTTCTACTGTTAAGCTGTGTAGTCAGCAGTGGCCTGAGTTTCTGGGTTGGATTCAAGGCAAATGATTCATTATTATTGATCATTGGCGGACTGCTTGTTTTTGCATCAATCTTGATTGCCCTTGAAATTAAAAAAGTCAAAAAAGATCCGTTCTAAGCCAAGCCGGCAATTTTTCTATGCTCTATGGATGCGGGTATAGCGCCTATTCACGCTCTTTTAGACAATCCTGACAGCGCCGAATTTCTTCATCATCACCCGTGTATTCGACTTCAGTTGCGCCATGAAAGCTAAACAGACAAAGAAGGAACTGGATCATAATATTCTACTCTTAATAATCTGCCTCCTGTTCTGGAGGACGGCGTTGGGAGAAAATCAGAAGTTAGCCCTGATACAAATTTTATATAAATAGAAATTTTACAAGTTGTCATAATATGACATTCATAAAAATTAACATTCATTTAAATTATCTCATTTCGATAATCTAAATAAAAAATTACCCACTAAACCCAGAAGTCCTGAATAACGACTTTGTGGATGCTTTCATCGAAATCCGTATTGGATAGATTTAAGTTTTTGTTCTTAATATTGATATAACAATAACTTGCTGCAAGTCCTACACCAATCAAAGCTAATAGTTTCATTGCTCACCTCACCTATTGGAAGATCTGGATTTAAACTATCATTCAAATTTGTAGCTTTCACATTCAATTTTGATCATTTTTTGTACAGATTGTAATTTCCGGAGCAATGTATAAAGCCATAAAAAAGCCCACCAGTGGGTTGAGCTTTTTAGGTCTTGACCAAGAGAAAGAAGCAATAGGGATGAGCGCTGTTAATACTCTTGATCTAAACCATTGCTACACGTTTCATTCTCTTCTTCATCGAGCAGGTAGTCGATTTCAGTCACCTCATGCAGGCCAAATAAAGTGAATAGAAGATGGAGCATAATTTTCTCCTCAAAAAAAATGCCTCCCTAGAGGAGGAGGCAGTAAAAAAAGAAAGAAACTACAGCGATAGATTCTGCTGGAAATTATATATAAATTTATAATTTATATATTTGCATAATATTACATATTTTATGCCAAAAATTAGCCAACCCAAGCCGTTTTAAATGAATTATTAATAGAAAATTATTATAATTTTAAGATAAGTTTAATAGTATTCAAAACTCGGAGGCATCCTCAACCTCGAATCGACTGCCTCGCTGTCATTGTAAAGTGCAATTTAAGAAAAACCACCCAAACCCAATATTCAACGCATAGTTGTTAAACCGGAGTTGAGCTATACTGCAAACCTAATGACAAAGCTGGTTTTGTGAACCTAATCGGCTTTGTTGCACAAAGATTTCATAACTATATGATTTTAAAATTTTTGATTATTTTTTGATCCAAAATTAAATTTATTTAAATCAGATGCTTACATATTTATGCAACAAAGCCTTCCAGAATTGTAATCGGCTCTTCAGCCTGTGCCTGTTGTATCGCCAATAAAATTAAAGTCATGAGTGTGCTGTATTTCATGCGAGCCCCCTTTTAAAAAGTGTTATGTTATAACATAACTTTATGTCTATTTAAAAAATTATTCTGGTTTTTCTGGCAGATCTAGAAAATGCAGCAACTCAATTGAGAGGAAGAAAAATGGGGGAATTGAAATATTTTGAATTCTTAGATTCTTAAAAAAAGAAAAAACCATCTAACACGAAGTTAAATGGTTTTTAGAATCAGCTCAACAGCCAAAGCTCATTAGAGCTTTTTCCAGGTCATGGCACTGGTTGTATTGCTCTGTTGCGCTTTACCAAATACTTTCATCTGGTCTTTGCCATCATTCAATTGCGCTTCAATGGTATAGGTCCGGCCATCCTGGGTATTCAGCCATTGACCTTGCTTAAACTGCTTATGGTTGCCGGTCATGCCTTTCAGCACTTCCATACCAAAAATCGGCTGGTTCTTTAAAGCCCCTTCACATTTGCCACAAACGTCCGGATTCACCGCTCCCGCCGCCGGATAATGCTTGCTCACTACTGCACTATACTGCTGTGTTTTGGAGTTTTTACGAATCACAATTTCCGACACATAATACCCGGTTCGATCATCAATCACTTTCCATGTCCCGATTAAAGGATCAAACGGCATTGCCACTACAGTTTTGGTTAAACCCGCCAATAGAGCCGCAGCCCCCAACAATCTAAAATTCATAAGCAAAAAGAGTTTCAAAAGAGTCAATAAAGAAATGAGATACGCTTCCCAGCGGCCTGAATTATATTCATTTTCCTAAACTAAATCATAATAATTTCATAAATTTTAAATATCTATGTGGTATTTAGATCCAATTTTTGCTAGATACTTCACATTTCTTTTCCAGAATTTTAGCAATTCTTTTTATTGTCACATTCAGGGCTTATGATGCAGTCAAGGTCATTAAAAACGAGAAGATGGCCTGTAATAACTAAGTAGCGCAAACTAACCCAGCATATAGCAATCCATATGTTGGGTTTTCTTTTATAGGTACTTTGCACTTTCATGCACAGGTTCTGATGGAAAAATAGTTGTGATGAAGCAAAATTTTTTAGCCCACCGGGATGGCTGCTCATATTCCATCCCGGTAGATGCAACACTTATTTCGCATTCGGTGAAACCATATTTTCTGGTCGTACCACGTCATCAAACTGTTCAGCAGTGACCAGATTCAGCTCCACCGCCACCTGTTTTAAGGTTTTCCCTTCTTTATAGGCCGTTTTCGCGACTTTGGCAGCATTTTCATAACCAATTACCGGATTCAGTGCTGTCACCAACATCAGCGAGTTATGCAGGAAATGATCAATCTTGTCACGGTTCGGTTCAATTCCGACAGCGCAGTGATCGTTAAAGCTGTTGCAGGCATCTCCCAATAACTGAATCGACTGTAACAGATTATAGGCAATCACTGGCATAAATACGTTTAGCTCGAAATTCCCTGAAGCCCCAGCCACATTAATTGTCGTATCATTACCCAGCACTTGCGCCACCACCATGGTCATGGCTTCACTCTGGGTCGGATTGACCTTGCCCGGCATAATGCTTGAACCCGGTTCATTTTCCGGAATGCGGATTTCACCAAAACCACAGCGCGGCCCACTGGCCAGCCAGCGTATGTCATTGGCAATTTTATTTAAGCTCACGGCCAGAGTTTTTAAGGCACCGGAAGCAAATACTGCAGCATCACGTCCAGCCAGAGCTTCAAACTTGTTCGGCGCAGTAACGAAAGCCAAACCGGTCAGGCTGGCCAGTTGCTGTGCGGCTTTTTCCGCATAGTCCGGATGGGCATTTAAACCGGTACCGACAGCGGTACCGCCCAACGGCAGTTCATATAAACCGTCCAGGGCCTGATGCAAACGTTTTAAACCATGATCGAGCTGCGAGACATAGCCGCTAAATTCCTGCCCTAGGGTTAAAGGCGTTGCGTCCTGTAAATGGGTACGGCCAATTTTCACAATATCGGCAAAGGCATCGCTTTTGGCCTGCAAGGTATCTCTTAAACGGGTCACTGCCGGAATTAAGAGTTCATTGATCTGTAAACTGGCAGCCACATGAATCGCGGTCGGGAAAGAATCGTTGGTTGATTGGGCACGGTTCACATGGTCATTCGGATGGACTGGCTTTTGTGCACCCAGCGGATTGCCAAGTTTCTGGTTAGCAATATTGGCAATCACTTCATTACAGTTCATATTGCTTTGCGTGCCCGAACCAGTCTGCCATACCACCAGCGGAAACTGGCTATCCCATTTGCCTTCAATCACTTCTTCAGCTGCATCAACAATATAGTGCGACAGTTCTTGAGGAATCTGGTTCAGTTCAGCATTGGTGATGGCCGCGGCTTTTTTTACCAAGCCCATAGCGCGAATCATGGGACGAGGCAAACGTTCCTGCCCGATTTTAAAATTCTGTAAGCTGCGCTGAGTCTGTGCACCCCACATGGCCTCACTCGGGACTTCAACTTCGCCCATGGTGTCGTGTTCGATACGTGTTTGCATACTCAACCTCTATCTATTCTTACTGTTCTCAATGCTGTTATAACGCTGCCCTGAGGCAGCGGCTATGGCGAATATAGTCATCTTAGGTCAGGCGGATAAAATTGTAAATGATAATTATTATCATATTTAGATATATCATTGCCCGCGTAAGGTATGCTGATAAAAGCGCCATTCATCTTCTAGCATCTGCTGAATCGAGCGTTTCGGTTGCCAGCCTAGTACCTCTTTGGCTTTACTAATATCGGCCGCGACCTGATCCAGTTCAGCATAGGGATATACATCAGCATCGACCGTTTTAATTTCAGTGCCGGTGACGCTCGAAATTTCATTTAACAGTTGCTGGATCGAAATCGCCTCGCCGGCAATATTAAAGGCTTCACAAACATGCTGTTGCTGGAATAGCCATTGCAGGGTTAAAGATACGGCCTCACAACAATCCAGTACATGCAGGAAACTACGCTCTACAGTCTTGTCTTCAGTTTGGGCCTGCTTGCGCAGCTCGATAAATTCGCGTTGCCGCGCCCCGACCTGCATCGCCAGGGGTACAATATTTTTTGGCAGTGGCGGTACCATCTCACCCAGTACCCCATGTTCAAAGGCACCAGCAATATTGCCCAAGCGCAATAAGGCAATTTTCCATTCATTGTCGGTTTTAAAAGTATCCTGAATAATTTCCTCAGCCATCTGCTGAGATTTGATATACGGATTCGGATAGGCATACTGAAATGGCAGATCTTCTTTCAGTTGCAGGCTAGATTGGCCATACACGGTTAAGCTGGATAAATGCACCAGCACACGTACCCCGGTACGCTGCATGGCACGCAGCAGACTCATGATACAGCTGACATTATCATTATAATATTCAAGCGGTTTCAGGACCGATTCTTCCAGCGATTTAAAGCTGGCCGTATGCACCACTGCATCGACCGAATACTGTTCAAAGACTTTATTTAAGGCTGGGGTGTTACGAATATCAATTTTGGCAAAAGGCACATACATGCCCGAAATATATTCAAGTCGTTCTAAGGTTTGTAAATTGGCATTGGATAAATTGTCGACAATAATGACTTCTTGCCCTTGAGCCATCAGACTTAATGCAATATGCGAGCCTATAAAGCCTAAACCACCAGTCACTAAAATCATTGTATACTACCTTTTTCTTATGAAGTCTGAATGCCCCCTGTGTTGCGGGAACATTTCATTAGTGAATTTTGATGAGTACCTTATTACTAATTACCTCCGCGCCGACCTCGATTCATGCCTGGCATGCGTTGGGTCTGGCTCAAGCCTTGCAGAGCAAGAATGAAGATTTCCGGGTGTTCTTCTATCAGGACGCTGTTATGGTCGCTAACGATTTACAATGGCTACCCGATGATCAGCGACAGTTAAAATCGGAATGGCAAAAACTGTCGATTCGTTTGCCGGTTTGTGTCAGTGCGGCACTGTTACGCGGGATTACCGATCAGGACAATGCCAAACGTCATCAACTTCATCAACACAATTTAGCCGCGGGCTTTGAATTGGTTGGTCTGGGCGAACTTGCCGATGCAGTGCAATCTGCAGATCGCCTTCTTCAATTCTAAGTGGTTCTATTTGAGAATTTGTTGCATTTAAAAGGTAAATTGTGTGAAAACTGTACTCGTCATTTTAAGCCAAGCCAATTTAAGCAGCCAGCAGGTACATGAAAGCCTGTCTGCGACTATGGTACTGGCCACTTTTGGCTGTGAAGTCAAAGTGTTATTACAGGATGCTGCCCTAAGTCTGCTCAAAAGCGATTTGGCTTTTGACCAGCTCAAACACGCCTTCAAGCTGGCCTCGAATATGGTCGAAAGTTTTGAGTTTTATGATTTAAGCCCGATTCTGGTAGAACACCAGCATCAACATTCAGCTTATGTCAGCCAGTCGCAGCAGGAAATCGAGTTTATTGAACTGAATGCGGACTTTATCCAGCGTTTTGACCACGTGCTGTACTGGTAAGCCGGAAGGAATCTGTTATGTCACAAAATACTTTATATTTGCTGCAATCCGGCTTCCATACTACCCCGGCCATGCTGGACAAAGTTTCACGTCTGTATAGTGAAGGCGATGCAGTGGTGCTGATGGGTGATGCAGTATTGGCCATTGAACATCCATTTTGCCAGCAATGCAGCACCCTGTTTGCACTGGAGCATGATCTTGAGCTGCTGGCCCAGCCACTGCCTGCCCATCTGCACAGTTTAAACTATGCTACCTTTGCCGAGCTGTGTCTGGCTTATAGCCGTTGTATCTCTTTAAAATAAACAAGCTTTGAGTGTGTTATGAATCTTGAACTGGACCAAGATGGTCATTTGGTCGATTACACCATCTGGAATGAAACTGTGGCGCAAGAGCTGGCCAAAAGCCTGGAGCTGGAACTGGAAGATTGGCATTTTGAAATTTTGCAGGCTGTGCGCCAGTTTTATCAGCAGTTTGGTCATTCTCCGGCGACTCGCCCGTTAATCAAGTTTCTGATGAAAACGGTCAGCCCTGAGATTAATAATGCCCTCTTGCAAGAGCGTTTTAACACCGGACTGGTGGCGCGGCATTTAAGCCGTCTGGCCGGTATTCCCAAACCGGCGAATTGCCTGTAATTGGAGGAAGATTCATCTGTTCAGAGGTTTAGCGCTGTAGATGAATCTGATTTCACACGATAATCCTTTAATTCTTACTTTAGAAATGAATCTCATCAGGATGCGTTTCAATAATTCTTAACCAGGCCCGGGTGGCTGGACTCATGGCGACTGTCGTATTCCAGGCCATTCGCAAGGTCCAGTTCAGCTCAGGCTGGCACAAACGGCTGATCTGATAACGCTCGGCAGGCAACTGCTCACAATAAACCTGAGGCAACAGCGCAATCCCCATGCCGGAATCCACCATTTTGGCAATAAAATCCCACTGGCTGCTTTTACAGACAATTTTCGGTTCAAAACCCAGCTGCTGTGCGGCCTGTAGAATCATCTGGTTTAAAGTAAAGCTGTCGGCAAACAGTAAAAAAGACTCATCTTTCAGTTCCAGCAACGACACCGTTTCGCGTCCCTGCCATGCAGAATTTCGGGCAGATAACAAACACAGTGGCGAATCCATAATTGGAATTCCGCCCAATGCCGGTTTTAAATGACCGAGTACAATCCCGACATCAATCTGTTTATCCAGAATAGCGGCTTCAATCCCGCTGGCACCTACCTCTAAAAAGCTCAGTTCAATAGCCGGGTACTGCTGATGAAACTTGGCAATTAACCGGCTTAATAGCACCGAACCCAGGGGCGGCAAACCCAGTGTCAATTTACCACGTTCTAGCGCACGAACTTCCGCCACCGAATCATAAATCGCCTGCTCCAGTTGCAGCATTTGTAGCGCATGCTGATAAATCTGCTCGCCCAGGTAAGTCAATTGCACTTCACGTTTACGCCCAGCTTCACCTTTGTGAAACAGCGCAGTGCCTAACTCATCTTCCAGCCCACGAATGGCCTTGCTAATTGTAGGCTGGGTCAGACACAAAGCATCTGCTGTGCGGGTAAAACTTTGCAATTGCACCAGTTTGACCAGTATTTTCAGACTTTTTAAATCCACCATCATTCCCAATAAGCATAATTATTTTTTTATTATTCATAATCATCCTGGTAGGTCAAATCTAAAATACAGTCGTGTTTAACCTTTAGGGCAATTCAGCGATGTGGTCTCTTTCCCGTGTTGCCGTCCTCAGCATACAAATTGCGCTGCTGATCCTGATCTGGTGGCTCGGTGCGCTGATCCAACAGATATTCCAGCTGCCGGTTTCAGCGGGTGTGATTGGCCTGATCCTGTTACTGCTGGCGCTGTTAAGTGGCATATTTCAACTGCAATGGATCAAGCAAGGCGCCGATTTTATGCTGGCCGAGCTGATGCTGCTGTTTATTCCCTGTGTGGTCGGCATTATCAATGATCTAGACTTACTGCTAAGCCAAGGCTGGCAACTGCTGCTCTCGATTACGCTCGGCACCTGTGCGGTAATGGTCGCCACAGCCTATAGCGTGTGCTGGGGTTTTAAACTGGAACAGCGGCTCAGGAAAAATACCAACAATACCACATATGTGTCAGGAGATTAAGATGAACCTGATCGCAAGCCTGTGCTTCATCTTCACCCTGCTGGGCTATATCGTGGCCAAACAGCTGTATCGTCGTTATCGGGTGCTGCTGTTTTTGCCCTCCATTTTGGTTCCGGCTGGATTAATCTGCATGCTGCTCTATTTCGGGATTTCCTATGACAGCTATATGCAGTACAGCCACTGGATTGTCTGGATGCTCGGGCCAGCCACGGTGGCTTTTGCCATTCCGATTTATGAATATCGCGCGCTGATTCAACGCCATCTGCTGGCCATCAGCATGGGTATTGTGATCGGTATGTGTGTCGGCATTATCAGTGCTTTTTATCTGGCGCAGCTGTTTCAGCTGAATCAGGAAACCACATATAGCCTGATGGCGCGCTCTATCTCTACACCCTTTGCGATGGAGTTAAGTACACAGGTGGGCGGCTCGGTTGAACTGGTAATCCTGTTCACCATGATGACCGGCTTTGCCGGCGGTTTTATGGCAGATGCCGTCTTACTCGCACTCAAACTGAATTCACATTTTGCTCAAGGTGCAGCCTTAGGTAATGCCGCGCATGGTTTTGGTACTTCTAAAGCCTTTATGCGCCATCGTGAAGAAGGTGTGGCCGCCTGCTTAAGTATGGTACTGGCTGGCATATTTATGGTGATTTTTGGACCTGCCCTGATTCATGGCGTGGTCCGGTTTTTATAACTGAATCCGCTGCTAAAATAAAATCAGTGCAGATTAAGACTCATCCACCACATCGGCAAACTGGGCATTTAACACCCGGGCCAGATCATCCGGCTTTAAACCAATGTCCAGTCCACGTTTGCCACCGCTGACATAGATTTTTGCCAGACTTTGCGCACTCTGATCAATCACGGTTTTTAAACGTTTCTTCTGCCCAATCGGGCTAATTCCGCCAACCAGATAACCGGTTAAACGTTCAGCATCTTTAGGCTCTGCCATATGCAGTTTTTTACAGCCCACCGCGGTAGCAACTTTCTTTAAATTTAACTGCACATGCACCGGTAAAATCGCCACATAATACTGTTTATCATCAGTTACCAATAAGGTTTTAAATACTTCGGCCAGGGCTAAACCCAGCTTTTCCGCTGCTTCCAGCCCAAAACTTTTGGCGTTCGGATCATGCTCATATTCATGAATGCTATAGTCAATTTTATTGGATTTTAAAATTTTACAGGCCGGTGTCATTTTAGTTGCCCAGTGATAAACATCCTCGCAGTATAAAAGCTTCTGCTGCAGAAGTTAATCACTGTATAGCTTAGGCTATTGAGTGGCAGCATGATATTTCCGCTTTTCCACATCATCCAGCATGCTCTCGGTTTCCTGCAAGACATTGGCCAAACGCTGGGTATGCGCAATCAAACGGTCCAGCCAGCGCTGTGCGGCCAGTAATTCCAGACTGCGTGCCGCACTCAGATGCTGCACCGTGGCATATTCAATCACTTTTTCACGCGCTTCGGCACGCTGCTCTTCCACCCATTGTTTCAGGTTTAACAGCTCACGATTTAAAGATGCCACTTCGGTCAGACGGTTAAACTCATCGACATACTGAAAGTGATTGTCCAGCACATGAATATAATCCAGCCCCATCTGATAAATAGTCGGCTGGGTGCGGATATGCTCGGCATGTTCCACCGCTTCCAGATCGCTGCGCAGCACACGTAAATACACCATCAGGCGCAGCATCGCCATTAAACGCTGCTGATCCAGCTCATTTTCACTAACCGATAAATCTTCCAGATACTGCTGCACCCGTTTTAAGATTTCATCCAGTTGCTGTAATTCGCTATTGGAGGGCAAACGACCTTCCTGAATCGCGCGTTTCAACAAAATTAGGATATGCCCAATCGACCAATAAATCACTTTAGAAGCGGCATTAATCGCTAAAGCCGGCACCGAAAAACTGGCCTGATCCAGATAACATAAAATTGAAGGGGTGCGGTCTGGAATTAAACCGACAATCAACTGTTCACACTGTTTTAAAAAGGGCAATAAAAATAAGGTTCCCAGCACACTAAAGGCGGTATGAAACGCAGCGACAATAATCACATCATCCCAAGTGCCGACCTGTGAATGTTCCGCCAGCCACAAAAAAGCCGGTTTCAACAAGATAAAAGCCAACACGGCCGAAATTACGTTAAACACCACATGCACGGCTGCGGTGCGTTTGGCATTGGCAGTCGAGCCCATGGCCGCCAGAATCGCGGTAGCCACTGTACCAATATTTTGTCCAATCACCAGGCCTAAGGCTTGGGACAAATCAATCGCTCCACTGGCCAAAGCCGCCAAGGTTGCAGTAATGGCTGCACTGGAAGATTGCAGCAGCACGGTCATCACCAGCCCGACCAGCACTAAAATCAGCTGTGTGGTAAAAGAATTATTGGAGAAAACCGATAAATCAACCCGCTCGGCAAAACCGGACATTGCCACCTGCAGCAAGTCAATCCCAAAGAAAATCAGGCCGAAACCAGCAATGGTTAAACCGAATAAAGACAGTCGCCCACGGCTGAATAATTTAAAGATGGCCCCTAAACCAATGAGTGGCAAGGCAATATGGGCAATGGAAAATTTAACCCCGAGAAAAGCCACCATCCAGCCGGTGCTGGTGGTGCCAATATTGGCGCCAATAATCACACCAATGGCCTGACTAAAAGTCAGAATACCGGCACTAACGAAGCCAATGGTGGCCAATGTGGTTGCCGTTGAGGATTGCACAGCCAAAGTCAGACCGATGCCAGAAAAAATAGCTTTAATCGGTGAACCGGTAAATTTAGACAGCCATAAACGCAATGACTCCCCGGCCATCTCTTTCAGACTGTCTGTCATTAAGGTCATTCCGATCAGGAATAAACCGATCCCGCCACACAACTGTGCAATCACTTCTAGCATGTAACTACCCAATAAATATTTTTATTTTCAACCATCTAAGTATATAAGAGATTATGCGATGAAATCCGCTTTATACCCTAAAAGTTGCATAGTGACCTAAACGTGAACAGCACAATAAGTAGAAAGATGATCTTCCAATGCACTCTAAAGATATTTCAAACACGTAGTATTGGAGCGAAAACTTAACAAAACAGCGGCGGTTCCAGGCCGCCGTTGGCTTGACGGATATCGCCCAGCTCACTAACATCCTTAAACATATTCGCGAGCACTGGCTAATCTGGTGCAGCATCACTGCTTTTTTCTGATTTTAAAATGAAACTGACCATCCCATTATTATTGAAAACCTCTTTTATTGGCCTCAGTGCTCTTAGCCTGATTGCCTGCTCACCTTTAGGAGGCGGCTCCGTTGCCAAACGTTCCGCTAAACTTTCAGTCGGTATCCAAAAAGCCTATTCGGTTGCACCTGACACCGCTAACCGTGTTGCGCCGATGATTGTGCAACATGCAGAACGTTATGAAATTGATCCACTGTTACTGGCCGCGCTGATTCGCCAGGAATCCAGCTACCGCAGTCATGTGGTATCACCGGCTGGTGCGGTGGGCTTAACCCAAGTCATTCCGCGTTATTGGCAGCAAAGTTGTGGCAGTAATTTGTTTGATGAATCTTCCAATATTCAATGCGGTTCTTACATTTTAAATCGCTATAACACGAAAGCCGGCAGCTGGCCTAAAGCCCTCGCTTATTATAATGTTGGCCCTACCGGTTATCATTCCAGCTGGAAGATGAAACGCCAAGGCAAACGCTATGCCAAACAGGTTAAACAGCACCAAAATGATTTAAAAGGCGCGCTATAAACCTTTTTATCCTGCGATTTTTTTTAGAGCTCCTGATGGAGCTTTTTTTACATAATTGCCAAGTAATTACATATTCCCGTCAAAACCAGTACAGTGCCTTGAGCCTCAGTTGTTAACGTAGCAAAAGAATTCATGAAACGAGGATGGGAAAATGCCAAAGAAAGTATTATTCATTACGTCCAATCAGGGTGTGGAGCAGGATGAGCTGATCAAACCCTTTGAATATTTGAAATCTAAAGGCATTGAAGCCATACATGCAGCAGAAGAACAAAAAGAAGTTCAAACGGTCAAGGCTGATAAAGATCCTGGTCTAAGTACCGAACCGGAAACAACGCTAGATAAGGTCAATCCGGAAGATTACGATGCACTGGTCATTCCCGGTGGAACGGTCAATGCCGATACGCTGCGGATCAACCCCGAAGCGCATAAAATCATCCAGCACTTTACTGATCAGGGCAAACTGATTGCCGCAATCTGTCATGGTCCGTGGGTTTTAATTAATGCCGAACGGATTCGCGATAAAAATCTGACGTCTTATAAAACCATCAAACTGGATCTGGAAAATGCCGGCGCGAAATGGGTCGATGAAGAAGTCCATCGCTGCAATACCGGTGGATGGGTATTGATCAGCTCACGTAATCCGGACGATATTCCTGCATTTAACCAGGCGATTGTGCAAGAACTGGAAGCTGAAACCTAAAGATTTTTAATCATATCTATAAAAGAAACCTCATCTTCGGATGAGATTTTTTTATCAGAATCAGGAGATTAAGAAAGCCCTTTGAGCTGTTTTAAATAAGCCACCACTTCCTCGTTGCCAGCCATTTCAGCAAGCTCCAGTGCCGTATGTGGACTACGATGCTCCATATCCGCCCCTTTGCTCATCAGCAGTTTCACCACGTCCAGATGATCATTTTCTGCCGCCGCCTGCAAGGCACTATAGCCTTCCTCATCACTACCATTGGCATCTGCACCTTGCTGTAAGGCTTGCTGTACCTGCTCCAACTCACCCAGTGACGCCCAATATACAATTTCAGGAAGATGTAGCTCATCATCATCTTCAGGGATCGGAGAGAATGAATTCAGTTTCATAAAGTGCTCTTAGAATCGTAATTTGATCATATTGATCTTAAGATTTTAGCTGAATCTGGGGATATATATGGATTTAAATTGTTAGCTTTAATTTTTGAATAATAAATTGAGTATTAATTATTCTGATTGATGAAGCATTTATTTAAATAGAGGCAGGAATGATCAGCAAAAAATCAAAAGCGACCTTAAACAAGATGTAGAAACTAGAAATTACGCCCATAAAAAAATCCCCCTGCTGTTTAAGCTCGGGGGATTTTGAATTAATGAGCTGGCGATGACTTACTCTCACATGGGTAACCCCACACTACCATCAGCGCTAAGAGGTTTCACTTCTGAGTTCGGGAAGGGATCAGGTGGTTCACTCTTGCTATTGTCGCCAGCACAACTG
>NZ_VPBT01000028.1:0-9248 GCF_013418555.1 Acinetobacter sp. YH12134 | reverse complement strand
TTCTTGACTCAAGCATTAATGCAGTACGATCTTCAAAGTTAAGATGATGGTATGACAATTTTATATACTCCATAAACCCTTTAAATTAATTAGGTGGTTTATGTCGCACTTCAAGTTTTACTCTGCCCATTATGAAGATGCTCTTCAATTATTAAATTGTCCATCTAACTGGTTCAATACATATTGGATCAAAACAGAAATACTTAAAATCGAGGATTTACTTTATTGGAAAGTAATTAAAACCTCCGATATTAATAGAGCTGTAAAAATTAGGAGTGAATACTTAACAGGTGCTGAAGCTAGTAAACTCATGAATATGCATAAGTCATATATACCTAATTTAAGCACTCAGGGACTTATTACACCCCTTTTAATTGGTAACACACATAAAATAAAATTTTATAGGAAAGCTGATGTAATTGATTTGATTAAGAAAGGCTATGGTTATACCTCAAACTCTTAGTTAAGAATTCATCTCACTTTTATTGATAATAATATACTAATAGAAGAATTATGAGTAGAGTAAACTGTTCAAAATAATATCAAAAAACCATAAATAGTAGATTAATATTTTAACACAACCATTTTGCCTCACGATTTAATAAAATATTATCTTCTGATTCAGTAATAATATTTTTTAAATCAATTGAAATAAGGTCATCATTTTCATCAAACTCTAAATAATCTGTATAATTTCTTAGTAGTTGAATGGATGCAACTCGTGAAAAACCATATTCCTGAATAGCAATATCTTTTGAATTAATAGTTCCATATTCTAAAAATTTAGCTAAGTTTATACCAGCTTTTTCCTCACCATGAATAGATTTACACAACTGATAATAGTGACTGACATGCGTTTCTAGAGTAAATCCTATATCGTGTTCTAAAGTTGTAATCACTTGAGAAATTTTAGCATTGATATGATTAGGATTACTTTTATCAAAATCTATCCACTTATAATCAAAATATACTTTGTTACTATAGGTTATAGAATCATTTAAAATCTCATTAATAGATTTTCTTCTTACCCAAGAATAAGCTATTCCTTGGTATACAAAAAGAATATCATCCCTAAAAAGACCATAAATTTTATTGATCATTTTTATATATTTAAAAAAATCATCTCTTTTAAAAGTAGTTAATATATTATTAATATTACGAGCAAAAGACATTGCTTTTGCTTGTATTTCAGAACTAATTGTATGATTTTCTGAGAAGACAGAAATATTTATATCATTAATTGCTTTTCTAGAAAGAAAACTTTCACCAGCCTCAATAATTTTAGATCTTTTTTGGTAAGGTATAGATAATAAATTTGGACCAAGTTTATTATTTTCTTTAAAATCTAATATCTCTGATAAAATTATAGTTGAAAACTGGACAACTGCTGATTCAGGTTTTTTAACCTTATCATTAAGGTAATTTAAAATTTTTTTATCTGATAAAATAGTTTTGGTTAAGTTATCTGTTAATATTACATCATTTTTAGATAGAATTTCTTTTTTATTAAAACTTTTATCTTGAAGATTAATACAAAATATATTACCAGTAAGTTCATTTTTATAGCGACCAGCACGCCCTGCTAAATTCCAAAAATCTAATCTAGATCCATCGTCTTTATTAGTAATTTTGAAAGGATAAATAAAAACATTTTTTGTTGGTAGATTTACACCTTCAAGCAAAGTGGAAGTACAAAATATATATTTAAGCTTTCTTTTTGCATAAAGATCTTCAATACGCTTTCTAATAAAAGAAGGTAAACCACCATGATGGAAAGCTACTTTATATTTTATTAATTCAGCCAATGCGAAATCACTATGAATATATTTAGAAATAAGTTCGGATTCACTAAGTAGTTCTTGATCAACTGTACAAGTTTCACCATTTGATATTAAATAGTTTTTAAAAAAAATAGATTTATTTATACAATCAATCTTACTTGAAAAATAAATAAGATTAGAATCACTCCCCCCGCCAATTGAATGTATGAAGTCAAAGTCATTAGAATAAATTTTATCATGTTCAATATCGACAATTTTATTTGTAATAGTGTCATAGTATTGATATTGATTATTTCCTAAATCTATCGAATATAAATTCTGTGAGACAGGACTTTCTTTAATAGTCTTACTTGTACCATTTTTAATATTAAATAGGTCAAATAATATATTAGGATTAGAAATTATGGGACAAGAAAATATAAGCTTCATTTGGGGAAACTTAGATAGAGACCTATTAATTACCTTAAATAAAGTTATAGACCTCTTATTTTTTTCTAGTAATTTATGAGCTTCATCTACAAAAATTATATCAATAATAATATCTGAGTACTCAGGTGAATATAGTAAACTATTATATCTTTCCTGCGTTAAAACTAAAATATTATGCTTATCCTCTCGCAGTTTTGAAATAGTTTTACCAACATTCAAATAATCCATTTTTTGTTCATTGATTATTTTTCTTAAACTTATAACGAATTCATCTAACAAAGCTTTAGTCGGTAAAATAAAAACAATATTTTTATATTCTTTTGAAAGTTGTATAGCACAATTTTTAATTAAAAAAGATTTACCAATTGAGGTTGGTCCAGAAAAGCTAAAATACTTTTCACTTATAATATCATTATAAAGATCATACTGATTATTTGTGAAAATATCATTAGAATTAGAAATAGTTTGTCTAACTTTTCTTATTTCACTAATAATACGACTTGTTGCAGATATTTCCACCTTTTCTGATGTAAAAATTTCTGCAGCAGAAAATAAACCAAATTTATTTAAAACAGATTTCTTTATTAATTCTTTATATTCATCTTCACCAGCAATATCATCAATTAGTGCAACAATTTTTAACGCTAAATTCTTATTTTTAGATTGCTCAGAACTTGATAGAAAATCACAATATTTCAAAATTTTAGATTGATCTTCTTTTTTTAAAAGGGGTGTAAAATCGTTAAAACAATTCTGAAAAATAAGATTAGAACTTAATTGAATTAAGTTCTCATATTTTTTCTTAAAGTCATCACTCTCTGTTATCTTTGTACAGATGTATTCTAATGCATTAACTTCCACCATCAAGATCCTTTAAGAATTTATCTGCAATCTCATTTTCTACATTCATTGGTATTACTATAATATGTAAATTTAAGCCTAAATTAAGTTTTTTCAGTATCGTATTATCTATTTTATCACAAGCCTTATTTATTATACTAATAATATAATCATTAACATTATCAAATTCCGATTCAATAAATAACTCCATTGACAAAGTATAGATTAAACAAAAATTACTTATTCTTCCATCATAGTTAAAAAGAATATCAAAAATTCTATCACATATTTCTTGATCAATATTTTGATCCAAAAAAGATCTTTCAAGTAACAAATTTTGACTGAATTGATAATTATTAACATTCGATATAATATGTTCAATATTTATTTTAATATTTGATTCCAATGCATTATGCCCACAATAATTTGAAATAGCTAGATCTAAACCATCATTTATAAATAAATAATGTGTATGGTGATATAACTCATCACTTAAACTAGTTGAATATAAGTGAGGTGCATTTAAATATGCCTCTGCTACTCTAGCACTTAAAATCTTATTGACAGGTTCTAATTCTATATTTTCAAATATTACTTTCACTGCATGATATGGTATAAAGTTAATATTTCCTTTTTTTGGCATAAATATTTGATAAAAATCATTTGTTATAGTTTCACAAATATCCTTAATATCATAATGCGGATATCCAGTTTTTCTTGGTGCATACAATACCAACTTAAGTTTTTCAGAAATACCCTTAGTATGAATAGTTTCAAAATGTTCACTTAGACTATTCTTAATCTTGATACTAAATAGCGTTGTATCAAAAACTTTGCATTCAAAAAAGTTATCAATACTTTCAAAATTTAAACTTGATAAGTCCTCAGCAATTAAATCATTATGTTTGCCATTTTGTATTAGTAAACCTTTTGCTACCCAATTTTTTTCGTGGGAAGTAAAAACCACTGAGCCTGATATACCATAATAGCTATCATCCTTTTCCTCCAAATTAGGCGTTGGATCCGAATAAAGATTATATTGAATTTTATTATTTATTATTTGGGGACAATCTAGAACAAGCCTGCTATGTTGCTCATCCGATTTCATAAACCCATGTGCATAATATTTATTACTATCAACACTAGTATTAATTTTTAATTTTGTATCTGAATTTTCACTAACCTCAATTAATACTATGTCCTTATTAATCTCATAGTATATATTTTTAATTTTAAGTTTAAACTCTCCACTATTAAGTTCTATCTTAGATCTATCAAACTGATTAGTACAATTTCTACAGCAATCAATTACTTGACCACTATAAAGTTCACAACTACTTTTTAAATCACAAATTCCATGTTTAGTTGCTATAACGAAAGATTTTTTTTCATCATAAGATTGAAAAAAGAATCCTGTAGATTCGTCATCAATAGACCTTACTTTTATAAAATTATTAGCATTCATAGACTATTGTATTCAAGTTATCTGTAGAAAATGTAGCATTAATCACTTTATTTAAATCTTTAAGTTCAGTGAATAAACTTATGAAATTTTGCTTTTTAGCACTAAAATGTATTGTAGGGTTATTATCAAAACTTAATATTCTTGCAATTGTTCGATTATTAGGATGATTATGCTTTGACTTATCTGCACATAAGATGTATTCAGTTTTTCCAACAATCCGTAAAAGGTCCATATTTGTATTTTTTTCACTTCCATGATGAGATAATTTTATTACGTTAAAACTTTTATCCTCATAATTTTTAAGCTTTATTCCATTAACAATATCCTCAGCATATGCATCAGCTAGAAACAACCCTCTAAAATTTCTATACTCAACTACAAAAGCTATACTTGCTTTATTAGGTTTAGATGTATCTCTAATAAAAGTATCTTCATTTTTTTCAATCTTAACTAAACATTCTCCTAATGGCACATCATTTTTTTTATAGGCTGAAATCTGTGTTGGACTTAACTCTTTTTCCCCCTTAGAGATTTCACCAGCGTCATAAGCTCTATACATCTCTTCTAAGGCTTCTACTGTAGGAGTTATAGCCTCTATTTTGATACCATTAATCACAATAGGACTATCAAATATAGTCAGTGTATCTATGGCTATTTTTTTATCTTCTATTAATTGTTTTCTTAGCTCATTATCCTGTTTGAAAGAGATTTGAGGAGAGCTTATTGCAACAATATCAGGTATATCATTCAGACTATTAAATACTATTTTTTTGATTTTAATACTAGTTTGTAATAAGTATTTATATCCCCCAATATGATCATCATCATTATGTGTAACAATCGCTAAATCAATTTTTCTTGAGTCACCCAATAAGGCTTCTAATGTTGGAATAATAGCTTTTCTTATTTTCATTTTTTTGGGACCACTATCTACTAGGATTTTAGTGTGCTCAAAATCCAGAAGAATACAATCACCATGCCCCGCATCTAAAACATGAACTTTCAACATAATAGTTTAAAACTTACCCACCTTAAAATATCTTAACTTTTTTTATAAAAAATAAATAGATATTTCAAATTTCTATGGTCTTCATTTTGCATACTTAACACTCGCATCTAATGAAAAAATTTATCTTTATTGTTTCTAATGACATAAGTTGCGTCGTTGTTTTAAGATAATGACAAGAGTCATGTCGTTTATTGATGTCATCATATGTCGCAATTCGATTTAAACTATTGATTATATTGCAAATTAAATGACAATCGATGTGTCGTTTTACGAGATTTAAAAAATCCCGCTCTTGAGCGGGATTTTTTGCAATCTAAAGGAGGATTCTAAAATCCTCCTGATTCATAATTTAAATTTGGTTGTACTTAATTAAATCATCCAACACCAAATTAGATGCTGTCGTATTTTCAAGTATAATCAAATCCGTTTTTGCATATGTAATATCTGTCGCAGAACCATCCCGATCAATCGTAACGACGGTATGCTCTCCACGTTGCTCTAGGGTCACAAAATTTCCTAAAGTTTCGCTTGTAACACTTTGTTCACTAAGTAGTGCTGAGATATCAATACTATCCCCTTCAGTAGCATTAAAGTCGGTCCAGGTATCTGTTCCATTTCCGCCGCTGTTACTCGCTGAATTAAGTACGTTATAGATCACAGTATCACCACCATTTGAATTAGTGGTGATCACATCATTAAATGCTGTACTTGTGAAATCTCGTCCTACACCAATTGTTAAGGTTGCAGTTGAAGTCTCGCCAGATAAAGATGTAAGTGTGTAATTAAACGTTTCAACACCACCATAATTGGCAGTATTAGCTTGATAACTATACTCACCATCACCACTAATTGTCAGATTACCGTAAGTACCTGTAATCACAACATCACCTGAGCTTTGAGTCAGCGTTTGAGTACCAATCGTTAAAGTTGTGAACTTATTTGCTAAAATATCAGCAGTACCATCTGTGAAGATATTACCTGTTTCAGTTAATTCAGCACTATTCACGGCTTGATAAGAATCAAGATCTATCTTATTCATTGTTACTGGAGAGGCTGTTAGCGTTACAGGATAAGCTGAGCCACTTAAACCACTGAAACTATATTCTATAGTGTAAGTTCCCGAATTAAGAACCAAGTTACTAAAGTTTGCAGTAGCAGTAGGCGTATCTAAAATATTGAGGGTAGACGTTGTAACGAATTGCGATGGTAAAGTCGCAATGATATTCCCTAAACTGTCTTTTAATGTAGCAATTACATTACCTGAAGCAGAGGCAAGAGGACTGTTCTCGCTTATTGTAACACCTGTTGATACAGAAGTTGCTCCATCATTAGGACCTACAGTAAATGACATCGATTTAGTCACAGCTGCTGTACTAGTGATATTAGTTAAACCTGTCGTAACAGACGTTGCAGTAACTGTCGTAGCTGTGTTGTACACCAAGCTAGTCGAAACTTCACCTACGTCATTGGTGGCATTCACTACTACCGCCTGATCTGCACCCACTTCTGTAGGATCACTTGGCCAGGTGATTAAGCCTTCGCCATCAATTCTGATATTTAACTGCGCAGTATCTTCTGAACCGTTAAAATCACGAATTGTATAAGTGAAGGTATCGACTTTACCAATGTCTGCTAGGTCTCCATTACTGACATACTTATATGCACCGTTTGGTGAAATATAAAGCGTACCATAAGCACCTTCAACCACAGTATTGCCGTTATCAATTGCTACGTCTGGATCACCTAACTCATTACTTACAAATTTAACGTAAGTCGTTGAGTTAACGAGGTCGGCACCATCCGTACTGCTGATCACGTTACCCTCAATTTCGTTAGAGCCTAGGTACTTATCTGTTTGAGAAGTAATTTCAAACTCAACACCACCAAAAAGTTCTGCAGATAATGCTGAATCAAGTACGTTTAATATACTTTGTAATAAACCTACATTTTGTGGGGTTTCTTGCAATGCAAGAGTATACGTTCCAGGTGGTAAATCTTCCACAGTCACAGTACCACTATACGTAGAAGTAATCCCTGGCGTGAATGTAATAGCATTTGGCACAACAATATATTCAACTTGCGATACGTTATTATCATCCACATAGTGTCGTTCAAGTACAGCATTAAATATCTGAGCTGAATTTAAACCTAAGAGAGTTCCTAATACACCAAGTCCTACATCGATTACACTACCTGAAACATTTATAGTTACATCAGAAGTTGTACTTTGTTCAACTTCAAAGTTGAAAGGAACTTCTGAACCTAAAGATATATCAATACCTACCAAGCTAACGCCTAATAGTTGCGATGCTCCTCCTGTTGTACCAATGTCATCACCAATTTCTTCGTAGTAATTTTGAACTGTTGCCAGATCATCATTTGCTACGACTTCATCTACGTAGTCAGGTGGTAATAATGTACTGTCATCAAACGGTGTTCCCGCAATATCAATAATAATTTGCGCAGTATCCGTTTGAGTACCATTCTGAATTGTGTAATTGAAGATCTCCGTCTTACCAAGAGCCTCCTCACCAGTTGTTACTTTATAGGTAAACGCACCTGTAACTGTATTAATTTCAAGAACACCATAATCACCTTGGATTATTTCAATACCTGATACTGAATTTCCATCAATTTCACTAATGATCGTACCTGCTGGTGCAACATCGACACCATTCCCGTTATCTTCAAATACATTTGATGAGAATGTATATGTAGGGAAAACCTCTTCTGTACCAGCAATTGTAATGTCTGTGCTTTCATACAATGTCAAGGTATTTGTTACAAGCGGCCCAACTACCTGATCAATTAACTCATCAATCACTTCAACTGGTAAAACATCAAGCAATTGACTAACTACACTAGAAATTGGTAATCCAATCGTATTTACGGGAACTAAAATTGCTTGAACCAAAGTTACTAATGGTGCAGCTAGCTCTGGAGTTAATACTGCATTAATTGCATTATAAATAGCTTGCTCATTTGATGCACCTAAGATAGCTTCCTCTCCACCAAGTTTATCTAACTCAATACCATAGATCAGATCAGACAAGAGACTACTATCTTTTGCAACTACAGCCGTGTATTCACCCTCAGGAAGATCAGACAATGTAACCGAAATACCATCTGGGTTATTCACAATCCCTAATATACCTACCCCCCCAAGAGTAACAACTCCCCCTTGGTTACCAATACGGGCTACTTCAGTTTGTACTCCGGCTACATTTTGATAAACAATAAGCTGGAACGCTTCTGCGACAGATAAAAAATCCTGTTGTGAAGCTGTAATAGTGATATTGCCTGTATGTGCTTGACCTACATCATTTGGATCTTGTGGGATTGAAAAATCTGCACCTAAGATTTCACCTTCTGTGCCACCTAATAGGTCAATATAAGTTACGTCATTGTAACTTTCAGCATCACGCTCTATTAAAGCTTCTTGCCCCATATCCAATACATATTCATCATTAATTGCATTAAGCGTTGGGGTTACCGCTGGAATCACGATATCCATCAAATCATTGAGACGGACTTGGAAGTCACCCGCTTCAGTTGGGAAGTCATCAACAATACCATCCACCGCTGCTTGCGCATCTGCTTTCGCTTGTTGGGCTGCCGCAAGGTCTTGCGTTAAGGCATCCACTTCCGCTTGGCTGATGGCATTGTCTGCAATCGCATCAGCAAGTGCTTGATCCGCTGCTGCATAGGCTGCTTCTGCCGCTGC
>NZ_VPBT01000008.1:0-7960 GCF_013418555.1 Acinetobacter sp. YH12134 | reverse complement strand
TTTAACAACCATTTGGAGATTTTATCCATGATTTAGCCATTGTTTTGCTTATTTCATTGCCATTCTTTGTTTTTTTTCGGTTTGGTGGTATGCCTCGAGCAAAGGGGCTGTTTCGTGCAAAGGTCTCTAGTACAAAGAATCCCAAAATAACAAGAGCTTGGGTAGAAACCGAGTTTAAAGAGGAGAAGAATAGGTCAACAGTTCTATATGAGATAGATTGCGAACAAGAAAAATTCCGAAGACTAGGAGGAGTTATGTACAAAGAAGTAACAGGTGATCCAATAGCTATGGAACCTACAAAAGAAGAATATATAATTCCAAATACAAATCTAGATACGCTTAAAAGGGAGGTATGTACAGGAAAATATTAGAAAAACTTGAGAGATTTGGGGGATCAGAGAATTATTGTAGTTATCCTGATCTAAATGACAATTCAAGAGTAAAGATAGAAAAAATTTGTTATTTAATTTAGGGCGGCACTGTCACACGAGGGTGTAAATAATTCTGTGTAAATACAGTTTTATTTACAGTCTCTAAAGCTCCCTTTTTATAGGGCACTGTTGCAAATAGGCTGACATGATAAGCTAAATATCTTATTTATTTCGAGATACAGCAGATGAATCCCTTCCACGGTCGGCACTTTCAAGGTGAAATCATTCTTTGGGCTGTTCGTTGGTATTGTAAATATGGCATCAGCTATCGTGAACTTCAAGAAATGCTCGCTGAACGAGGCATAAATGTGGATCACAGTACAATTTATCGTTGGGTTCAGCGTTATGCTCCAGAAATGGAAAAACGGTTACGCTGGTATTGGCGTAACCCTACAGATTTACATTCATGGCATATGGATGAGACTTATATCAAAGTGAAGGGGCGATGGACTTACCTGTATCGTGCAGTTGATCAACGTGGTCATACGATTGACTTTTACCTTTCCGCTAGACGGAACAGTAAATCAGCCTATTGTTTTTTAGGAAAGATCTTCAATACGGTGAAAAAATGGCAAATTCCACGGGTCATCAATACAGATAAAGCAGCGACCTATGGCCATGCTTTATCACGGTTAAAGCGAGAAGGAAAATGTCCAGTAGATATTGAGCACAGGCAGATTAAGTATAAAAATAATGTCATTGAATGTGATCATGGTAAGTTAAAGCGAATCATCAGGGCCACATTAGGATTCAAATCTATGAAGACTGCTTATGCCACAATTAAAGGTATTGAAGTCATGCGTGCACTACGTAAAGGACAAGCATCGTCATTTTATTATGGTCAGCCTCAGGGTGAAGTGTGTCTAATCAACAGGGTTTTCGGTCTCTAAGCACTTTTTAAAGGGAACATCATCGACTCAAATCTCTATTTGCAACAGTGCCGTCAAATTAACGAACACACGGATATTATTGCTGAATATGAGCAACACAAGCAAGGTCGCACTATTACAGGATTTACCTTTAAATTTAAACAAAGAACCAAGCCCAAAACGGTAAAAGCTGAAAAGACAGAGCGTGATCCACATACAGTAGATATGTTTATAACCATGACCGATAATCAACGCTTTGCCTTCGCTAAAAAAATATCTCAATTACATGAGGCATCGTATTTGGCACAAGGGCAAGCAGGTCGAAGTTACGATGTGTTTGCTGAACAAATTGCTGAAGCATTATTAGATAGTGAAAAGCAGAAAGTATATTTACCCTTCTTATCGAAATTAGGGTTTAAATTTTAAGATTTTTATTCGCTGTTTACAGGTTGTGGTAGAAGTAGTCCTTGATATCAAAAACAAAAATTATTTTAAGGGAATAAAGGCTTCTGACTATCACCAAATGATAAGTTATCTGAGTTCTATTCAGTGAAAAACTGCTATATTAGGGGTCAGCACAGAAAACGGAAATTATAGGGCGGTAAGTACATTTATTTACTTCTATGTAGTTGTTATTTAAGAACTTCGTTAAAAATCTTTCAATTAAATTGCATGTTGCCAATCTCTAGCAGACAGGCAAAGCATAAAAATATAAATCTTTGATTTTAATAAATTAATTAGTCGACAAAATTCCTTGTCGTACTATTTTCTCCAAATTCTGGGGTAACCCCTATCAAATCAAAAACTCGATGATATGCGTCATTTAGTTGATCAAATACCTTCTTACGGCAGTCAATCTATACCTAAAATAAACGATCCTAGTTGGGAGGGGTTATTAGATGATCGGAGAATATCTTGGAATATGAACGACATCACCATAATAGAAAGGCTAGTACTTATTTATTATACTTTTAGTATGAAGGTTCTTAGTGTTTTCAATCAAGAATTTGCAGAGAGAGGAGTTTCTTTTTCATACTCTGATTAGTATGCCTATGGCAAACCAATTTCACTGCTTCGGTACCCTAGTGAGGACTAGAACCTTAGGCTGTAGGCTAATGATATTGGTATATTGAGTTATTTAGGTAGTCGCGGTGTACTTCATGGTGTATAGAAAGTTAGTTTTTCGAGCTAATAAAGCCATTTTGACAAAATTTAAGAAGTATTTTAGAAAACTAGATAGTTACACAGAATTTAGGGTAGTCTCAAAATGAAAGTTATAACTAATGGTTCTTTAACATCTTCTAATTCCTTTGGTGAAAAATAAGATTCCATTTTATGCTTAACTCTCAACTTTTTTTCGCTAAATCATTTATTTTACGAAGGTTAGACTTTCAATATTAAACTTACAATTCTTGTAATACAGCCATTCCAATAGGCTTAAGAAGTTGAGAGTGGCATTTCTTGCATAGAATTATTTTGTATTAAATAAAATAACTAAAGGTTTGGCTCGTGAAGATCTCAATAAGAAAACTGTATGTAATTAGCTTAAGTGCATTAATTACTGTGGCTTGTTCCAGTCAAAGTGAATCAGAAGGGATGCTAATTATAAATAACAAAACCTCCGAAGATATAACTAAGGTTAATTTAACTTATAAAACCACTAATAAATCAGAAAATATAGGTAATTTATCTCCTAATCAATCATTTAAGTATCCTATAAAATATTCTGACACCGAAGACTCTATAGTAATTACATATACTGATAGTAATAATACAGTGCATAAGGATGTAGCTGTTCCTTATTTCGGTAAATATGATAAGAAAAATTATAGTTATAATATCAAGTAGTTTAAGTATTATTAATATTTAGAGTGTACGGCATTGACGGTATAGGTTAAATTGACACTACAAGACAGCACTTTAACCAATTTCAACAGCAACATCCCCAAATATATTTAATATAAATTAAGCATGAGATATAAAAATGCACGCCTTTGATATTATCATACCCCAATATACAGGTATCGCTGAAGATGATGATAGCCACGACCATGATGTATTTTGTTATTTAGGAAATTTAGAAGGCAACGGACAAATATTACCCCGTAACCATCATTTAGCTGTTAGCCAAAATGATATTACTCGCGTGACTGTGGTGTGTCCTGAAATGGATGCCCTTGACCGTAAAAATATGAACAGCTATGCCCAAGAAATGCACAATAAAATCGAACAGTTAGCAGGTAAACCCATTCAAACCTTGTATATCGGAGAAGACCATGACTATCCTCTTCCCCGTTATGCCGTACCAACGCAATCTGAATTTTACATGTTGCGTTGGGGCTGGAGTTCGCCTTTACTAGATGGAGTAACCTTACAAGGCATTCCTCTATATAAAATCCCATATACCCAACCTGATCACCCTTGTTATGATAATGTGTGGTCATGGTATCGTCAGGCTGAAGCGTTATATCGTTTGTGGCTTGGTTCTCAACCAGTAAGTGAAGCCTTTGCCTTAGAGCAAATGCAAAATCCCAATTCTGAGCATAGCAAAATAGGTCGAGAATTGTGCCGTATCATTGAACAAAGCACAGGTGTACCCACCTATTATTTTCTAATGAATTACCGTGATTGGACACAGGCAGAAGATATGGAACAAAAATGTCCACTGACAGGGCAGGATTGGCTATTGCCTGCCAATACCTATCACTATATTGATTTTAAATGCGATGAGAGTCGTTTGGTGAGTGAGTTGAGTCAAAATTGGTCGGATGAAAGCGAGGACTGACCGAATGAAAAATTATTTGTGGTAAGCTCATAAAGCCTATCAAGCATAGAGATAAAAATAACACCCAAACTATCTGTAACCAACCGTGAATCGTCTCGATATTTTCGGAGAGTGTTTTACTGGAATCAGGTACAGGACAAGTTTATTTTCAGTATACCCTAGCGGAACCACCTAAAAAGGCACTGTTGCAAATAGGCTGACATGATAAGCTAAATATCTTATTTATTTCGAGATACAGCAGATGAATCCCTTCCACGGTCGGCACTTTCAAGGTGAAATCATTCTTTGGGCTGTTCGTTGGTATTGTAAATATGGCATCAGCTATCGTGAACTTCAAGAAATGCTCGCTGAACGAGGCATAAATGTGGATCACAGTACAATTTATCGTTGGGTTCAGCGTTATGCTCCAGAAATGGAAAAACGGTTACGCTGGTATTGGCGTAACCCTACAGATTTACATTCATGGCATATGGATGAGACTTATATCAAAGTGAAGGGGCGATGGACTTACCTGTATCGTGCAGTTGATCAACGTGGTCATACGATTGACTTTTACCTTTCCGCTAGACGGAACAGTAAATCAGCCTATTGTTTTTTAGGAAAGATCTTCAATACGGTGAAAAAATGGCAAATTCCACGGGTCATCAATACAGATAAAGCAGCGACCTATGGCCATGCTTTATCACGGTTAAAGCGTGAAGGAAAATGTCCAGTAGATATTGAGCACAGGCAGATTAAGTATAAAAATAATGTCATTGAATGTGATCATGGTAAGTTAAAGCGAATCATCAGGGCCACATTAGGATTCAAATCTATGAAGACTGCTTATGCCACAATTAAAGGTATTGAAGTCATGCGTGCACTACGTAAAGGACAAGCATCGTCATTTTATTATGGTCAGCCTCAGGGTGAAGTGTGTCTAATCAACAGGGTTTTCGGTCTCTAAGCACTTTTTAAAGGGAACATCATCGACTCAAATCTCTATTTGCAACAGTGCCCAAAAAAGATTGAAAACCATTTTAAAGCTTTCGACTTAACCTTTTTTTACATCAATAATGGCTTCATTTAATGTCAGCATACTTTTTGAAACACCACCTGATTTTCTTGTACACTGTCAGACAAGACAGACTCCAGTAAAGTTTTATCTGGCTGCAAATTTTCAAACTCTTGGTACAGATAACCAATTTTTAATTTCGGTACAGCATAGATCCCTTCATACTTATTTCTGATTAAAGAAAAAAGAGTAGATTTACCACTTCCATTATCCCCCAATACAGCAACTTTTTGTTTGTTTCGGATTTCAAAAGAGGCATGATTAAAAATCAAATGATTATCATATCCAAAAGTTACTTCTTCACCACGAATTAATATTTTATTTTTCGGGGGATTTGTTAGCTCAAAATTAATTCGAATATTTGCCTGTTCTTCGACTTGTTCTTTTACATCTAACTGCTCTATTCGTGATTGCACGGCTTTTGCTTGCTTTGCTATTGCTTTTTGTCGCCCTCCAAAAGACTTGTAAGTAGATATGAAACTTCTAGCTCTAATTTCAGAATTACTCATATTCCTTGGCTTATCTGTTATCGCTTCAGCTTGCCTTTTTTTCTGCAAATAAGCTTCCTCTAGTTGCTTTTTCTTTGCTTGATAATTTTCATATTCTCTTTTCTCAGTGTGAATTTGATGTTCCTTCTGCTGTTTATATGCAGTATAATTCCCGTCAAAACAGTTAATGGTATTGTTGTCAATCTCAATAATTCGATTACACAATTCATCTAATAAATTTGTATCGTGGCTAATAATCATCATTGTGTTATATTTTCCTAAATTTCGCTTTAGCAATTGAATCCCTTTAGTATCTAAATTCGCTGTTGGTTCATCTAGTAAAAGTATTGAACTACTCTTAGAAAAAGTCTCAGCTAAACGTAAACGAGTTTTTTCCCCACCACTGAACCAACCTTCAGATATTGTTGAGCTGGAGCGAAATTCTTTCAATTGCCAAGAATCTACTGATTCGTGGTATTGACCGAATTGTTTATAATAAGAGATATCTCCCTTAACCTCAACATTTCCCTTGTCAGGAGCTATATCATTGTTAATGATCTCCAACAACGTCGTTTTTCCACTTCCGTTTAACCCGACTACACCAATAATATCGTTCTTAAAAACAGTTAATTTATCAAAAGTAAAAAGAAGCTTGCCTCCAAAATATTTTTCTATTCCTCTCATTTTTATCAATTCCATACAATCGCCTCCCTTTCTAGCGATTAAGTTAATAAACATATTAAATCATTAATTAGTTTTTGTAGTTTAGAGAGTTTATTTCTTAGGGTTTCTATTCCTCAATTATTCCGTATCCTTCTGGTGCAGGAATCCCATGTTCCGAAGAACGACTGACTGATTCCCACTCTTTCCATGTAAATATACGTTTTTCTGCATTTTCAACAGCTAAATCATATACAAGGCTTCCCAGAACTAATCGGAGAGGCGGATTCTCACTATTAACCAGTTTCATTATAGCTTCGGCGGCTAACTTAGGATCACTATCCACCGATTCGTTTGAATATTGTTGGGCCAACTTTTCACGTAATGAATCATACTCTTTTTTCTGTGTAGTAAAACTCATTTTTAAGTATAGATTCGTCCAGTAACCTCCAGGTTCTACGATAGATACTTTTATACCAAAATGTGCAGCTTCTTGTGCTAAAGCCTCGCTAAATCCTTCTAAAGCAAATTTACTAGCGCTATAGATTCCCGACATTGGACCACTAATCAGTCCACCAATACTAGATATCTGGATAATATGACCTGATTCTTGTGCCCGCAAGTACGGCATAACAGCTTGACTTACCCATACTGTACCGAAGAAATTAGTTTCCATTTGGCTTCTAACTTCATCTTCACTAAATTCTTCAATCATTCCCATTACCATATTCCCTGCATTGTTAATGACAATATCGAGTCTTCCAAAATGTTTAATGGCAGTTTCCACTGTAGTCGAAACAGCACTTCTATCAGTAACATCAAGACTTAAAGGAAGTAACATTCCTTCAAACTGGCATTTTAACTCATTCAGTTTTTCAATATTTCTAGCAACACCAACAACCTTCTCTCCTGACTCCAATGCTTTTTTTGTGAATTCGTATCCTAGTCCACTGCTTGCACCTGTAATAAACCACACACGTGTATTTTCATTGTTATTAAATGTCATAAATAATCTCCTCGGTAGTGTTTCAAAAAGTATGCTGAAGAAAAAGCCGATTGGATTTTGATAAAATAGAGAAATGCAAATAACTCTAGCAATCAAATGTCCAACCTGCCTCAGTGATAGTATAAAGAAAAATGGTATCAAAGTAGATGGGAAACAAAACTATCAGTGCAAAGACTGTAAACGTCAGTTTATTGGTGATCATGCACTGAGCTATCTAGGATGTAAGTCAGGTATTACTCGTAAAATATTACAGTTGATGGTCAGAGGCAGCGGTATACGAGATATTGCTGAAGTTGAGCGCATCAGTATCGGTAAAGTTTTACGTACTTTAACTGAATCAACCTATGAAATTCAGCCTCAGCAAAGTCATTATGAATCTCTCGAAGTAGATGAGTTCTGGAATTTTGTTGGAAATAAAAAGAATAAACAATGGCTTATTTTTGTTCAAAAGTCATATTTTACCTCGGAGAAACCGGACATTTTTATTGGTGAGAATATAGACACTTTAAATGGGTTCTAACACTCTCGTTTCGTATAACAGCCATTATGTTAAATAACTTTTAGAAGCTTTAGTACAAGCTTGACAGATTGTCTTATCATTATAAAATAACCTTATTCAAATCATCCTCCCAAGAGTAACGCCAATGAAGTAAGTCATTTTCTCATC